>JBHIEF010000170.1:0-9425 GCA_046760465.1 Armatimonadota bacterium | reverse complement strand
TGACGAAACCGATGTGCGGGTCATCCAGCTCCCGGCGGATGATGTCGCTGAGCTCTTGCCTGAGCAGCTCCTGCACGCGCTCCTGCCGCTGTGTTGCCACCGCTCCCGATCCTCGGCTCCTAGAGATACTCTGTCTCGCAGGCCACCACGCTGGCTCGCGGCTCCCCCTCGATGAAGCGCAGCACGCCGTCCAGCACGCGGCTCGTATGGGTCTCGGAGTTGCTCACGCAGGCGGCGGCGATCACCGCGTGGCGCTTGTCGTCCACTCTGTCCACCTCGGCCACGGAGACGTTGAAGCGGCTCCCCACGCGCCCCAGCAGGCTCTTGACCACTCGCCGCTTGTCCTTCAGCGTCAGGCCGTCGGATATATACAGCTCTACCCGCAGACTCCCGACCACCATGGCCGTGTGGCTCCCCTTGCCGGCGCGGGGTCCTGCTCGCACGCGGGCCGGGCCCCTACCGGGGCACCTCCTCGGTGGTCCAGACCTCGATCACGTCCCCCTCGGCCCAGCCGCGGAAATCGGGGACGGCTATGCCGCACTCGCTGCCGGCGGCCATCTCGTTAACGTCGTCCTTGACGTGCCGCAGCGAGACCAGCTTGCCCTCGTGCACTATCTCGCCGTCGCGCATGACCTTGATGTCCGCCCCGCGCCGCACCACGCCCTCCGTCACCCGGCAGCCGGCCACCACCCCCACGCGGCTTATGCGGAACAACTGCCGCACCTCCGCCTGCCCCAACTTGACCTCGCGATAGATGGGCTCCAGCATGCCCTTCATGGCCGCGCGCACGTCGTCTATCGCCTCGTAGATGACGCGGTACAGGCGGATCTGTACCCCCTCATGCTCGGCCAGCTTCCGGGCCGCCTCCACCGGCTCCGCGTGGAAGCCGATGATGATGGCGTCAGAGGCCACCGCCAACTGCACGTCGGATTCGATGATCGGTCCCACCCCACTGCTCAGGACCTGCATCTCGATCTCGTCGAACTCGCTATCCACGCGCTCTAGCGACTGCTCCAGCGCCTCCACCGAGCCCCACACATCCCCCTTGAGGATTAGGTTTAGCTGCTTGCGCTCGCCCTCCTCTACCTGAGCGAACAGCTCCTCCAGAGTGACCCGCGCCTTGTCTGCTGCCTCCTCGTCTCTCTCCTGGGCTTCGCGTTCCTCGGCCTTGGCCCGCGCGGCCCGCAGGTCTGGACAGGCCTCCACGTCATCGCCGGCCTCCGGCGTACCGCTGAGCCCCACCACCTCCACTGGCGTGCCCGGCAGCGCCTCGCTCACCGTCCGCCCGTGGGCGTCAACCATGGCGCGCACCTTGCCGGCCGCCTGACCGCAGATGATGGCGTCGCCTCGCCGCAGCGTGCCCCGGCGCACCAGAATGGTGGCCAGGGGGCCGCGGCTGCGGTCGAGCTCGGCCTCGATGACCACGCCCGACAGCGGCGCGGCCGGATCCGCCCATAGCTGGCGCATGTCGGCCACCAGCAGGATCATGTCCAGCAGGTCGCTTACCCCCTCGCCGGAGAGTGCCGAGATCGGTACGCAGATCGTGTCGCCGCCCCAGTCCTCGGGAACCAGCCCTCGGTCGGCCAGTTGCTGCTTGGCCCGGTCCATGTTGGCGTCGGCCAGGTCCATCTTGTTGATGGCCACCAGCACGGGCACTCCCGCAGCGGTGGCGTGGTTGATGGCCTCGATGGTCTGCGGCATCACCCCATCGTCCGCCGCCACCACCAGTACCACGATATCGGTCACCTGCGCGCCGCGTGCCCGCATGGCGGTGAAGGCCTCGTGCCCCGGGGTGTCCAGGAAGATGATGCGACGGCCCGCGTCGGTGGTTACCTCGGAAGCTCCGATGTGTTGGGTGATGCCGCCGTGCTCCGTGCCCACCACGTCGCTCTCGCGGATCTTGTCCAGTAGCGTCGTCTTGCCGTGGTCCACGTGCCCCATCACCGTGACCACCGGCGGCACGGAGATGGCCCCCTCCGGCCGCTCTCCCACCTCGGCCCTGCGGGCGGGCTTGGGGGGGACGGCCACCGCCGTCGCCGCCGGCGCCGCCTCCGCAGCCGGCTCAGCGGCCACTGCCGCCTCGGCGGCGGCAGCGGCGGCGGGCGCCGCGGCCTCGTCGGCCAGCAGCTCGCGCACCGCATTGGCGGTGGCGTCGTCAATGCTGCTGGCGTGAGAGCGCACGGTCACCCCCAGCTCCGTCAGTGCCTCCAGGAGCCTCTTGCTCTCCAACCCAAGCTCTTTGGCCAAGGCGTATACGCGTATCTTGGCCATTCAGCGCACCTCCCGCCCCAGGCGCTTCAGGCGCTCAGGGCTTGGCGCAGCGCCTCCATCGTTTCCGCAGGCACCGTCGCCTTCAGCGACCGACCAAGGGCGTCCTTCTTTGCCGCCACGGCCACGCAGTCTGCCCGCGGACAGACGTAGGCCCCGCGCCCGGGCGCCTTGCCCGTGGGGTCGTAGCTCACCTCGCCAGTGGGCGCTCGCACCACCCGCAGCAACTCCCGCTTGCCGGCCGGCTCCGAGCACGCCACACAACGCCGTTGCGGCTTTCGACGAGTCCGTCGCATCCCCGCCCACACCGTCTCCTAAGCCGGGGCCGCTCCCGCCAGCAACTGGCGGATGGTCTCCGCATCGGCCCCGCTGATGCTGCTGGCGTGCGTCGTGGCCTTTACGCCCTCCTCCTCCAGCACCTCCAGCAGCTCCATGATGGGCACGTCCAGCTCCCGTGCCAACTGATATACGCGCACCCGCGGCATGGCCTCCCGCGCCACCTCCTCCTGGACCAGGCGCTCCTCCTCGCGGTACTGGCCCTGGCTGCGGATGTCTATCTTCCACCCGGTCAAGCGCGCCGCCAGCCTCACGTTCTGCCCCCGCCGGCCGATGGCCAGGGAGAGCTGATCGTCGGGCACTACTACCGTGGCGGCCATCTCGTCATCCTTGGGCAGCACCTGCGCCACCTTGGCCGGGCTAAGCGCGCTCCCCAGGTATTGCTTGATGTCGTCCCCCCAACGCACGATGTCTACCTTCTCGCCGCGCAGCTCGTCCACGATGGCCTGCACGCGTGACCCCCTGGCGCCCACGCAGGCGCCCACCGGGTCCACCTGCTCGTCGCGAGAGGAGACCGCTACCTTGGAGCGCGCCCCCGGCTCGCGGGCCACCGACTTGATCTCCACGATGCCGTCCTCCACCTCGGGCACCTCCAGCTCGAAGAGGCGCTTCACCAACATGGGGTGCGTGCGCGAGACGACCACTTGCGGGTTCTTGGTGGTCTTGCGCACGTCCTGAATGTAGACCTTGATGCGCTCGTTGAAGCGGCAGTTCTCGCCGGGAATCTGCTCATGCGGGGGCAGGATGGCCTCCACTCGCCCCAGCCCCACAAACACGTTGCGCGCGTCCTTGCGCAGCACCTCGCCCGTCACTACCTCGCCGATGCGCTCGCTGTACTCGTTGTAGATCCGCTCCCGCTCCTCCTCCCGAATCCTCTGCACTACCACCTGCTTGGCCGTTTGAGCGGCGATGCGCCCGAACTCCTGGAGGTTGATCTCCTCCTCGATATACTCGATCTCGGGCTCCGGCTCGGCCTCCTCGGGCCCAGCCTCCTCCTCCGCCTCTCTCTCCGCCTCGGCCTCCGCCAGGGCTTGTGCCAGCGCGGTGGCCGGGCCCTCTTCCTCCGCCTCGGCAGCCTCCTCCGCGGCCTCCTCCTGTTCGGTCTCGTCCTCCTCCGGCGGTGGGTACTTGGGCCGGCGGGAGAAGATCCTGACCTGATGTCGCTGCCGGTCCACCTCCACGCGGACGTCCGTGGCCACCCCGTGGTTCTTGCGGTAGGCGGAGGCCAGGGCGGCCTCTATGGTCTCGAGCAGCGACTGCATGGGAATGCCCTTCTCCCGCTCGATCTGCTCCAGGGCGTCTATGAAGTCACCGTTCATTGGTCAGCGCTCCCTGCCTCCCGGCCCGCCTCTTCCGAGTGGCCGGCGTCTTGCTGGCCGCCGCGCTCGCGGGCCGCGGCCGCCTCCTGCTCCCAGTCAAAGGCCAGCCGTGCCTGCGCTATCGCCTCCAAGGCTATCTCCTGAGCCTCGCCGTCGCGCTCCAGTATCACGTACTGCTCGCGTAGCCCTCCCAGGCGGCCACGCAGCGTGCGGCGCTTGCCCTCCGTGTCGGTGATCGTCACGTCTGCCAAGCGGCCGGCGAAACGCTCGTAGTGCTCCGGCTTGGTGAGCGGGCGCTCGATGCCCGGAGAAGACACAATCAGGTGGTAGCTTCCCGGCAGCGGGTCCAGGGCGTCCAGCAGCACGCTCAACTGCCGACTCATATCCTGGCAGTCGTCCGCGGTAACTCCCTCGGGCTTGTCTATCAGGAAGGTCAGCTCGCCCCGCCTCCCCCGTCCCGCGTAGCTGACGTCCACCAGTTCGTAGCCATGCGCCTCCAGCAACTCCTCGCCGCGCTCACGCAGCAGGCTCTCCACCCGCAACCGTTCGCTCTTGCGCATCGTCGCACACGTCCCCGTCGTGCTCCACGCGGGCGCCAAAGATGCAGAAAAGAGTGGGCGAACTGCACCCACTCTTTGAGCAATACTACAGCCCAAAGGAGCTCCGACCCGTCCAGTATAGCACAGGCCCGAGGGTATGGCAACCGCCTGGCGCCAAAAAACCCCTCGCTTCACAAGCGGGGCCTAAGGCACCCCTTTCCGGGCTGGCAGCGCCTCCACACGGCCGGCAGCGGCTTGACGATGGGGAGGGCGTGTGCTAATCTGCCGCTGCTGCTTGCCCCGCGCACTCGCAGAAGGGAGGCGCCATGACCTGGCCCTGGGCAGCACCTAGGCTGGCGCTGGCGACCGCCCTTCTCTCGTGCCTCGGCTGTCGCTCCTCAGCTCACACGCCGGTCCACGAGTCGTCGCCCGCCGGTCGAGCCCAACCTGCTCCGGTCATTGCCTTCTGCTCTACGCGCGAGGACCCCAAGGGCGACATCTACACCATCAGCGCCCGCGGCCGCGGCGCTCGCCCAGTCGCCGCTGGCGAGGGCGCGCAGACGGATCCGGCCTGGTCGCCCGACGGCCGCCAGTTGGCCTTCGCCTCCAGGCAGCCCGGCGTCTGGGACATCTTCATCTGCGACCCCGACGGCCGCAATCTGCGCAACTTCACGCATAGTCTGAACAGCGACCGCCACCCCGACTGGTCACCCGATGGCCGGCTTCTGGCCTACGATTCCCGCGGTCGGGGTGGCGCCGTCATCAAGGTCAAGGCCATTGACGACGGGGAGCCTCTGACGCTGACCGACGGCTACGGCAGCGACACGCACCCCTCCTGGTCGCCGGACGGCTCGCGCCTGGTGTTCGACAGTGGCCGCGGCGGCACGGCGCAGCTTTACACCATGAACGCCGACGGCTCCGACCAGCGGCTCCTGCGCACCGGCGAGCTGCGGGCTACCGATCCCGACTGGTCTCCCGCGAACGACCAGATCGCCTTCGTGGGCGGCATCGGCTCGGGCACACGCATCTACCTCGTCCGCGCCGATGGCAGCGGGCTGCGCCGATTGACCGACAGCGACTGGACTGAACGCGATCCCACCTGGTCCCCCGACGGCACGCAGATCGCCTACGCCGCACAGCCCGGGGCCGACTGGGACCTCCACGCCATGGGGGTCGCGGGCGGCAAGGTCAGGCGCGTGGCCGCCTCGCCGGCCAAAGAGGTGTGCGCCGCGTGGCGGACGCTGCCCCCAGAGGAGGGCGGGCCTCGTTGACCGACTTCGCCGCCGCCAGCGAGAGGATGGTGCAGGACCAGCTCATCCGTCGGGGCATTAGCGACGAGCGCGTGCTGGCCGCCATGCGCCGCGTGCCTCGGCACGAGTTCGTCAAGCCCGAGCACTTGGCCCTCGCCTACGACGACCAGCCGCTGCCCATCGGCGAGGGCCAGACCATCTCTCAGCCGTACGTCGTCGCCCTCACGCTGGAGCAACTGCGCTTGCGCGGCGACGAGAAGGTGCTGGAGGTCGGCACCGGCTCGGGCTACCAGGCCGCCGTGTTGGCGGAGCTGGCCAGGGAGGTCTGCACCATTGACCGTGTGGCCGGCCTGGCAGACGCGGCCCGCGAACGTCTTTGCCGCCTGGGCTACGACAGGGTAATGGTGGTGGCCGGCGACGGGACCAAGGGCCTGCCCGAGCAGGCCCCCTTCGACGGCATCGTGGTCGCCGCCGCCGCGCCCAGCCTGCCTCCGCCGCTGATCGAGCAGCTCTCTCCCGGCGGCCGGCTGGTCGCCCCGGTGGGGCGGCGACACGCCCAGTCTCTCATCGTGGCCACCAAGGTGGGGGAGGAGCTCACCCAGCGAGAGCTATGCGGCGTCGTCTTCGTCCCTCTCATCGGTGAGCACGGCTGGGAAGGCGCCTACTGAGCGTCCCCAGTCGGGGCGACTTGCCTCAGGATCAGCCGCTGCTCCGACCCGTCCTGCATGTCCACCAGGAACGCATACCCGACGCTCTGCTCCCCCGACCGATAGCACTGGTACCAGTCCCTGTCGGTGGCTGCGTGGACGGTCGCGGGTGCTCCCCCGTCGCTCCCGGCGAGCTCAATGGGAAGCGCCTCCGCGAAGCCCTCCACCAGCACCGGCATGCGATTCGCCCCGCCGGAGACGCCGAACTCCACGGCCGTGGCCCCCGCCGGCACGCGCATGCGCCAGGGGAATTCGCCCAGCACCTCGCCCTCGCCAACCGTCAGCGTCGGGCGATTGAGGGCGAACTGCTCCCGCAGTCTGGTCGGTTCCTCATGGCTCGATGTGCTGTCGCCGTAGACCGTGCCCACCGCGGAGTAGCGAACGTGGCTGTCGGGGCTGATGTAGGCGAGCTTCTCCGCGGGCACGATGGACACGTCGCGCGAGTAGTCGCCCCCGCTGCCGGTGTCCCTGGCCGCGAAGGCGTACAGGGCCGGCTCTATCGCCTCGCCGTTTACCTGGGCCTCCCATGACAGCAGGACGAAGGCCGGGTTGCCCACGATGTCGCTGCACGGCACGCCCCCCTCCAACCCGTTGGGGGCGTGGTAGGCTGCCAGGAAGGGCCATTCGCCCAGCTCGGCTCGGTCCGCCCGTATCGTCCCGCTGAGGTCCAGGTCAACGGTCTGCACCTCGCCCCCGCTGCCCGTGTGCCCCAGCTTCAGGTAGACCATCGGGTTGAAGGTGTGCAGCTTCAGGAAGTGGACGAACTGGTCCGGCTCCCGGTCCAGCGCGATCCGGCCCAGCACGTTGATGTCCACCTCGCAGAATACCCGTGTGAGGTCGTCCATGGCCGACTGCCACACGCGAACGTCCACCTGCGCCTTGCCGTCCGTCGTGCGGCCGCTGACCGTATACTCGGTATATAGGGGGCCGACGTGGGCGATATCCACCGTCTCCGGCCTGACGACCTGCTGTTGACGGGTGACGTCCCTGTAGGAGAAGAAGGTGGGCAGCACAGCGGACACGCTGCGATAGCCGCCATAGTCCGTCTTCAGCCGCCGGAAGTCATTGAAGCGCATCTCCTCCAGGCCCGTCGTCATGGTGTGCGATTCCGCCACCGCCACGCTGGTTTGGAGCAGCGGCGGCCGGCCGATGTTCTCCAGGGACATCAGCAGAATCTGGGCCGCCTGGCCGTAGCCGTTGTAGAGGTGGTCCACCTGGAAGGCCTTCGTCTCCCCCCGCCGCAGCGAGATGGGATAGGTCACGTAGCCCCAGTCGCGCTCGCCGTGCTCATGCAATTCGGGGAAGTTGGCGCTGATCTGCGGCTGAATGGGCACTGGATTGCCCTGGCCATCCTTCACGATGGCGCCCCGCAGGCCGCCCCAGTCGTTGAACTGGTCTACCAGCAGCTCCAGGTCGCGGTACACGGCGCTGGCCTCGTACGTGCAGCCCCCCACGTAGCCCGGCGGCGGCTCCGGCGAGCTGGCGTCCACGGCCTTGAAGGCACACACGCCCTTGCGGGCGTCGTAGCCGAGATACTCGCCCCGAGTAGTCTGAAACCGCACGTAGCTGCGCCGGTAGGCCTCCGCCGAGCGCACCCGCAGCAGGTCGCGCTCCCGCACGTGGCTGGCCGGCATCAGCGCGAAGTGTACCTCGTGCCGGTCGCCCGCCTCCCATCTGGCCGCCTTGTCTCCGTGCTGGGTAGCGTGGTAGGCACAGGCCTGCCAGAGTATCTCCTGCCCGCCGCCAACGTACTTGCCCGCGTAGTAGTCAATGCCGCTTTCGTGCGGGAAGAGCAGCGCCAGCCCCTCGGTCCCGGTGATGCGTGCCACGTACATGCCTCCGGCGCCGCTGGGCAATGCCTCCCAGCCGACCTCGTCGCCATCCTCGGTGGTGAGTTCAGTTCCGGCGTGCGAGATGCTGATCTGCCGGGCCTCGTCCTCCGCGCCCATCTCGAAGTCCACGCTGGCGCGCAGGATGCGGCCCGCGGGCCACTGCCGATGACCCTCCCGGGCCTGGTACACCACCATGTCGTTGGCGACCCACTCCCCGTCGTTGGCCAGGAAGGCCGCCCGCGCGTAGACGCGGTCGCGGTGGCAGTAGAGCGTCATCTCGCCTAGGCCAGGCCATTCCTCGCCCTCGGCGGTGGCCAGCACGATGTTCTGCACCTGCACTTCCGTCAGGTACCAGCCGAGACGGACCACGTGCACACGCGCGGCGACGGTCGCGTGAAGTGAGGAGAACTCGCCCTGGGGAGTCCGCACCGACAGCGAGATCCTGCCGCCCGGCAGGTTCTCCCATCCATGGGGCCGCCGCAGCAGGGCTATGCACGGGTGGCGCAGGTCGAACTGCAATACGTACTCGGGCGCCTGGACCAGGAAGTCGTCGTCTCCGTAGCGCACGTTGATGACCGGGGCGCCCAGAGCCGACGCGGCCAGGCAGATGGCGAACAGGCAGATGCAGGCCCTCAAGCGGCATCACCTAAGACGTGTCGGCGATCACAGGCGGGCTTTTCCGCCTTCGCCGGCGATGTCCTCCCGTTGCCTGAGCGGCGCAGGTATCGGGCGAGGTGGGGCGGAAGGCCGTGGCAGTCAGTCTACGTAAGGCGAAAGGCGGGCGAGAATCATGGCAGCTCTGGTCTTCACCGGCTACCGCCCCGAGGGCACCCCTCTGGAGCCCCTCCCGAGCTGGAGCTACCTGTCCACCACCGACTTTGAGCCCTTCCCGGCCGAGGTCGAGGCTGTGGGTAGCACGCTGCGGGTGACGACCGACCCCGGCAAGCGCTTCCTCCTGGACTGGCTGGGGGAGGTGCCGGACTTCGGCCGCCTGGTGGTGCGGGCCGACAACGCCGGCGAGGGCTATCAGTGCCCCCAGGCTGGCGACGAGGGGCTCAACCTCAACTACGAGCTGGCCAGGAGCCGCCTGGCCGCCGTCCAGCGGCGCATGACCGAAACCGCTCCCGATGGGTCCCTGGTGGCGGGCGAATTGGCCGCCCGCCGCGCCGAGGCG
>JBHIEF010000169.1:0-9464 GCA_046760465.1 Armatimonadota bacterium | reverse complement strand
CCTTCGTAACGAAGTGTTGACAGCCCCCCCGCCAGCGGGTATGATTGTGCTGATCGGGTGTGCGCGCCTCGTGCGGTCTCGTGTGACCGTCCGAGCTGGGAGCGGCTCGTAAGGGGCGAGGCATCGTGGTATACTCGCGCTAATCAGCCGGCACGCAGGTGGTGCCGGCTTTCTTGCTTGCTGGAGGGCAGAAACAGGGAACGATACTGTCAGGGAGGGCGGCGAGCGCCATGAGGCAATGTGCTTCCTGCAACGCGGTGTGGCGGGAGGGCCCGGGAGGAGGCTCCTGGGAGCCCGCCGAGGAGCACATCGAGGCGGCCGAGCACGTCTACTGCCCCCAGTGCACCAGCAAGCGCGAGGCGGAGGTCCAGCGCCTCAGCGCCATGATCGAGGAGCGCGTGGAGGCGCACCCAGAGCCCGCGCCCGTGGAGGAAGTCGCGGAGGAAGAGGAGGCGGCTGCGGAGCCCGTATTCGGCCGGGGCCTCCTGGTGGCGGCAGTCATGTTGGTGGCGCTCTCCCTCGCGGCCGGCCTATATGCGCGCATTCGTGGCGAGCAGACCGCGCGCGCCGCACGCGAGGAGGCGCCTCAGCTCCGCGAGACGCGGGGCGGCGGGGGCGACGCGTACTGGATCACCCGCGGCGGCTCCCGCTCGCGGTCGGGCGCGCCGCTACGTGGGCCGCGCGGCTTCCGCCCCGTGCCGGCTCGGACGCCCGGCTCTCCCGAACCTGACGTCCCTGGAGCCGGCGAGGACGAGTTCGGACTGGAGGGCGAGCGCGCAGAGAGCAGGAACGGCGAGGAGGAGTCGCCCACAACGACCTCTGAGAGTGAGACCTCCTCCTCCACCGAGGAGGAGTCCTCGACCGACTCCGAGAGGTCCACCGACAACGGCTCCTCCGGCACGCCCTCGACGCCGTCCGAGGGCACACCTGAAGCGGGTGAGGAAGCCGCCCCGGAGCCAGGCGAGATCCCTCTGCCGGACCTGCCTGTGGAGATACCCTTCGAGCCGCCCGTCGAGCCCCCGCTGCCGCCCATACCTGAGACCCCCGAGCCGCCCCCGCCGGGATTCTAGTTGACCGGGCCGGACTAGCCGCCGACTCAGCGCCCCAGACGGGGGCGCGCCGGCCGCTGATTGACGCGCTTCGGTGCTCTTGCCATTTGCCTCCGGCTCTGATAGAATCTGCCCATGTACCGGCCTAGCCTGTCGTTGTCAATCGGTGTCGCACTCTGTGCAGCGCTGGCCGGCTGCGGCAGCGGGCCTACTCCCCCCAAATCCTCGCTGACCTTCAGCTTCGACGCAGCCTACGGAACGCCGGGCTCGCTTCCCGGACAGCTCAGCGGCCATATCGGCATTGACGTGGGCAGCGGACCCACCCCCGACATCTACGTCGCCGACACGCTCAACAACCGCGTGCAGATTCTCAGCACTACCGGCGGCCCGCCCGTGGTGATCGGCGGGCCGGGCAGTGGCCCGGTGCAGTTCCTTCTGCCCACCGACGTCGTGCTGGTCGGCTCCACGCTCTACGTGACCGACCGGGGCAATGCCCGCGTGCAGCAGGTGACTTTGCTGGGCGGCTTCGTGCGCCAGTTCGGAGTGGCCGGGACGGGGCCGGGCGAGTTCGTAGCACCCACCTACATCGCCGCCTCCGCCGCCGAGCTGTTCGTGGTGGACTCGCAGCTGGCCCGCGTGCAGGTGTTCGACCTGGACGGCAACTTCCTCCGGTCGTTCGGAAGCTTCGGCTCCGGCGATGGCGAGCTCCAGGTCCCTCGGGGCGTGGCACTAGCGGGCAGCGGAGGCGCCTACGTGTCCAGCCGCGACGCTGGGCGCGTGGAGCTCTTCGATGGCCTGGGCGACTTCGTGCTTAACCTGGGCACGCCCGGCACGCGCTTTGGCCAGCTCACGGCTCCTGAGGGTGTGGCGCTGGACGCCCGGGGCATGGTCTACGTCTCGAACTCGGGCAACAACAGGATCGAGCTCTTCCACTCCAGCGGTACGCCCGACACGAACTTCGGCAGCTTCGGCGGCGGCCCTGGGCAAATGAGCCAGCCCACCGACCTGGCGATCGATGGGCTGGGGCGCGTCTATGTGAGCGACACTGGCAACGGTCGCGTGCAGCGCTTTGTGAGCCCCTGACCGCTAGTCGTCCAGGGGGCGAGTGCGACGCAGGGCGGCCAGGTGTCGGTGATCGCGACAGTAGACCGTGTTGCGCGGGATGGGGCGCCCACAGATGGCGCACAGGTCCTTCCCCGCGACCTGCATCTTGCGCGAGAGCTGTCGCAAGCCGGTGGCCGTCATGGACGCGAAGATGGTGATGATGGCCACCAGGATCCCGGCGCCTACGCTTAGCATTGCGATGGTCATGTGGCTCATTTTGTATCCCTCGCTTGGCGGCCCTCCCGCTCTGGGATCTCCTGCTTTCAGTTGTCTGCTCTCACGGTCCCTCTTACCATGCAGATAGCAGACCGTAACATGCGATTTACGCCTGTAGGGCCCTCACGAGGCCCCTTGGTGCACGCGCCGGCAAAACGCCCCTTAGCGGCGCGTAGGGCGTCGCTGCGGCGCCCCTTGCTGGGCGGTGAGCCAGTCGCGGAACGCGGCCCCAGCTCGGGGCATTCGTTAAGGCGTGAGGCGGAGTAACGGAAACATGAAGGCCCCCACCGGTCAACCTCGCTGCCACTGCTGTGTGGTGGCTCTCGGTCTCGCCCTGTCGCTGCTGCCGGCCCCTCTGGCCGCACAGGAGCATGGCGAACTGGCGCTGGGTGAGGTCACCCTGGCCCGGGCAACGGAGAACGTGGTTGACCTTGAGGCCGAGTGCGGTGAGGGGCAGGTCCCGCTGCGCGTCACCTCCCCCGCGCCGCGAGCCTTCCGCATCTCCATCGCGCCGACGCCCGACGACCTGCCCGCTGACAGTCCGGGACAAACGCTGACGGTCAAGGAGGAGCCAGGCACGCTCACCATCAAGAGCGGCCAGGTTTCCCTGCTGGTGAGCACCGGCCGCTTCGGGTTGAGGCTGGTGGATGCTGAGGGCGACACGGTGGCCGCCACTGCGCCGCGCGCAGCCGGGGGCGCCGTGTCCTTCCTAGGGCCCTCGCCGGCCCAGGCCTCGGCCCTGCGCCTGGGCCTTAGGGCGCTCGCTGGCGAGCACTACCACGGACTGGGGGAGAAGTTCAACAGCCTCGACCAACGCGGGCGCCGCGTCGAGTCCTGGGTGCGGGACGCGTACGGATCAACCGGTGACGACACCTACCTCAGCGTCCCCTTCTTCATCAGCAGCGCCGGCTATGGGCTCTGGGTGAACTCGGCGGCGCGCGTCGTGTTCGACTTCGCCGCCACCAGCGACAACGTGCTCAGCATTCAGGCCCCCTCCCCAACCCTCGACCTGGTCCTCATGGTCGGCACCCCCAAAGACGTGGTGCGCACCTACACGGGCCTGAGCGGGCGCGCCCCGCTGCCACCCGAGTGGGTCTTTCTGCCCTGGATGTCTGGGAGCTCGTACAGCAGCCAGCAGGAGGTGCTGGACAACGTCGCCCGCATGAAGCAGGAGGGCATCCCCTGCGGCGTGGTGGTGATCGAGGGCTGGAAGGGTGACGAGCGCTTCTACGAGTTCCACCCCCAGCGCTTCCCAGAGCCGCAGAAGATGGTCAGGGAGCTGCACGAGGCGGGCGTGCGCTGCCTGCTGTGGACCGTGCCCTTCGTGCATCCGCGCGACCCGCTCTTCCGCAGCGCCGCGCAGCAGGGATTCCTGGCCACCAACGCCGCCGGTCAGCCCGCCCGCAAGACCGGCTGGTTCGCAGGCTGGAGCATGGTGGACTTCTCCAACCAGGAGGCCGCCAAGTGGTGGCAGGACCTGCACCGACCGCTGCTGGCCATGGGAGTGGACGGGTTCAGGACGGACGGCGGCGAGGGCGTGCTGCCCACCATGCGCTTCGCCAACGGCATGGACGGGCGGGCCATGCACAACCTGTACCCCAACCTCTACAACGCCACCATGCGCGAGCTGGTCAAGCAAGAGAGGGGCGCGGACGGGGTAGTGTGGGCCCGCTCGGGGAGCGCCGGCATACAGCAGTACGCCTGCGTGCGGGCCGGGGACCAGCCGGCCGAATTCGCGCACATGCGCACTGTGATACGCGCCGGCCTGAGCAGCGCCGTCTCCGGCATTCCCTTCTGGGGCCACGATGTCGGCGGCTACTGGGGACATCCCAGCAAGGAGCTGTACCTGCGCTGGGCTCAACTGGGCGCCTTCAGCCCCATCATGCAGTTTCACGGGGTGGAGCCGCACGAGCCCTGGGCCTTCGATGACGAGACCGTCAGGATCTACCGCAAGTTCGCCACGCTGCGGGTGAATCTGCTGCCCTACCTCTACAGCCTGGCCAAGCAGGCCGCGGACACGGGCCTGCCCCTGATCCGACCGCTGGCAATGGAGTACCCCGGGGATCCGCGCGCGGCCACCGTTGACGACGAGTTCCTCCTGGGCCGCAATCTGCTGATAGCCCCCATCTGCGAGCCGGGCGCCACCAGCCGGTCCGCCTACCTGCCCGAGGGTTGGTGGGTGAGCCTGTGGGACGATCTGGCCTACCAGGGCGGGCGGACGGTGGCCCTCCACGCCGATCTGGACACGGTGCCCGTCCTGGTGCGCTCGGGGTCGGTCATCCCCATGAACCTCGAGCCCGGCCGCCGCCCCGGCGAGCCCATACAGGGCGAGCCCAAGCTCACGCTGATGGCCTATCCCCGCGGCTCCGGCCGCCTGGCCCTATTCGATGGCGGCACTCTGACCGCGGTGACCACGGAGACCACCCAGCGTGAGGTGCACATCAAGGTTGACGCCCACTCGCGGCCGGCGGATCTGCGCGTGCTCACCTCCAGGCCCAAGAAGGTGGTGGTCAACGGGGAGGTCGTGGATCAGGCGCGACGCGGCCCCGGTCCCCGCTGGGAGTACCATACGCCCTCGCAGCGCGTGGTCATCTCCCTGCCGGGCAAGCAGGCGGCCGACATCCTCCTGGTGGGCACCCACAGCCCCACGGCGGTGGCCAACCTGTCCTACCCCAGCGAGGTGCCCAGCACCCGACGGCAGATGCTGGTGCGCTGCGATCTGCACTACCTGTCGGGCTGGTCGGAGCCGGCGCTGGAGTGGGAACACCGCGGCCAGGCCCAGCCGCCCGTGCCGGGTGTTCACCAACTGGGGCTGCGCTGGCACTTCCGGGTGCCGCTGCCCGGCCCCGTGCCCAGCCGCGACAGCATCCGCCTGCGCGTGCTCACCCACAAGGACGACACCCAGCCGCGCCTGGTGACCGACAAGCGGCGGGTCACGCTGATACCGCCGGTGGAGCTGGAGCTGGCCACCGAGCAGGGCCGCGTGGTCGGGCCAAGGCCCATGCCGGTCACCGCCGTCGTACGCCGCCACTGTCCCGGGGAGTCCATCGGCATCATCTCCCTGACCGCCCCGGCCGGCGCTACCGTGAAGCCCAGCCCCCGCATGAGCTATCGCCTCACCGAGCGCGACCAGGCCGCCACCAAGCACTTCCGCGTCCTCTTCCCGCAAGACCTCTCGGTCGGAGAGCATACGCTGGCCGCCGACCTCACCTGGAACCAGCAGCGCATGCGCAGCGCCAGCACCCAGGTGACCAAACAGCCGACCTGGGCCGTCATCGGCCCCTTCGACAATCCGCGTGGGCGCGGCTTCCGCACCGAGTACCCGCCCGAAAGGGGCCTGGCCCTCACTGGCCACGCCCGGGGCAAGCACGGCGAGGTGCGCTGGCGGGTCTTCCCGCAGGCTCAGATCGCCGACGACGGCTACGTTGACCTGGGCAAGCTCTTCCCCGAGGAGAACTGGGCCGTGGCCTATCTGCTGGCCTTCGTGGCTTCGAGCGCCATGCGCGAGGCGGAGCTGCGGGTGGGCAGCGACGACACGGTCACGGTGTGGCTGAACGATCGCAAGGTGCTGGCCAATCCCGCCATGCGCGATGCGGCTATGGACCAGGACATCGTGCCGGTGGTGCTACGGCGGGGGCAGAACAAGATCCTCATCAAGGTGGGCCAGGGCCCGGGCGAGTGGCAGCTCTACTTCCGCCTAACCGCCCCCGACGGCAAGCCGCTCTCCGGCCTGCGCGACCTCGCGCCGCAGCGCTTCGCTGACCTCCCCGCGGCGAAGCTGGCCTCCAGGTAGGCGCACGACACACGGTCGAACCACCCCTGTGACGGCCGCCAGACGGGCCCTGCCGCTCACCCTACCCCCCCCTTCGTTGAGGCCCCGCAACGGTGAAGCAGGGAGCCGATGAGATGGCGGCCACTGGTGTGGCGCTCCACGGCAGGAACTGATAGCTCGGGCGCGAATGCTAGTGTGCGGAATGGATGCTGACACCTCGCAAAGCCAGGCGCCGTCGCAGGACCTCCCCGACGAGGTCATCGCCGCCGTGGCCTCCCTGGTGGTGAGCCGCACCTACGAGGCGGGCGAGACCATCGTGCAGCGCGGCGACCAGGGCACGGCCCTCTACATCGTGCGCGTGGGCGCGGCCGAGGTGGTTATGCGCGACGAGGAGGGCTTCAGCATCCCGCTGGCCCGCTTCGGCCCGGGCAGCTACTTCGGCGAGATGTCCCTGCTCACGGGCGACCCGGTGTCCGCCGACGTCGTGGCCGTGGAGAAGACCGTTTGCAGTGTCCTGTCCAGCGAAGACGTTGACCGCGTCCTGGCCAGCGTTCCCGCTCTGGGACGCCACTTCGCCGTGACCCTGGCCAACCGCCTGCGCCAGGCCAACCTGAGCATCTGGGACGTGCATCGGCGCCAGCACGCGCTGGGCCAGTTCCTCAAGCGCGGCCATGAGGAGGCCGTCATCGTGGGCCAGTCGCGGCAGGCCCAGTCCCTGCGCGACCGCGTCCAGGAGCTGGCGCAGCAGGGCGGCCCCGCGTTGATCGTGGGCGAGGACGGCGTGGGCAAGACCATGGTCGCTCGCTGCCTTCACGCGGGTTCGGCTCACGGGACGGGGCCGCTCATCGCCGTGGATTGCAGCAGTGTCGCAGATGACGAGGCCCGCGAGCTACTGTTTGGCTCGTCCGATCCGGCTGCGGTCGGCCGCTATGCGCAGCGGCTGGGATACGTCCACCTGGCAGAGGGCGGCACGCTGCTGCTGGAGCGCATCGAGGACCTGCCCCCGGAGGTACAGGCCGACCTGGTCGGGTTCCTGGCGGGCCCGCGGGGGGAGCCGACCGACGGCCCCGCGGTGGACGAGCAGATCATCGCCACCAGCCGCCTCTCGCCCGAGGGGCTGGAGCGGTCGGAGGACTTCGATCCAGCCCTGGCCGCGCCACTGACGGAAAGGGTCATCGAGGTCCCGCCTCTGCGCAAGCGAAAGCGAGACATCGCCCCCCTGGCCGACCACTTCCTCGCCGCACATGCCGCCGCCCAGCGACAGGAGCCCAAGGGACTGACCCGCGATGCCCTGCGTTTGCTGCTGGCGGGCGACTATACCTACGGCAACGTGGGGGAGCTCAAGGAGGGCCTGGAGCGCGCGGCCCAGCTCAGCGATGCCCAGTCAATTGGCGTCGAGCACATCTTCCTCGGCCCGCAGGGCACCAGGGAGCGCGGGCAGTACGACCTCTTCGACCTGGAGTGGCTATCCAGCGCCGCCCACAGCGGCCGGGTCCTGCGCCTCTTGCAGGGAGCCGTCTTCGCCATCTTCGTTGTCATCACCGCCACCTGCCTGGTGGCCCCGGGCACGCGTGGCGCCGGCTACGCCAACGCCGCCGTGTGGTCCATCTGGTGGCCCCTGCTGCTCCTGTCCATGCTGCCGGCGGGCAGGTTCTGGTGCGCGCTCTGCCCCATCTCCTACCTGGGCGCTCTGGCCCAGCGGGTCAAGTGCCTCAATCTGGCGCCGCCGCAGTGGATGAAGCTGGCCGGCCCAGTGGCGGTGCTCACGGGGTTCGTGGGCATCGTGTGGGTCGAGTATGCCGCCGACATGCACCGGCACGCCTTCGCCACCGGGCTGCTCTTGCTCACGCTGATGGCGCTGGCCGCAGCCGTGGGCCTGGTCTTCCAGAGGCACTCCTGGTGCCGCTACCTGTGCCCGCTGGGCGGCCTGGGAGCCACCGTCTCCATGTGCGCCTGCGTGCGAGTGCGCGCCAGCCGCGACGTGTGTGCCACCCAGTGCACTCAGCCCTACTGCTACAAGGGCAGCGACGACTCGCCGGGCTGCCCGGTATTCCACCACGCGCTGTTCGTGGACAACAGCCACCACTGCAAGCTGTGCCTGGAGTGCCTGCGCGCCTGCCCGCACGGATCGGTGCGCCTGTTCGTCCAGGGGCCGCTGCGGGACCTGTGGACCGCGGGCCGCATCAGCCCCCTGACCGCCGCCTTCAGCGTGACCCTGACCGGCGTGGCCCTGGTGCTGGCCCTGTCTCGTTGGACGGGCCTGCCCGACATCAGCCTGACCACCGTGCCCGAGTTCTCTGCGGGCGTTGTCGTCTCCCTGGGCCTGGGCCTGTTGGCCCTGGTGCTGTTCGCGCGGCTCCAGGAGGGGCCCTGGAGCGAGCAGACCTCGCTGTGGGCGCGGCTCTGCGTGGCGTTCGCGCCCTTGGCCTGGGCCGTGCTGCTGTGCTATCACCTGGGCACCTCACAATTGCTCCGAGACCTCATGGTGGCGCTCGGCCTGGCCACCCGGGGGACGGCCGTGGAGACCTCCCTGCTGGGCCTGCTCTATCTGGCGGCCGTGGCGCTGGGCGTCGTGCTGACCGCCGGGGCCTTCTGGCGCCTCCACGCCCACCGCTTCAGGTCCGCACCCCTCGGCAGTCAGCTGGCCTGGGCGGCGTGTGCGCTGCTGGCGACCCTCTACGGCGTGGTCGGCTTCGGCAGCTACCTCCGGGGAGTCTTCCACGTATGATCACCGCAGACAGCGCCGCACGGCTGAAGCGTGCCTGCATAGTGCTGATCGGCGCCCACAGCCTGGCGCTGGGGTTCGCCATGCTGTTCTGGCCGCGGCACACGCTCGAGCTCTTCCGCTGGCCGCCAGTGGACAATCTGTTCTTCCCCAGCCAGAGCGGCATCTTCCTGATGATCCTGGGCGCCGCGTACCTGGCGGCGCTGTGGCACGATGACCTGGTCTGGCTCATCCTGGCCTCCAAGACCGCGGCCGTGCTGTTCCTGTTCGGGCACGTGGTGTTGGCGGGGGCGCCCGTGCAGGTGATGCTGGCTGGAATCGGCGACGCCGGCTTCGGACTGCTGATGGGCGGCCTGGTGTTGATGGAGCACCGCGCCACTGCCATCGCGGCCGCCGGGGAGAGTGCACCGGCCGCAGGACAGCGCTCCGCCGACTAGGAGCCTGTCCCCAAGCCGACGCTCTCGGTCGGCTGTCATTGTGAGCGACCTGCCTGCCCGCCTGCCGGCGAGGCAGGCCGGCAGGCAGGAGCGAAGAATCTCGTGGTGGGCCCGATGCGAGACCCTTCGCTGGGCGGACTGCTCCGCAGTCCGCAGCTCAG
>JBHIEF010000168.1:0-9475 GCA_046760465.1 Armatimonadota bacterium | reverse complement strand
GTCTGCTCCCCCACGTCGTAGACCGCCAGCTCGTACTGCACGCGGTAGACCGTCGCCTCGCCAACGGCTTGGGGCGCGCCGGCCTCGTAGTCGCGCACCTCGAACGGCGCCAGCCCCGGGTCCAGCCCAGGCATCAGCGGCTCGTATCCCGCCTGCGCCTTCACCTCGATGGCATACTCGATTGGGTCGCCCACCGTCACCTGCGTCGGCTGGGCGGTCGCCGTCGCGGTCACGGGCGCCGACTGCTGGCCCTGCGCTGCGGTCCCCACCAACAGGGCAGCGGCTAGCGGCAACAGGCTGCACCGGTTCATGGCTGTGCTGTGGTGGTCGCGGCCGGGACTCAGCGGAAGCGCTTCGCCCGCTCCGCGAAGAAGGCGATCAGCGGCTCGATGTACGGTCGGTCGCAGTGAACGTCAATGTGGTCCACCCGTGCCTGGCTGAAGGTACGCTGTCGCCCCTGGCGCGCGGCGCTGGCCGCCACGCCGAAGGCCTCTCGCACGGCCCGCTGGCTGGTGTCAACCAGTCGGTGCTGGCCCGTCTCGGCGTCGCGCAGCTCCACCAGCCCGATGCGCGGCACCTCTTCCTCCCGCGGGTCGGTGACCGTGATGGCGATGACGTCGTGCCGCTGATTGGCCAGCCGCAGCGCCCGCTCGTAGCCAGTGGCCCGGAAGTCGGACAGAACGAAGGCCACGGCCCGCCGCCGCGTCACGCGCATGAGCAGGTCCAGCGGCTCCGCCAGGTTCGTCCCACGGCCCTCCGGCCGGAAGTAAAGCAGGTCGCGCACCAGCCGCAGCACGTGCTTGCGGCCCTTCTGCGGCGGGATGTACTCCTCCACGCGGTCGGTGAAGACGATCAGCGCCGCTATCTCCGCCACCACCTCGCCCTTCATCTGCGTGGCCGTGCCGAAGTCCAGAGACCCCGAGGCATCCACCAGCAGCATCACCGTCAGCTCGCGCTCCTCCACGTAGCGCTTGACGTAGGGCCGCCGCATACGGGCGGTGACGTTCCAGTCAATGGTGCGCACGTCGTCGCCCGGTTGGTACTCCCGCACCTCCGCGAACTCCACCCCCTGCCCCCGAAACACGCTCTGGTACTCCCCGGCCAGCACCTCATTGACCAGGCGGTTGGTCCTGATCTCGATGCGCCGTATCTTGCGGATGATCTCTCCGGGGATCATTGGGCCCTTGCGTTGCGGCCAACCATGTCATTCTGAGCGGCGGACTGCGGAGCAGTCCGCAAAGCGAAGAATCTCGTTACTGATGCGAGACCCTTCGCTCTGCGGATCGCCTGCGATCCGCGGCTCAGGGTGACAAGGGCCACACGCTACGGCACCTCAATCGTCTCGAACACCTTCCGCACCACGTCCTCGGTGGTGACTTCCTCGGCTTCGGCCTCGTAGGTGAGGATCACCCGATGCCGCAGCACGTCCATGCCGATGGCGCGCACGTCGTCGGGGGTCACGTAACCCCGCCCCCGCAGGAAGGCCATGGCCTTGGCGGCGATGGTCAGGTAGATGCTGGCCCGCGGCGAGGCGCCGTACTCGATCAGCCCCGCTAGGTCCCCGAGGCCGTACCGCGTCGGCCTGCGGGTCGCCAGCACCAGGTCCACGATGTACTGCTCGATGCTCTCGTCCGCGTAGATTTCGTAGACCAGCTCCCGCGCCGCCAGGATCTCCGCCGGGCTGGCCACCTTGTCGGCCTGCGGCTCGCGGCCCTTGGTCATGCGGCGCAGGATGGCCAGCTCCTCCTCGCGGCCCGGGTAGTCAATCTTGAGCTTGAGCATGAACCGGTCAATCTGCGCCTCCGGCAGCGGGTACGTGCCCTCCTGCTCGATGGGGTTCTGCGTGGCCAGCACCAGGAACGGCTGCTCCAGCTTGAAGGTGTGGTCCCCGATGGTGACCTGCCGCTCCTGCATGGCCTCCAGCAGCGCGCTCTGCACCTTGGCCGGCGCCCGGTTGATCTCGTCGGCCAGGATCAGGTTGGCGAAGATCGGCCCCTTGCGCGGCACGAACTCGCGGTCACGCTCGTTGTAGACCATCGTCCCGATCAGGTCGGCCGGTAAGAGGTCCGGCGTGAACTGGAGCCGCTGGAACTTGGTGTCAATGGCGGCCGACAGCGTGCGCACCGCCATGGTCTTGGCCAGCCCCGGCACGCCCTCCAGAAGCACGTGCCCATCGGCCAGCAGCGCCGCCAGCAGACGCTCGATGATGGCCTCCTGGCCGACGATGACCTTAGCGATCTCCCGCGTGATCCGCTCAGTGACCTCGGCGTGCTCGGCGATCCTGTCCGTGATGGCCTGGATGTCCTGATGCACCTGCGCCATGCCTGGCTCCGTGAGCTCCAGAGTGAGCGACGATCCCAGATTCTACCACACGCACTTGGCTGTGTGAATCCGGCCCCGGGGATGCCTGTCCCCACCCCTCAGTAACCAATCCGGCAGGCCGCCGAGTTCCGACAACCGCTTGCATCCGCCCTTCACATATATACGCACACTTCTCAGCGTCTTGGGCTAGTTTTGGAGAGCGGAGCAGGCACGCGCTACGCGCCGAAAACCGCATGGTTGAGCGGTTTTCGGCACTTCCGGCCTTTTTCCTGGAGTTCGCGTTCCTGTGCGCTGGCTTACCTCTCGCTCCCCCTGCCGCTTCTGCTGACCACGTACACGACCACCACGACGACCACCACTGGCACGGCCAGCAGAAACAGGATGAGGAAGATGATGAGCAGCTCCTGAAGCCCTAGACCGAACACGGGACGCACCTCCGGCTCTGCGAAGGACTTCCGTGCCCCGCGCTTGAAACCTGCCCATTGCGTTGCGTGGGTCGGACGTTCCTGTCCGACGCTGAGTCTGCAAACATCATGTTGGGCAGGAATGCCCGACCCACGAGGGGACAGGCAAGTGCCATGCCCGACGAGCTGTCCAGCCGCCAGCGCCTGCTGCGCTGCTTCCGGCACCAGGAGATAGACCGCACGCCGGCCACGGTCTACTACATAGACCCCCACGACCCCTCCACCTTCCGCTCCCAGCACCCGACCTACCTCGAGTACGCCGAGATCGCCCGTCAATACGACGACACCTTCGTGCCGGCTGGGGTCGGCGGCCAGGGCATCTACTGGTCGGCCAGCGACCAGGTCAGCTCCCGCACCGAGACGCACATCGAGGGCTCGACACACTACCTGACCAACATCCTGGAGACCCCCAAAGGCACGCTCACCTCTCGCCACCGCCGCGACGAAGGCGTGGCGACTAGCTGGGAGCTGGAGCCCCTGCTGAAGACGAAGGAGGACGAGGAGAAGTTCCTGTCCATGCCCTTCGTGCCCCCCCAGCTCGACTTCAGCAATTATGACGAGAAGGCCAGCGCTATCGGCGACCGCGGCGTGCTGATCACCGGCCTGCCCGATCCCATCTGCATCATCTACCCGGCCATGCGCTGGGAGAGGTTCTCGGCCGCCGCCATGGAGCGCCCGCGGGACATCCTGCGCCTGCTGGAGTTCGTCTCCGAGCGCCTCGAGTGGTACGTGCGCCGGCTCGCCGAGTATTGCCACGAGACCGTGTTCCGCATCGCCGGCCCCGAGTACCTGGGCGAGCCACTGGCCTCGCCCAGGCTCTTCCGCGACTTCTGCCTGGACTTCGACCGGCGGCTGATCGAGATCATCCGCGCCAGCGACAACTTCGCCTGCGTCCATTGCCACGGTCGGCTGGGCGGCATCCTGGACATGATCGCCGAGATGCAGCCCCACCTGCTGGAGCCGCTGGAGCCTCCGCCCGACGGCGACGTCACGCTGAAAGAGCTGAAGCGCCGCGTGGGCGGGGACATCTGCCTGATGGGCTACATCGAGTTTCGCCACATCGAGTACGACGAGCCGCACGTGCTGGAACAGCGCATTGCCGAGGCCTGTCGCGATGGCGCCGAGACGGGCTATGTGCTGCTGCCCACGGCGGGCCCCATCCAGGCTCTGACCCAACGCAGCCTCGAGAACCACCGCCTCTTCTTCGAGGCCGCGCGCAGGTACGGCCGGCGGTGAAACGCGCCCGCCGTTGACCTGCATTCCCACCGACGGCGAGCCTCCCCTGTCATCCTGAACGGAGCGAAGCGGAGTGAAGGATCTCGCCGTGGCCGACCGTGCACGTCGAGATTCTTCGCCTGCGGCTCAGAATGACAGACTTGGGGGGCCGCCTCGCACCTGGCCGAGCGCTCAACCACGCGTACCCCACCCCGCATCCCGCATCGCCGGCAGGACCCGCCCCCGCCAGGTCGAACCTCACCGAGGTATGCCGGCCCGGACCCAAAAGCCCAAGCTCCTGCTCCACATCTGCTGCGCGCCCTGCGCCACCTGGGCCTTCGAGAAGCTCAAGGCGGAGTTCGAGGTCACCGGCTACTTCTACGACCCCAACATCCAGCCCCAGCAGGAGTACGAGAAGCGGCGCGGCGAGATGCACCGACTGGCCGCAGAGGCAGGCCTGCCTCTCGTAGACGGGGAATACGAGCCAGAGGCCTGGCGCGAGGCGGTGAGCGGCCTGGAGGACGAACCCGAGGGCGGACGGCGCTGCCGGATCTGCTACGATATGCGGCTCCGCCGGGCCGCCGAACACGCCCGCGAGCACGGCTTCGAGTGGCTGGCGACGACGCTGACGGTGAGTCCGCACAAACGGGCCGATGTCATCAATCCCATCGGCGACGCCATCTGCCGCCAGTTCGGCCTGCGCTTCCTGTCGGCCGACTTCAAGAAAGAGGGCGGCTTCCAACAGAGCCTCCGCCTGAGCAAACAGCACAGCCTGTACCGGCAGGACTACTGCGGCTGCGAGTTCAGT
Organism: Armatimonadota bacterium; assembly: GCA_046760465.1. Taxonomy (GTDB): domain Bacteria; phylum Armatimonadota; class Zipacnadia; order JAUWAU01; family JBHIEF01; genus JBHIEF01. The sequence continues at coordinate 4,666 of JBHIEF010000168.1, read as the reverse complement.
CGGCGCGAACGCCAGCAGGGCGGCAGGAGGACAAGCGCCTCGAAGCGGTGAAGAGGGCTGGCGGCTCCGCTTGCCGCATACACGGCGACAGCCGGAAAGAGGTGCGACCGTTGAAGAGTGCTCTTGCCCTGTTCGGCGGCCCCAAGGCGGTAACTGCGACCGTTCCTCCCTGGCCGGTGCTTACCCCGGAGGACGAGTCGGTCGTCATTGACACCCTCCGCGGCACCGGCCGCGACGTGATCGAGGCCGGCGGCGCCATCGCTGCTTTGGAGCAGGCCTTCGCCGAATACCACGGCACCCAGCACTGCATCAGCACCAACGCCGGCACTGCGGCCCTGCACCTGGCCGTGGCCGTCAGCGGCGTGGAGCCCGGCGACGAGGTCATCACCAGCCCCTACACCTGGGGCGCCACTGTGGCCTGCATCCTCCACGCCAACGCCATCCCCGTCTTCGCCGACATCGAGGAAGCCACCCTCAACCTCGACCCCGAGAGCGTCCGGGCGTGCCTCACCGACCGCACCAGGGCCATCGTGGTGGTCCACATCTACGGCGTCCCGGCTGACATGGACGCCATCATGCAGATCGCCGAGGAGCACGATCTGATCGTCATCGAGGACTGCGCCCAGGCCCACGGCGCCATGTACAAGGGCAGGAAGGTGGGCAGCATCGGCCACATGGGCTGCTTCTCCTTCCAGGCCAGCAAGCACATCCCCGGCATCGAGGGCGGCGCCATGGTCACCGACGTTGAGGACTTCTACCAGCACGCCGTGCTCATGGGCATGCACCCCGCCCGGCAGCAGACCCAGGTGGCCGACGAGGGCTGGCGGCGCTACGTGGACAGCACCGGCTGGAACTACCGCATCCACCCGCTGGCGGCCGCGCTGGTCAAGAACCGCCTGGGGCTGCTGGACGAGCGCAACCGGTTCCGCAACCAGAACGTACTGCGCTTCGCCGAGCTGGTGGACGACATCCCCGGCGTGCAGGTGCTGCGCGCGCCCGAGGGGAGCTTTCACACCTACCACATGGTGCCCATTCGCTACGACGCTGACGAGCTGGGCGGCCTGCCGCGGGAGAAGTTCGTGCAGGCGGCCAACGCCGAGGGGTGCGGGCTCTACAGCTATGTCTACACGCCGCTGCACCTGCGGGCGAGGTTTCAGGACCATTACTTCTACGGCCGGGGCTGCCCGTGGACGTGCGGCCATGCCAGCCGCATGGTCACCTACAGTGAGGGCGACTGCCCCGTGGCCGAGAAGTGGGCCCGCGAGCACGAGCTGATGATCTTCGGCGGCGGGCTGTGCGGCGACGCCGACAAGTACCTCAGCCAGGTAGCCAACGGCCTGCGCAAGGCGGCCGAGAACGCCGACGCCGTTGCTCAGTGGGAGCCGGCGGAGGAAGCGGCGTCGTAGGCCGACCATCTCCCTCGCTTGTGGGAGCGGCGCCTGCCCTGAGCTGCCTGAAGAGTCTCGCCGCGACTCGTTGTTGGTTGCCCCCGCGTCATTCTGAACGAAGCGTAGCGGAGTGAAGAATCTCGCGGCGGCCACGTGGCTCTGACGAGGTTCTTCGCCTGCGGCTTGGCAAGGCGTCGAGCCGCAGGGCTCAGAATGACAGGGGGGCTCTCAGGGCTCACAGCCTGCTCCTAGATGTCAAACACAACCTGCGCCCGCAGGACCCCGCCCTCTTCCTCTATCTCCAGGCCGTGGTACGTGACGGCCTTGATCTCGCTCTTCACGTGCTCCTCGTTGCCCTCGATGGGCGCGCACTTGGTCACGGCCTTGAGGCGATCGTCGCCGAACTCGGTGATTTCCAGGTCGGTGAAGAGCAAAAGCTCGACCTCGTAGAGGAAGTGCAGCTCCCGCAGCAGGTCCATCAGGAGTTGCTCAGGCGTCTCGCCAGCGGCCTCGACCATGCGCTCTGCGGTGGGGGAGAGGTGCTCGACCTCGGCCATGGCCCAGAACATGCCCAGGGCCGCGTGCCGGCACAGCTCTTGCATGTCCCGCCCCTGGGCCACGATGGCGACGTCGGCGGTGTGCTCGACCGGGTAGAACGGCTGCATGGGGTTTGCCGCGGCGCTAGGCGCCCTTCTTGTCGTGGAGGGCGAGGGCCTTCTCGGCGATGTGCTCGGCAGTCAGGCCGAAGGCCTGCATCAGCTCCCAAGGCTCGCCCGACTCGCCGAACGTATCCTGCACGCCCACCATGTCCAGCAGCAGCGGGGCCTCGTACGGCTTCTCCTGCGCAATCACGCCCGCTACGATGTTGCCAAAGCCCCCCACCTGATGCTCCTCTGCCGTAATCACGATGCCCGTGTCCACGGCCGCCGCCACGATGGCCTTCCGGTCAATGGGCTTGATGGTGTGGACGTCGAGCACCCGCGTCTCCAGCCCCTTGTCCTCCTTCAGGATCCAGGCCGCGCGCATGGCCTCCGGCACCATCGGCCCACAGGCGATGATGGCCAGGTCCTCGCCCTCGGACTCGTAGTCAGTGGAGAGCTTCTGCTCGAAGGCGTCCACGAACTTGGGCTGCTCGCCGCGGTAGCGGATCACGTTGGCCACTCCATACTCGAAGGGAGAGTCCATGGTGGTAGCCACCGGCGTGGCCTCGCGGGCGAAGCGCACGTAGGCGGGCCCCTCGATGTGCAGCAGGCTGTGCTCCACCGCCCGTTCGGTCTCCACGGCGTCGCAGGGCACGGAGACGTGCATGTTGGGCAGAATGCTCATCACCGAGATCTCTTCCAGCGACTGGTGCGTGGCCCCGTCGGGGCCCACCGAGATGCCGCCGTGGGCGCCGGCGATCTTGACGTTGAGCTCCCCGTAGCAGATGGTGGTGCGGATCTGGTCCCAGCAGCGGCCGGTGGCGAAGACGCCGTAGGTTCCGGTGACCGGGATCTTGCCCAGTCGGCTCATGCCCCCGGCCACCGACATCATGTTCTGCTCCTGGATACCCACGCTGCACACGCGCGGCTCCCGCTCGGGGTGCTCCTCCTCGAAGGCGGTGATGCGGATGGAGCCGCTGATGTCGGCGTGTATAGGCAGCAGCCGTGGGTCGTCGCCGATGCGCTCCAGCGCGCGCCCAAAACCGTTGCGGGTCGCGTCCATCTCGACCTGCATGGTCTCGCCGCTGTTCCACCAGTAGTCCCGGCTGAAGCTGGGCACGGTGGCCGCCACCTTCTGGGCCTGCTCCTCGCCGTACTTGCGACCTATGGCCAGCAGCTCGTCCACCCGCTGCTTGGTGAAGCCCGGCGCGCCGATGTCGGCCAGGGCCTGGTCGAGCTGCTCGCGCGTGCTGGTGGCCACGCCGTGCCACTCGGCCTTGTTCTCCATGAAGCTGACGGACTTGCCCTTGATGGTATGGGCGATGATGACGGTCGGCTTCCCCTTGACGGTCTGCGCCTCGGCGAAGGCGTCCAGGATCTCCTGCATGTTGTGCCCGTCAATCTCGATCACGTGCCAGCCGAAGGCCACGTACTTGTCCGGCAGCGGGTCTATGTTCATGACCTCGCGGGTGAAGCCGTCTATCTGGAGGGCGTTCTTGTCCACGATGCTGCACAGGTTGTCGAGGTTGTGATGGCTGGCGCTCATCACGGCTTCCCAGATGCTGCCCTCGTCGTGCTCCCCGTCGCCGGTGATGCAGTACACGCGGAAGTCGCGCTCGTCCAGCTTGGCCGCGAAGGCGTGCCCCACAGCCACGCCCAGCCCCTGCCCCAGCGAGCCGCTGGAGAACTCGACGCCCGGGAGCTTGAGCCAATGCGGGTGCCCCTGGAAGGGGCTGTGCAGCCGCCGCAGGGTCATTACGTCTTCCATGCGGCAGTAGCCCGCCCTGGCCAGGCACACGTAGAGGGCCGGGGCCTTGTGCCCGGCCGACCAGAAGATCCTATCTCGCTCGTCCCAGTAGGGGCTCTTGGGGGCGTGTCGCATCACGTTCAGATACAACGCCGCGGCGATGTCCATGATGGACAGCGTTCCGCCGGGGTGCCCAGAGCCGGCGGCGTGGATGGCGGTGACGTTATAGGCGCGCAGCTCGCGCGCGGCCTCCACCAGCTCATCAACGCCCAGGGCTGTCTCCTCGCCTGTCTCGCGGTCAACGATGGGCATGAGAGCGGCCTCCTGTTGAGTGCTCAACGGGGGCGCGTGCGGCTGCTTGCGGCCGCGAGGTGAGTTCGGTGGTGAGGAGGCGGGTTCCTTCCTCAGCTCAACAGATCTGTTCCCAAGGACGCAGGTGGCCATCGTCGTCGTAGTAGAAGACGTCTTGCCACCCGAGGCCGAAGGCTCGATATAGCTCCCGCGTCAGATCACGCGCCGCCAGGTCTGGATCCGTCGCGGCCGTGATCCGGAGTTCGGGCGTGCCGTACTCGTCGCGTTTGCACGCGCCCCACCGGTCCAATCCGAACGCGAGGTCGTCGCTGGTAGTCCGGCCCCTCGGCAGGCGCCACTCGCGCGCGTGGTGCAACTCCAGGCGGACAAGCGCACTGGTGCCGGGGCGGAAGTGCTGGCGCAGGAGTTGACGGGCGAGCGCCACGAACTGAAGAACGTAGTCGCACAGAACGTACGGGTCGAGGTTCTTTAGACCGGCCTGCCTGGGCCGCATGGCACAGCCGCTTAGCCAAGCCACGAACTCCAAAGTCCCAGTCTCGCGCAGTCGCAGGAGTCTGTCGGCATGTGCTCCCCCAACC
>JBHIEF010000167.1:0-9507 GCA_046760465.1 Armatimonadota bacterium | reverse complement strand
ACGATGTCCACCAGGTCCCGGGCCGAGAAGGGCTTGGTGAGGTAGTAGTCGGCGCCCATGCGCCAGCCGGTGGTTACGGACTCGTCGCTGTCCAGGATGGTCATCATGATGACGGGTAGTTCCTGCGTGGCCTCGTCCTTGCGCAGGGCGCGCAGCACGTCCCAGCCGCCCACCTCCGGCATGATGACGTCCAGCACCACCAGGTCGCAGCCGCCCTCTGCCACCCGCTCCAGGGCCTCCTTGCCGTCGGCCGCCTGTAGCACCTGAAAGCCCGCCCGCTCCAGCGCCTCGGCGGCGGCCATACGGACGGGCGCCTCGTCGTCAACTACCAGCACGGTCTTGGCACTCATGGGCGCATCCACCTTGGCGGGATGGGTGCCTCGGCCGCTAGGCCTCCGCTCCCTCGAAGCTGCCTATGGCCTCTTCCCTGGTCGGGTAGAACCGGATGATGCTGTTCAGCCCCACCATGTCCGCGGCGGCCAGCACCGAACCGTGCGCCCCCGCTATGCGCAGGTCGCCCCCGCGAGTGCGCAGGCGTGCCAGCGCCACCAGCATCTGCCCGAAGCCCCGGCTGACGATGTAGGTGGCCTCGCTCAAGTCCAGGACCACGTTGCGCACCCCGCCGTCCACCAGTTGGTCGAAGGCCTGGCGAAGCTGGTCCACGCCCAGCTCGCCGATGTCCATCTCGCCGGAGAACTGAACGATGGCCACGCCTTGGGGCGTATCCGGTTGCGTCACTTCGAGGTCCATGTGCCGATACCTCCTCGGAGGCCTCCTGTGGACCGAATCCCTACTGCTCTGCGGCCATGACCAAGAGGGCGAACATGATGATCAGGACGTAGCAGGCGCCGCCCACCAAGGAGAACAGCACCGTGTTGGTGCCCAGTTTGCGCCACTCGTCAGTGCGTGCCATGGCGATCTCCCAGCCGCCCATCAGGAAGCCCGCCGGGGGCACCAGCAGTGCGAAGATGAGGTTGCCGGTCATTCGCCGCCGAGCTTCGCGCCGCTCGCGCTGGCTCCGGGTATCTCCGTAGGCCATCGCCGCCTGCACCCGCTGGGCCGCCTCCAGCAGCCCCGCGTCGGCGGGGTCAAAGGTCAGCCCCAGTTGGTAATGACGCAGCGCCGTGGCCAGGTCGCTCTCGCGCTCGGCCAGGTGCCCCAGCCAGAGGCGCGCCTCGCCGAACTCGTGGTCCATGTCCAGGGCTTCGCACAGCCGCCGCCGCGCGTGGCCGAGGTTGCCGGCCTTCACCGCCTGGATGGCGGAGCGCAGCTTGAAGTAGGCTCGATCGCGTCGGGCGTTCATGGCTGGCTCGGCAAGCTCTGCTCGCTGCCACCCGGCGATTATAGCATGGAGGCCCCTGGCTCAGCAACGCGCCATCACGCACCCGCGGCGCGCATCTCCTCGGCCGCAGCGGCCAGCGGCCCCAGCAGCTCGTCGGGCACGTGCACTGCCCCTATCTCCACCGGTCGAGTCCCCTTGGGGCCATGCGAGTCGGTTCCGCCGGTGATTACGAGGTCCAGCTTCTCAGCCATGGCCACGTACTTGGCCGTGGCGGACGGGCTGTGGTGAACGTGATAGGCCTCCAGGCCGCGCAAGCCCAGGGGCAGTAGCTGGGCGATCACGCGGTCTCTATTCATCAGGCCGGGGTGGCCCAGGACGGGCACTCCTCCGGCGGCTGCAATTGCCTCGATGGCCTGCTGGGGCGTCAGGCGGTAGCGGGGCACGTAGGCGGGCCGGTCCCGGCCGATGAAGCGGTCGAAGGCCTCCTGCGGCGAGGAGCAGACCCCCATCTGGTGCAGCACGGCGGCCACATGCGGACGCGCAACGGCCGCCTCGCCGGCCACTTGCAGCACGTCTGCCATCTCAAGCTCGAGCCCCAGCGTCTTGAGCCGTCGCACGATCTCAGCCGCACGTCCCAGCCGCTTCTCCCTCACGGCGGCCAGCAACGCCTCCAACGGCTCATCCTCGGGGTCGAGGTGATACCCCAGGATGTGCACGTCCGTTCCCTGGTAGTCGGTGTTGATCTCCACGGCCGGGATGACTTCCAGCGGCAGCTGCTGCGCCGCGTCCAGTGCCGCCGGCACGCCCGCCATGGTGTCGTGATCCACGACCGCGATGGCGCTCAAGCCCATTTGCGCCGCCGCGCGCACGATCTCGGCCGGGTCCTCGGTGCCATCGGAGGCCGTGGAGTGAATGTGGAGGTCTATAGGCATCGCTGGGCCCGCCCGCTATTCTACCACCTCACGGCGCAGACCCCTCCAAGTTCGGGCCACATCGAACGCGGAGGACTTGCAGCGAGCGGAGGCGAAGAACACCAGGGTCGGAAGCGGCTTCCCAGTGCTTTCTTGCAGAGGTCATGTTCGTGTTTCGGCAGCTAAGCTGCCGAAACACCGACTGGAAGCGGCTTCCTAGCCCTCGTAGCGCGGCAATAGAGGCTGTGGAACGGGTTGGGGCGTCACGAGCGCCGCGGCCGCGGGCGCAACGGGGGCGAGACCGTGCCAGGCAAGATCGCCGTCATCGGCACCCTGGACACCAAAGGCAGCGAGATTCGGTACCTCATCGAGGCGATAAGGCGTCAGGGCGCAGAGCCCGTCGTCATTGACTGCGGCGTCATGGGCGATCCCGCCTTCCCGCCGGACGTGACGGCCGCCGATGTGGCCCAGGCCGGTGGGGGAGACCTGGCCCAGCTCCGCGAGCGGGGCGATCGCGGCGCCGCCATGGCCGTGATGGTGGAGGGCGTGGCGGAGGTCATGCGCCGCCTGTGGGCCCAGGGCGAGGTAGGCGGCGCCATCGGCATCGGCGGCTCGGCCGGCACGCTGCTGGGCGCCTCCGCCGTGGCTGGACTCCCCTTCGGCGTGCCCAAGCTCATCGTCTCCACCCTCGCCTCCGGCGACGTACGCCCCTATGTGGGCACCCGCGACGTCACCATGATGCACTCGGTCGTGGACATCCTGGGCGTCAACCGCGTCCTGCGCGACGTGCTCGACAACGCCGCCGGAGCCATCTGCGGCATGGTGCGCGCGCAGGCGGAGCGCCCGGCTGCCGAGGACAAGCCCCTGATCGGCATCACCATGTTCGGTGTGACCACGCCCTGCGTGATGCGCGCCCGCGAGATTCTGGAGGAGGCCGGCTACGAGACCCTCGTCTTCCATGCCGTGGGCACGGGCGGCCAGGCCATGGAGGAGCTGGTGCGGGACGGCCGGATCGCCGGGGTCCTGGACGTCACCACGACTGAGCTGGCCGACGAGTTGGTGGGAGGCGTGCTGTCGGCGGGGCCCGACCGCCTGACCGCGGCCGGCGAGATGGGCGTGCCGCAGGTGATTGCCCCCGGCGCGCTGGATATGGTCAACTTCTGGGCCATGGACACCGTCCCAGAGCAGTTCCAGTCGCGCAACCTCTACAAGCACAACGAGAACGTCACGCTCATGCGCACCACCCAGCAGGAGAACGAGAAGCTGGGCGCCATCATCGGCGAGAAGCTGAAGGCCGCCCAGGGCCCCACCAAGGTGGTCCTGCCCATGCGCGGTGTGTCGGCCCTGGACAATGAGGGTCAGCCCTTCGACGATCCCGAGGCGCGCCGGGCGCTTTACGACTGCATCAAGAGCTGCGTGGGCGAGGACGTGGAAGTCGTCGAGCTCGACCAGCACATCAACGACCCCGAGTTCGCGCAGCGCCTGGCCTCCGAGCTCATGGCCATGATGGGAGCTCAGGGGAACCCGGCATGATCGGGCGGGTCAGTCTCGTCGCGGTCGTTCTCTCTTGCAGCATCGGCCCCGCCCACGCCGAGAGCCTGGGCGAGCTGTTGGCCTCCGTAGCTCAGCCTTCCCCGCAAGCGCCCCTGCTCACACAGCGCCTCGGCCCACTCACCACGGGCAGCTCTGCCAACCTGTCGGCGGCGGACTGGGACGGCGACGGCGACCTGGACCTCTTCGCCGGCACCGGCTGCGGCGACGTGCTCTACTTCCGCAACCAGGGCGCCGGCGGCAGAGCGCTGTTCGCGCCGGCGGAGCTCCTGCTCGTGCCCGACGCGCCCTCGCTGCGGCCCAGTGCCGAGCTGGAGGCATGTCCCGAGCTGGTGGACTGGGACGGTGACGGTCAGCTCGACCTGCTGGTCAGCACCGGGGGCGCCCTCTACCTGTACCCGGCCAGCGCCTCGCGGACGCCGACGCTGGCCGCCGCCGAGGTGGTACTGGACGCCGAAGGCGACCTACTGCTGCCGGACGCGGGCTCTGCCGCGCGGGCCTTCGACTGGAACGCAGACGGGCTCTTCGACCTGCTCATCGGCGACACCAAGGGGCACGTGCTCCTGTCCGTCAACACCGGCCAGGCGGACGCGCCCCGTCTGGAGCCGCCGGTCTTCTTCGTTCTGGCCAGCGGCCGCCTGGACGTCGGCTCGCGGGCCCGCTGCGCCGTGCTGGCCGACGGCGACGGCCCCGTTCTGGTGGTGGGCAACGAGGCGGGCGCGCTGCTGATGTTCCGCAAGGCCGGCCCCGAGCGGGACACGCTCCTGCGGCCCGTGCCGGTGTCGGGGATGGACGCCGCTCCCGCCGGCGGCGTCTCCTGGCGCACGGGCTATTCGCCCGCCGTGGGCGACATGGACGGCGACGGCGGCCCCGACATCCTCGTCGGCACGCGTGCCGGCACCGTCCGGATGTTCGCCGTGGGGGAGCAGTTGGCGCTGACGCCGGGCGACTGGCTGACGCAGCGTGAGGCCCCCATAGACGTGGGCAGCCTGGCCGCGCCGGTGTTGGCCGACTGGGACGGCGATGGCCTCCCCGACCTGATGGCCGGCGGCGATGGCGGCAGCCTCAGCCTGTTTCGGGGGCGCGCGGCCGGGGCCACCAGCTTCGAGCCGGGCGTGCCGGTGGAGACGCAGGGCCTGCCCGCAGCCAGGGGCGACCAGTATGTGCAGCCCTGCCTCGTGGACTGGGAGGCGGACGGCGACATGGACCTGCTGGTGGGCGGGGCCGACGGCGCCGTCTACCTGTGCCGCACGGAAGCGCGCTACCGGGAGCGGACGCTGGAGCCCGCCAGGGCGCTCACCATGATGGGCGCGCCCATTCGGCAGCAGCCGCCCCTCAGCCTGTTGATGTACGACTGGAACGAGGATGCCGACCTGGACCTATTCGTCGGGGCCGCGCCCGACCTGGGCTCGGCCGGGCGCGACCTCATCCCCCGCGTGACCAAGGGCGGCGTCGTCTACTATGAGAACATCGCCAAACACCGCCGCCAGGAGCCCCGCTTCTTCAAGGGCGCACGCCTCCAGGCGGTGGTGCCCGTCTCCTTCCCGGCCGAGTCCCTGCGCGAAGCTGGCGTCTTGGGCTTGGGCATAGTGGGCATCACCAACTGGGACGGCGAGAACGATCGGGCTCTCCTGTTCTCCTCTGCCGACGGCTCCGTCTACCTCTTCCGCTCCCGCACCCGCCCAGGGGAGTACCCCAAGCCGGAGCTGGCGGCCGACCCCTCCACCTCGGCCATGGGCAAGATCATCGGCGGCGTCATGGCCCCCTCCCTGGCCGACCTGGGCGGCGACGGGCGCGACGACATCATCGCCGGCCTCCCCGGCCTGGGATTGGTGCGCGCCTACGACCGGCGCTTCCTGGTCGGCGGGTGGGCGGCCGAGCACACCTTCAGCGGCGCCCAGCAGTACACGGCCGTAGACCTGGGCGCCGTCCTGCCCCGCGAGGGGACCATTACGGAGTGGCGGCTGGCCATTGGCTCGGACAACAGCCGGCGCTCCTACCGCCTCAAGGCCTTCCGGCGCGACGGGGATCGCCTCGCGTTGGTCGGCCAGTCCGAGTGGCGCCGGGTCAGGCCGGGCTGGAACGCCTTCCCCTGCCACATCGCCAACGTGGAGAGCGGCGACGTGCTCGGCTTCGCCAGCTCCGCCGAGGGCGGCGTCACCGCCGTGCTGGCCGCTCCCGGAGGCCAACTCCTGTTCCGCAGCGGAGTGGACGTGCAGAAGACCTCCAAGATATCCGACTGGCGCAGCAAACCCTTCCGCCTGGCTATCGGTGCTACCGTGCGGTAGCAGACCCCGCAGCGGGCCTCGACTCGCGTAGGCAGGACTTCGGCCCAGGGCCACGAACAGCACCCCACACCTCGCAGGTGCGTGAGCGGAATGGAAGAGCTGGGCGTTGCCATCATCGGCTTCGGCTTCATCGGCAAGGTACACGCGCATGCCTACCGCAGCATGCCGCTGTTCTACGATCCGCCGCCGCCGGCGTGTCGGTTGGTGGGCGTTTGCACCTCGCGCGAGGAGACGGCCGCCAAGGCGAAGCAGCAGGGCGGCTTCCAGGTCTGCACCACGGACTTCCGCGAGCTCATCGCGCGCGACGACGTGCACATCGTCAACGTGTGCACGCCCAATGATCTGCACAAGCCGGTGGTGCTGGCGGCCCTGGCGGCGGGCAAGCACGTCTACTGCGACAAGCCGCTGGCGCTGAACCTGTCCGAGGCCCGGGAGATCGCGGCGGCCGCACGCCGGTCGGAGGTCACGCAGCAGATGACCTTCCACATGCGCTTCATCCCCGCCATCATGCGCGCCAAGGAGCTGGCCGCAGAGGGCTTCCTGGGGCGCATCTACCACTTCCGCGTGGCCTACCTGCACTGCGGCTACTCAGACCCCGACCGCCCGCTGAGTTGGCGGCTCACCGAGGAGCGCGGCGGCGCCGGCGCGCTGGCCGACCTCGGCTCGCACGTCATTGACCTGACGCGCCACCTGCTGGGGGACCTCGCCGCCGTCAACGCTCACACCGAGACCTTCATCACCGAGCGCCCGATCGCGGCCGGTGTCGCCCAGAAGGCGCCCGTGCAGGTGGACGACTACTGCCTCATCCGGGCCCGTCTGGCGCAGGGCGGCGTGGGCATCATCGAGGCCTCGCGCTACGCCACCGGGACCAACGACGACATGGTCTTCGAGGTCTACGGCGAACGGGGCGCGCTCCGCTTCAACTTGATGCAGCCCAATTACCTCGAGGTCTACGACCAGTCCGAGGCCGCCGAGGGGCGCGGCTTCAAGCGCGTCGAGACGGTGCAGCGCTATCCGGAGCCCTCGGCGCTGCCCTCGCCCAAGCTCCCCGTCGGGTGGATTCGGTTCCACATCGCCAGCCTGCACAGCTTCCTGACCCACGTCGCCGCCGGCGAGCCGGGAGACCCCGACCTGATCGAGGGCGCGCGCACCCAGGCAGTCATGCAGGCAACGCTGGACTCGGCCCGGTCGGGGCAGTGGGAGGAGGTGGAGGATGTCTGAGGAACTGGCTGACGTAGCCGCCCAGCGCGACTCACGGGGCATCGGCATTCAGCGGGTGGGCATTCGCCAGGTGCACCTGCCGGCCTTCATCCGCACCAAGGCCGGCGGCCAGGTGCAGGTGCTGGCCAGCATTGACATGGCCGTGGACCTGCCGCACGACTGGCGGGGCACGCACATGAGTCGCCTGGTGCGCGTGCTGAATCGGTGGCGCGACAAGCGCATCTCCAAGCTGGAGATGGAGCAGATCCTCCAGCAGGTGCGCGACAGCCTCCAGGCCAGGCGCGCCGAGATGGCCATGTGCTTCAAGTACTTCCTGGAGAAGCACGCGCCGGTCAGCCGCACGCCCTGTGAGATGGACTATGACTGTACCTTCTACGGCCGGCTCGGCCAGGACGGCTACCAGTTCACTCTCGGCGTGCTGGTCCCGGTGACCACGGTGTGCCCCTGCGCCAAGGAGATCTCGGAGGTCGGGGCCCACGGGCAGAGGGCCCAGATCGGCGTGCGCGTGCGCACCAGGGATGACCTCATCCTCTGGATCGAGGACCTGGTGCCCCTGCTGGAGCAGCAGGGAAGCTGCCAGGTGTTCCCGCTGCTGCGGCGCGAGGACGAGAAGTGGGTCACCGAGCGCGCCTTCGGCAACCCCAAGTTCGTGGAGGACGTGGTCCGTGACACCGTCGCCGCACTGCGCGGGGTAGATGATGTGACCTGGTTCCAGGTGGAGTGCGAGGCCTTCGAGTCCATCCATAACCACAACGTGTACGCGTGGGCTGAGGAGAGCCGCTCTTGGACCCGATAACCATCGTCATAGTGGTCGTCGGCGTGTTCCTGGTGGGCTCGGCCGTCATCTATGGCCTCTATCGAGGCCTGCGGGCGCTGGACGCTTCGTTCGCCGACGACATCGAGGTCGAGGTAGTTCGCGACTCCGAGGAGGGCGTGACTCCGCTGCCGGTGGAGCCCTCCGGCCCGGCCCCCGCCGACTGCCTACTGTACCTGTTCGCTCACGAGTTCGCCCGGGAGCGCGAGGGGGAGGGGCCGCTGCCCGAGCGCAAGCGCACCTTCGCCCCCCTGGATGGAACGGAGCTGGACACCCGCGACACCGCCGAGCAGATCGTCTTCTCCGCGCTGGTGGAGCTGGCCGCCGCTGGGTGCATCGAGCTCCGCATCGAGCCCGGCACCCCCACCCTCATGCCCCCCTTCCCGCAGAAGAACTGGACCTTGCACGGCACGCGGGTGGGGAGCTTCCCCCGCGGGCCCATCTTCGACAAGCTCTCCGACGTCTTCCGCGAGCGCGCCGGCCGCCAACGCCGCAAGGGCGAAGAGGTGGACGCCGACGTGCCCGTGGACGAGCTCATCGAGTCGGCCATCGAGCGGCTGCGGCGCGAATCCGCCTTCTGGCAGCGCGCCGGCGTGTACGCCGACGTCCGCCAGGCCGTGGAGGCCCACCTGGTGGACCTGGGGTATCTCATCCCGCCGCGCGCGGAAACGGTACTGGACCGGCTGCGCTACCGGCGTCCCACGGTCAACGAGCGCGCCGTGCTGCTGCTGCGAGACGAGGCCGACGCCCTGCGGCGGCGGCTGGTGGGCTTCCGCGAGGCCCACCCCAGCCGTCTGGCCCCGCCCTCTGACCTGGCCGGGGAGAAGACCATAGTGGAGGGCGTCAATGCCGCCGCCATGGACGGGACGGCCAACCTCGATGACCTGGGCCTCTACGACTGCCTGCGGGTGACCGTGGCCGAGGCCATGCTGGCCATGCGGTCCCTGGAGCCGAGCGACGACGTGGGCATCTGATGTCCCCCCGAGGAGCCAATGCTGCCCTTCCAGCAGCCGCCCGAAGATGAGCGCATGCCGGTAGGCGAGCGCATCGAGTGGGCGGTCATGATCGTCGGCATTCTGCTCTGGTGGCCGAAGCTGTTGATGATGGTATATCACCCGTCGGCCCCGAGCCGCGCCTGCGACCTGCTGGTGGCCCTGGTGGGCAGTCCGGTCTACGACACCGTCATCTACGCCGTGGTTCCCCTGGCCCTGATCGCCGTCTTCATTCGCCGGCTGCGGCGGTTCCTGACCCTTCTGCAAGAGCAGGAGGAGGAGCATGACCGCCGCCATCCCCCCAAGTCGCGGATGTAGTGGCGCTACTCGACACCTGCCCCCCCCACTTGCCAATCGCAACGTCCGTGTGACTTGACACGGTGGCGACGATTTGATAACATGCCGCCCACCGGACGGCCTGCTCCGCCTGCCGGCCTTGCAGGCAGAA
>JBHIEF010000166.1:0-9605 GCA_046760465.1 Armatimonadota bacterium | reverse complement strand
CGGCCGCCAGCACCGCCACCCAGACCAGCATCGCCTGTCTGCGCATTCGCCTCACCTTGTGGCCTTTACCCTAGAAACGCGCCCCACGGCCCGGATGTTCATAGCCGGTATACCCGTTTTCGGCGCCCGCACCGCCTACCGCCTCGGCGTCACCCGGCCGGTGATGGTCAGCTCGCCCGTCCGCGCCTGCACGGACTCGACCTGCATCTGCTCCATCTCGCCGCCGGACAGCGCCTCCTCCAGCTCCCGCTGCGCCTGCTGCGCCACCGAGCGCGGCAGGGACAGCCTCCCCGCGCGGATGTCGAGTATCTCCACGCGCACCCGCCCCTCCGCGGTGACCGACGGCCGCGCCGTTATGGTCACGTAGATCTCGCGCCCCGCCCGCTGTGCGAACCCACCCACCTCTATGACGCCCTCCAGGAAGCGCACGCGCGGGTCGCGCAGGCCCTCCTGCCCCATGTCGCCCGCGTGCTGGCGGAAATACGCGTTGACGTCCGCCTCGGTGACCTGGATGATCACCTCGCTGGCGATGCCCGCTGCCGCCCTCGACCTGGCCGCCTCCAGCTGGTCCTCCACGCGCTCCACCTTCGCCGCGTCCCCCGTGGACTCACCAGCTCGCGCATGTGGAGGGACGTAGTTCAACTGGCTGACCAGGTAGATCACCGCGGCCAGCAACAGCAGCGCCAGCACGCCGCAGCCGATCGCGCCTTTGCCCCAGCAGCTCATGCCACGGCGCTCGCCGCCGCGGGCCAGCGTCACCGTCGGGGGCTCAGTTGAAGGCATTCATGGCCTCTTCCACGCCTTTGGTCAGCGCCATCGTCGCCGCCTGGGCAGCCTCGATGATGCGGTCCTCGACCACCTTCAGCTCCGCCGGCTTGAAGGGCGACAGCACGTGCTCGTAGGCGTCCACGTTGCCCGGCGGCTGCCCAATGCCGAAGCGCAGCCGCGGGAAGTCCTGGCTGCCGATCATCTCGATGATGTCCTGCAAGCCCCGATGCCCGCCGCTGCTCCCGCCCCGGCGCAGGCGTATCTTGCCCAGCTCCAGGTTGAAGTCGTCGCAGATGACCAGCACGCTCTCCGGCTCCGCCATTGCATGGTCCATCAGCTTGACCACGGCGCGCCCGCTGTTGTTCATGTAGGTGAGCGGCTTGGCCAGGATGACGGGCAACCCGTGAATCTCCCCCTCACCGACCGTGCTGGCCAGCCGATCCCTGCGCACGGGTATGTCGTGCGCCGCCGCCAGCGCGTCCACCACCCAGTAGCCCACGTTGTGCCTGGTGTCGGCATACTGAGCGCCCGGATTGCCCAAGCCCACCACCACCTTACGGGCTACCTTCTCTCGGCGCCGAAAGGGCCAGAAGGGCATGGCGTTGACGCACTCGCTTCCCGCTCTTCACACACCGATGGCCGCACTGTGCAAGGGAGCGATTCGCTCCCCCGGTCTTGATTCCTCCGCTCCGCCAAGGCAAAACGGAGCCGCCCAACGCGACTCCGTTCGGCACCGCGGCACGCGGCCCGCCCTCCAGCGGCCGACGCAGGCGCATCCCCGACGCCTTGCGCGGGGTCTGGTTAGTTCGCGGCCGGGGGCGCGCGCACCAGCGCACCGTTGGCGAGCGTCTGCACCACAAACCGAGAGCGTGCCCGACGCTGAGCATCGGGCACGATCGGTAGGTGCGTGTTGGGCGCTGCTGGCGCGGTGGAAGGGGCAGGCCGCCGGACTAGCCCGACTCCTCGCCGCCCTCCCCTTCGCCCTCGGCCCCCTCGGCCGGGGCCTCGGCAGGCTCTTCCTCGCCCTCCGCGGGGGCCTCCTCGCCCTCGGCCAACACTTCCTCCTCCTCCAGCTCGGGCTCCTCGACGACCTTGGGCACGGTGACCACCACGACGGTCTCCTCGGGGCTGGTCTCAAGCTCCGCGCCCTCGGGCACTGCCAGGTCGCTGACGTGCAGCGAGTCGCCGATCTGAAGCGCCGCCACGTTCAGCACCAGCTCCTCGGGGATCTCCGTGGGCAGGGAGCGCACCTGCACCTCGCGCAGCACCTGCTCCACCACGCCGCCCTCCTCCACACCCACGGCGTGGCCCTCCAGGCGCACGGGGACGGCCACGCTGATCTTGTCGGTCAGCGAGATCCACTGTAGGTCCACGTTCAGCGGGCGATCGGTGAGCGGGTCGCGCTGCACCTCCTTGATCATGGCCAGCGCCTTCTCCTTGTCCTGCTTGCCGTCAATGCGCAGGTCTATGAGCACGTTGGCCCCGTGCTTGAGGGCGCCCGCCAGGTCCTGCTCCCCCAAGGAGATGATCAGCGGATTGCGCCCTCGCCCGTAGGCCACGCCGGGCACCTGCCCCTCCCGCCGCAGGCGCCGCACGTGCGAGGTGCCCGTCTCAGTCCTGCTCTGTGCTTCCAGTGCGATCTGCTCCATCGGTCTGTCCTCCGGTGGCAATCAGCGTGGGCCGGGCCTTCCTGCCCGGCGCCCTCGCGCAAACTGGCTGGCTGGGGCGGGAGGATTCGAACCTCCGAATCGCGGATCCAAAGTCCGCCGCCTTGCCGCTTGGCTACGCCCCAGTGTTGACCTGCACTGACCTCACCTGGCTCTCGAGTGTCGGGCCGCGCGCCCTACGTTTTCGGCGCTGTCGTATCCACCGATTCGAGCTCAAGTCCCGGCACACGCTCGAAGTGCGTCCGGTTGTTGGACAGCAAGATCAGGTCATGCTGAAGCGCAATAGGTGCTATCAGTAGGTCGAAGTCACCGATCCTCCGCCCCTGGCGACGGAGGCGTCCACGCTCGCGCGCGAAGATGCGTGCCGTCTGCTCGTCGGCGAGGATGATGTCTACTCCCGCCAGGAACTCCTCCAATCTGGCCTGACTGGCCTCGGGATTCGAGGAATAGAACGCCCCTTCGTACAACTCCGCCAGCACCGGAATGGGCACCGCCAACCCGGCTTGCCGATAGGACTCCAACCGGCTGGTAACTGCCTGGACGCCGGCCAGGTGATGCACCACCCAGTCTGTGTCGATGAGATAGGCCACCAGCTAGAGCTCCGCTTCAGGCCGCTCTCCGATCAACCGATCCGCGTAGACGTCTCGCAGCATGGCCTCGACGTCCACGACGCCCTTCCAGGCTCCGGCCGTGCCTTGCAGGAAGTCGCCTCCCTCTGCGTTGGCCGGGCCGCACACCAGCACTCGGACCTCTGCGCCCTCGGGCAACTCAAGGTTGCCCAGTGGCTCGATCTTGCCTTCTTTGATCCTGGCGCGCACTGTCCTCACCATGTCTGCTCCCCTCCGCCGCAGGCAAGGGCGCTCTCGTCGGCTGCACGGCTAGGCACGCGGCGCCCGAACGGCGTCAGTATGCTCAACTATCTCCCGCACGGCCCGCAGGTCGCTGGCCTTGTCCACGTCGAAGGCCAGGGAGGCGTCCTCCAGCTCGATGACGGCCACGGTGCAGTCCAGAGCCCGTTCGCCGCGCCGCCGCAGTTGGTCAATCGAGCAGCGCCCCATCAGGAACCTGACTGCCAGGATGGGGCCGAACATCATGCTCAGCCGTAGCGGGCTCTTGCGCACCTCGAAGGCCGCGCGCACCTGTCGCTCGCGCGCCGGCAGGAAATCGCCCGAGAACAGCGCCATGTTGCCGCTGGTATAGCGGCCCTCTCTGAGCCTCACGAACGTGCGCTGCGTGCCGGGGTATGCGCGGGCAACGGCTGCTTCCGGGATGATAGGATAGCAGCAATCGGCCCCGGTCGCAAGGCCGCGCCGCACGAAATCGTCCACGGCGGGCGCCTGCGCCAGGGGCGTGTCGGCCGCCCACAGCAGCACGCGGTCGCAGCCCCGGAGCGCCCGAAAGCCCGCCAGGATGCTGTCCACGGGCGAGTCCTCGGCCGCCTCGACGATCCGCTCGCCCAGAGCATCCTCCGAGGTGACGGGCGACCCGGGGGCCACCACCACGGCGAGCTCGCCGATGGTCTGGGCCTGCTGGGCCGCCTCGACGGTCCAGCGCAGCATGGACTTGCCGCCGATTTCGATGAGCGCCTTGTGCTCCGAGCCGCTTTCCGCCCGCAGCTCGCCCTTGGTCGCCCCGCCGCCCAGAACGGCCGCGCCCACGCGCACCTCTGCGGCCCCCTCTGCCGTCATGGTCCCTCCCGCAAGCTACGACTGCCGAGACGCAATGGCTGGTCGCCGCCCTCCGACACGATTGCCACCCCGCGGTCCACTGCGGCCGCGGACGTCGCCCAGTATCCGCGTTCTGACAGATCCGCGGCGGCGCGGTTGGCGCCGTCCTCCGTATCGTAGATGCCGAAGAGGCACGATCCACTGCCCGTCAGGCCCACACCGAGGGCGCCGGTCGCCTCGATGGCCCGCTTCAGCTCGGCCAGCTCGGGCCGCGCCTTGCTCAGCGGCTGCCAGAACGCGTTGGCCAGGGCCTCGGCCACGGCGGCCACGTCTCCCGCTTCCAGGGCCTTCTGCACCGCCGCCGCGGCGCCGCGCCCCATTGTGGAGGGCGCAGCCGCCCGCCAGTCGTCGTACAGCCCGTAGGCCCACGATGTCTCGATGCCCGCGTCCGGCCTGGCCAGCGCGAAGTGCAGCTCGCACTGCCGGGGGCTGGGCGCCAGGCGCTCCCCGATGCCGGTCACCACAGCCGTGCCGCCGGTCAGGAAGAAGGGCACGTCGGCGCCCACGGCCTCGGCCACGTCGAGCGCCTCCAGGTCGGTGATCTGCCGGCCCAGCGCTCGCGGCAGGCCCAGTATCACGGCCGCGGCGTCGGCGCTCCCCCCGCCCAGGCCCGAGCAGGGCGGGATGCGCTTCTCGATGTCAACGGCGACGCCCGCGTCGGGCGCATCGAGCAGCTCCAGGACCGCAAAAGCCGCGCGGTGGCAAATGTTGGCCTCGCCCTGGGGGGTCTCCCAGCCTTCGCAGCGGACCCGCAGGCCCCCGCCGCCGGGCTCGACGGTCACGAGGTCATGCAGCGACACGGTCTGCATGACGCTGCGCAACTCGTGATAGCCGTCCGGCCTGCGCCCCAGAATCTCCAGCGTCAGGTTCAGCTTGGCGTGCGCCCGCAGGACCAGGATAGGCTCTCCTCGCGGCCAGGCGCCCGTGCGGGCCAGTCATGACCACACCTAGCCGTCAGCGCCCGCGCCAACGCCGCGAACTCCTCCAGGCTCAGCGTCTCCCCGCGGCGGCCCGGCTCGATCCCCGCGTCGGCCAGGGCCGCGCGCAAGTCCTCTCGGTCCAGGCCAATCCGGCCCGAACCGGCCAACGAGTTCAGCACCGTCTTACGCCGCTGCGCCAAGGCCCCCCGCGTGACCGCCAGCAAGGCCTCGCGGTCGGCGTCCACCGTAGGGCCCGCAAAGCGCAGCCTCAGCACGGTCGAATGCACGCCGGGCGAGGGGTAGAACGCCTGCGGCGGCACGCGCCGCACCACCTCGACCTCGGCGTGATAGCGCGCGAACAGCGTCAGCGCGCCGTATTGCCGGCTGCCCGGCTCGGCCAGCAGCCTCTCGGCCACCTCCTCCTGCACCGTCACCACGGCCAGCCGCCAGCGCCCGGCCTGCTCGAACGCGCGCTCCAGGAGAGGGGTGGTGATGTAGTAGGGCAAGTTGCCCACCAGTACCCAGCGGCCGTCGGCGCAAGTCTCGGCCAGGTCCAGTTCCAGGAAGTCGGCGTGCAGCAGCTCGACGCCCCAGCTCTGCGCGTGATCCGCCAGGGCGGCCGCCAGCCCGCGGTCCACCTCGACCGCCACAACTCGACGCGCGCGCGCGGCCAGCAGCTCAGTGAGCGCGCCGGCGCCCGGGCCGATCTCCAGCACACAGTCCTGGGGCCCGATCCCGGCCGCCTCGACGATGTCGCGGCCCACTCCCTCGTCAACCAGGAAGTGCTGCCCCAGGCGCTTCAGCGGCCTCAATCCGTGCTGCCGAAGCAGGGCCTCCGTGCGCTGCCGCAGGCGCCGGCTCACCGCCATCACTCCAGCACGTAGACGGTCACGGTCTGCCGACCGAAGCGCACGGCCGCCGCGTACTCATCGAAGCACAGGTCTATCTTGTTGCCCTTGATGGCGCCGCCCACGTCGCCGGCCACGGCGTAGCCGTAGTCCTCGATATACAGCATCGTCCCGAGCGGGATCACGGTTCGATCCACCGCCACCACTCCGTAATGCGCCTTGATGCCCGAGGCGGCGTAGCCGGTGGCCCCGGGTCCCAGGTCCTCAGGGCCCGGGTAGTAGGCCGTGGCGCTCATGACCAGGACCGGGCACCCCGACCAGTAGCCCGTGCCGGTGGCCTCGCCCCCCAAGCCGACGCTGATGGCGCGTTCCTGCGGCTCCGCCAGCACCTCGTAGGCGTCGCCCACCAGGCGCGCCGACCCGGGCCTGCCCTCCTGAACGAGGCAGCGGGCGCCCAGCGGCAGCCCCTCCTCCAGCTCGAAGGTGGTCACGAAGGGCAGGGGCACCCTCTCATCGGGGGGCAGCTCCCCGCGCGGCTCGTAGGTTATGTACGCGCCGTCGGTGACGAGGGCCTCTGCCGGGGGGAAGACGCGATCGAAGGCGCCCAGCTCGAAGCCCCACTCCGCCAGCGCCTCTGCCACGGTCTCGGCGGTGGTGGTCAGCTCCAGCAGGTCACCCCGAACCTCCAGCGTCACGCGCTTGTGCGCGGGCGCCTCCTGGCCCCAAGCGGCAGGGCCGCAAGAAGCGAGCATCGCGGCTGTTGCTATCGCCCCGATCAGGTCAAGCGGCACAAGACTGCCGCGCCCTCCAGGCCGGGCCATCCCCATGGTCTCCAGGCCCTCCCCCACGCCGGGAAGGCCGAAACTGGGCCGTAGGATACTACCGTGGGCGTCCAGTGTCAACGGCCAGCCCTCACCCCTGCCTGCCATGCCTGACGACAGGCAGGCCCAGCCCCTCTCTGCTAGAGAGGTTGGGCGCACTTAGCGCGGGGCGGCCGACGTGCCGGCCGCACGGCGGTGGTGCGAGTGCGCAGCCGTGCCGACTCCTCAAACCCCCGGTCCAGCTCTAAGTCGGCACAACCTGACTGAACGTACCCGGCAGGAGTTGCCCCGGCCCGGCCCGAAGTCTGCGGCAGCGCACGTGAACGCTCACAGCGAAGACAGCCAGAGGTCGGCCGCCGCTACTCCGCTGCTGGTGGGTCTGTTCTTCGTCTCGCTGGCGATCCTCGCCTACGAGGTGGCTCTGACGCGGGTGCTGGCCATCGCCCAGTGGCACCACTTCGCCTACATGATCATCAGCGTGGCCCTGCTGGGCTTCGGCGCCAGCGGCACGCTCATCGCAGTGCTTCAGCGCGCCTTCCGGCAACGACTGGACTTCTTCCTGTGGCTGTTCTGGCTGCTCTTCGCGGTGGCGTGCCCGGTGTGCTTCGCGCTGAGCCAGCTCATCCCGTTCGACGCCATGGAGATCACCATCGAGCGGCGGCAGTTCCTCTACCTGGCGGAGTACTACCTGGTGCTGTTTGTGCCCTTCCTGTTCGGAGCGACGGTGGTGGGCCTGTGCTTCCTGCGCCTGCCGAACCGCGTCGGGGCCGTCTACGGCGCCAACCTGCTGGGCTCGGCAGCCGGGGCGCTGGCGGTCATCGGGCTGCTGTACCTGGCCGAGCCGAGGCATCTGGCTGCGCTCATCACGCTGGTGGCGCTGGTGGGAGGAACCTACCTGTGCCTCGCCGTGGGGACCTCGCGGTCGCAGTTCTTCGCCTCGTTCATGGTCGGCATTCTGGCCCTCGCGGCCACGACCGAGGCGCGGCTGAACATCTCGCAGTGGAAGGCACTGCCCGGCGCCCTGCGACTGCCGGGGGCGAAGGTCCTGGCCGAGAGGCACGGCCCGCTGGGCCTGGTGCACCTGGTCGGCGCCGATGCCATCCACGAGGCGACCGGCATGAGCATCGCCTCGCCCTATGGCGCCTCACAGGAGGCCGTGCTGATCGTGGACGCCGGGGGCGCCTCGCCCATCACCCCGCTGCGTCCCGACTTCCAGGGGGCGCGATATCTGGGCTACCTGCCCCGAGCGGCGCCGTACGCGATCCTCGACAAGCCCAAGGTGCTGGTGCTGGGTGCGGGCGGGGGCGCGGACGTGGTCTCGGCGCTGCTGCACGGGGCGAGCGCGGTGGACGCGGTGGAGTTGAACCCGCAGGTGATCGAGCTGCTGCGGGACGACTTCCCGGGCCTTTCTGGCGGCCTCTACAGCGACCCCCGCGTGCAGGTGCACACGGCGGAGGCGCGCGGGTTCGTGCGCAGCACGCCCGACCGGTACGATCTCGTCCAGCTAGCGCCCATGGACGCCTACGCCGCCTCGGCGGCCGGGGTCTACGCCCTCAGCGAGACGTACGTGTACACGACCCAGGCCATCTGGGACTACTGGCGGGTGCTGAGTGACGACGGCGTGCTGGCGGTGACGCGTTGGCTCAAGACGCCGCCGCGAGATTGCCTTAAGCTCTTCGCTACCGCGGTGAAGGCCTTCTCGCCTACGCGCGGAGAGGGCGGCGCCAGGGAGCGCCTGTTCTTCCTGCGCGGCTCGAGGGCGGCGACGCTGTTGGTCAAGCGCGACGCCTTCTGGCCGGGCGAGATCGCGGCGCTGCGGGACTTCTGCGACGATCGGCAGTTCGACACCATCTACTTCCCGGGCATCCAGCGCGAGCACGCCAACCGGCACAACGTGCTGGAGGCGGGGCCGCTCTACTACGAGGCGTGCCAGCGGATCCTGTTCGGCGACAGGGAGGCCTTCTTCCGCGACTACGACTTCGCCATCGAGCCGGCCACCGACGACCGGCCCTACTTCTTCCACAGCCTGCGGTGGCGGTCGCTGCCGCTGCTGAAGGCGCACTTCGCCGTGGGCAACGTGCACTTCATCGAGTGGGGCTACATCATCCTGGTGGCCACGCTGGCGCAGGCCATTCCCATCAGCCTGGTGCTGATCCTGGTGCCCCTGGTGTTCCTGCGACGCACGAAGGAGGAGCCGGCTGCCGAGGACGAGCAGGCGGCCAGCAAGCTGCGCATCGTGCTCTACTTCGCGTGCCTGGGGTTTGCGTTCATCTTCATCGAGATGGGGTTCATCCAGAAGTCCATCCTGTTCCTGGCGCATCCGACCTACGCCGTGGCGCTGGTCATCGGGTCGTTTCTGCTGTTTGCGGGCCTGGGCAGCCTGTGGGGGCGGCGGCTGGTGGGCGAGCCGCGGCGGCGGACTCTGGTGGCGGTGTGGGCTATAGTGTGCATCGCCAGCGCATACCTCCTGGTGCACGAGGCCGCCTTCGAGCTGCTGCTGGGGCAGCCCCTCTGGCTCAAGGGCGCGCTGGCGGTGCTGGTCATCGCCCCGCTGGCCTTCTTCATGGGCATGCCCTTCCCCACCGGGCTCCAGCGAGTCACAGACGCCGCGCCGCGGCTGGTGCCGTGGGCCTGGGGGATCAACGGATGCGCCTCGGTCATCGGCGCGGTGCTGGCGGCGCTGCTGGCCATGGCGCAGGGGTTCAGCGTGGTCATCTTCATCGCGCTGGGGCTCTATCTGATCGCGTCGGCGGCGTTCACCTGGCGGGCTCGGTGTACGTCACCACCTCCCGCCATCTCCAACGGATAGAAGCCTCCCCATATCCCGGTGGCACGCGCTGTGGTCGGGGCGGGA
>JBHIEF010000165.1:0-9651 GCA_046760465.1 Armatimonadota bacterium | reverse complement strand
ATATGAAACGCCACGCCCTAGACCTCAGAGATCAGGGAGGCGTCCTCGTCCGAGGCCGCTTGACGAAGGACGGCGTCAAGTGGGCGACCATGTTGCCGCAGTTCTACGGCGATTTCACGGGACGGGTCGTGGGAGTCGTGGACCGGGACTTCGATACTGCGGAGGGGCTCAAGACGGACGAGCCACGACCGCGGGCGACGCTCATCACTCTGGGCGCGCACGAGGTGGAGAACTACATCCTGAACGCAGCAGCCATCGCAGAAGCGGCTGCACGCCAGAGGAGGGACCGTGGGGCGAACGCAGAGGCGACACTTACTGAGGAGCAAGTCGAGGAAGCCTTGGAGCAGGCGTTGCAGGGACGGGTGAAGGAGACCCGCAACTGGCTGAGGCCGAAGTACCGGCACCAGCTGGGAGGCGACGCCTGGCAGAGGAGAAGGCAGATGACTGGTGGGAGGAGCGCAAGGCTGACCGAGACTGGCTGCTGCGCCACGTGCCTGGCAAGGAGGTCTGGCAAGGCGTATGCCGGTGGCTCCGCGACCGGGGCGTAAGCCTCAGACCTGCGGACGTGGCTGTCTGCTTGGACCCGATCCCCGATGACTTGCAGGCTGTCCTGGACCGCGTTCACGAGGCGCTGGCCCCCGCAGACGCCTAGTCGCGGCGAGACGCCGCTCGTACAAGAACGGCGAACGACATGCCCAAGAAGATGCTGCTGGCAACCGCCGCCCTCTTCCTCGCCTGGGCCATCTACATGGTGGCCGCGGGGAAGATGTATGTCGTCAAGGTGGGCCAGAGGCGGGCCACGGCGGCAGGCGAGGTCAAGCTGACCTACGTGTGCTGGGGCGACTACACTGAGGAGGCCATGAACCGCCACTGGATCGCCCAGTTCGAGCGCCAGCACCCCAACCTCAAGGTCAACATCATCCTCACCAGCGGCGGCGTGGGCACGCGCGAGAAGATCCAGACCATGATGGCCGGCGGCTCCGCGCCGGACGTGATGTACACCTGGCCCGACGTCTTCCCCGAGTTCGTGGAGAAGGGCGTCTACCTGCCGCTGGACGAGTACATGGCCCGGGACGGCGTGCACCGCGCCGAGTGGTACCGCACGCTGGTGGACTTCTACACCAAGGACGACGTGGTCTACGGCCTGCCGCGCAGTTGGCACCCCTTCATCATCTTCTACAACAAGAGCTTGTTCGACCGCGAGGGCGTGCCCTATCCCGACGAGACCTGGACCTTCGACGACCTGATCCGTCACGGCAGGAAGCTCACCCGGGACCTCAACGGCGACGGCCTGATAGACCAGTACGCCATCGCCAACATCCCCTGGCAGGTGTTCGCCTGGGCCTACGGCGGGCGCACCTTTGACGAAGAGGGCAACTGCTACCTGGACGACCCGGCGACGGTCAGGGGCCTCCAGCTCTACCAGGACCTCATCTGGAAGTACGAGATCAGCCCCTCCCCGCAGCAGCAGTCGCTCCAGCAGAACGCGCAGGACATGTTCAAGACCGGGCGCATCGCCATGTTCAGCCTGGGCATCTGGTGCGTGCCCGATTTCCGCGAGATCGAGGGGTTCGAGTGGGACATTGCCGTCATGCCCGCCGGCGACCAGCGGGTCACGCTGCTGGTCACAGCCGGTTGGTCGGCCTACAGGCACACGCCCCACCCCGACGAGGCCTGGGAGCTGATCAAGTACCTCTCGGGCCGAGAGGCTCAGGAGTACCAGATGAAGATCTGGCGCGATCCCTCGGGCCTGAAGGACGTGTTCCAGTCGCTGATGTTCTACCAGCCCGAGCAGCCGCCGTCCAGCCGGCAGGTCGTCCTCGACAGCATCAAGTTTGGCCGCTTCGCCGCCGCCTACGTGGGTTCGGCCGAGGTCAACACCAGGGTGGGGGAGGCCTTCGACGAGATCGCGACCGGCCGCCAGCGGGACGTGGCCGCCGGGTGCCGCGAGATGAAGCGCGTGGCCGAGCAGACGCTGGCGGACCTGCGTGCCGCCCAGCCGATGGCGGCCCAGCCATGACCATTAGCGTACTGGTGCCCACGTACAGGCGCCCCGATCGGCTACGGCGATGCCTGGAGGCCCTGGCCGCCGGCGAGCGCCTGCCGGATCAGACGGTCGTCACCGTCCGCGAGGACGACACCCCCTCGCAGGACGCCCTCTCACAATGCCAACGAGTCCTGCGCGGCCTCAAGCTGGAGCTGGCCACCGTTGACCGTCCGGGCCAGCCGGCGGCGATCAACGAGGGCCTGAAGCTGGCCAGCGGCGCAGTGCTGTGCTTCATTGACGACGACGTCGAGGTGCATCGGGATTGGCTGCGGCGAATCGAGGAGCGCTTCGGCGATCCGTCGGTCGGCGGCGTGGGCGGGCGCGACATCATCTTCGAGGGCGGCCAGCGCTGGCCCGACGAGCCCACTGAGTCGGTGGGCCGTCTGACCTGGTACGGCCGCCGAACGGGCAACCATCACAAGGTGATCGCCGGCGACGAGCCCAGGGACGTGCAGCATCTGAAGGGCTGCAACATGGCCTTCCGGCGCGGGTTCGTCGAGGGCTTCGACGAGCACTTCATCGGCGCGCCCAGCCTCAACGACACCGACGTCTCGCTCACCGTTGCGAAGAAGGGCGCGCGACTGGTCTACGACCCCCTCATCCGCGTGGACCATCACCTGGCCGAGCGGCCCTTCTCGGGCGGACGCAGCTACGTGCACCCGGCCCCCATCCTCGATCACTCCCACAATGCCACGTACTGCATGCTCAAGCACCTGCATCCTTGGGCGCGCCCCGTCTTCATCGCCTACATGCTCCTGCTGGGGCAGGCGACCGGCTTGGGGATACTCCGATTGCTGGTCAATACTCTACGGGGCCACCTGCGCGGGCCCGCGCGTCAGTTCGGGGCGCACTACGGAGGTGTGTGGGCGGGGCTGCGGACGTACCTGCGCGCGCGGCGACGGCCACCAAGTGCCTAGGCGCGCGGCGGGGGGTGATGCGCCTCGTGTTACGCGCCTTACGCGCCGGGCTGCCCAGCGGGGAACCTAGAGAGGTGAGGACACGAGGGCAGGTGAGAGCAGTGAGAACCAGACCAGGCGTCTATGCGCTTGCCGCGGCCGTGGCAACGGCTTGTCTCTTGTGCTTCAGCGTGGGCTCCGCCGGCGCCGCAGAGACCGGCAAGTCAGTTGCCGACGATCCGCAGGTGAAGCGCTTCTCCGGCAAGGTAGTGTGGGTGTACCGGGACCACCGGGGCTTGGTGGTCGGCTTTGACGGGAAGCTGATCAAGCTGCGCGTGCCACGTAGGGCCGAGAACAAGCATCTGATGATTCGGCAACTCGAGCATCTGCGGGTTCACACCGACATCCGGGGCAAGTACGTGGGCAAAGGCGGCAAGAAGCTCCTGGTCGAGCTGAACGAGGGGAAGATCCCCCTCATGCGTCCCCGACTTGGCCCTTGGCACCGCTGACCGGCCGCAGGCTAGGCGACGGCGCGGCACACATATCTTCGCGCTACGGGGCGGGCGCCCACACGGCCGCCTCTGTCCATCCGGCAGGTAGTGCGCCCTCGCGCCATCCGCCTCCGAGAGCCCGCAGGTCCACTGTGCCTTCGCCCCCCGTGGCAGTGTGCAGCGCGATGGCGCGCCGGGCGTCGGTCTGGAGCTCCACGCGCGAGGCGCCGAGGGCGTACGCCAGCAGCCCGGGCTCCCCACCCATGGCGAAGGCGATCCCCTCGTCACTGCGCACCAGACTGTCGTCGGGCTGGAGTCCGGCAAGGTCAATGCTGTGCCGCTTCAGGAACTCCAGCAGGATGCCCCCAGCGCGCAGGATCTCGTCCGGCGGCGCCTGGGAGGGATCGCCCTCCTGCGCGGTACGGCCCGTGCCGCGCCAGAACCTGAAGTCGTAGAAGTTCACGTGCCCGCCGGCCACAACGTCGCCCCACATCATCTTGCGTACGAAGTTGGGGTCGTCGGTGCTGCGGTTGGCGTAGAGGAAGAACTCGTTGTGGATGACGGGCTTGCCCACGCGGAAGTCCAGCAGTGAGTCGTGGTGCCGCTTGACGTCCTCGTCCGAGTCGTACCACCCACCCGTCCCTCGGTGCTTGATGACGATGTCGTTCTTCCCCGCGTGCACGTCGTAGTTGCTGGACTGCTCGCCCGCGGACACCAGCGCCCCCGGTCGTAGCTCGTGCACCAGGTCCACCACCGCAGCCACCCACTCGGCCGACCCCGTTTCGTTGGCCACCTCATAGATGATGTGGTCGTAGTCTTGAGTCGCTTCCACCACTGAGCCTATGTAGGCCCGCTGAGCCTCCCAGAGACGCGCGTTGGCGGTCGCCGACGGGCCGAACACGTCGCGCGGGCCGACGCCCAGGTCGTTGACGTTGTTCTCATCGGAGAACAGGTTGGCGCCGAAGTTCCTGGCGTTCGTCTGGTCGAAGAGCGTCAGCTCCACGAAGATCCCCAGGCGGGCGGCCTCGTCGAGAAACGGACGGAGGCGATCGGCGAAGAAGGCCGGGTCGGGGCGAGTCAGGTCGAAGCGTGGCAGCCCGTCTGCGGCTGTGCCGGGCCCGGGGCGCAGGAAGGGCCAGGCCGGCGAGCTGAACTGGCCTGGATAGCCCGCCGGCGTGTCAAGGTCGCTCCATGCGCACACGTCTTGCCGGACGTAGTTCAGCCCCGCGCCGGCGATGTCGCGGAGGTACTCGCGCCAGTGGAACCCCTTGTCGCTCTCCCAGATGAATAACGCCGAGCGGTCGGAGCACCCGACCAGGACCACCGTCTGGCCATCATGCTGGAAGTAGTGGGGGTCTTTCGGGCTGATCCCGAGGGCCAGGGCGTCGCCGCCAATCCCTGGCCACACCATCAGCGCCAGCAAGGCCCACGGCCGTTGCACTGTCCTCCTACCCCCTCACCTGCGTCTTGCGCGAAGCGCTTTGATCAAGCAGTGCCATCGAGAAGGTGGTTGACCGCCGCAACCACGTCGTCAAGAACGGCGCACGGTCGGCACTCACCCTCGGCGGCCTCCGCCTTCTCGCGGGAGCTGATGCCCGTTAGCACCAGGATCGTGTAGACGCCGGCGCGATTGCCCGCAACCACGTCCGTCGCGAGCTGGTCGCCCACGAAGGCGCAGCGCTCGGGCGCCACGTTCCACTCGCGCAAGATCGTCTGTATGCCCTCGGCCCGGGGCTTGCCCACCACCAGGTCGGGCGCGCGCCGCACGCAGGTCTCGATGGCCGCCACCACGGCCCCGCCGCCGGGCAGGAAGCCATCCTCAGTTGGGTACACGGGGTCGGCGTTGGTGGCGATGAAGCGCGCCCCGTGCAGGATCGCCCGCTGTGCGCGTCGGAGCTTCTCGTAGGTGAAGCTCCTGTCCATTCCCACCACCACGAAGTCCACGGGCTCGGCGCCGTCGGCGAGCTCCACGCCCGCCTCCCGCAGTTCCCGCTCCAGCCCACTTCCGCCCACCACGTAGGCAGTGCCGGGCCGACCGTCCAGCTCGTCGCGCAGGTACAGCGCGGTGGCGTAGGCGGAGCTGATGACCTCGCCCAGATCGGCGGGAATGCCCATTCGCGAGAGCTTGTCCACGTAGACGGATCGGTGGCGGGTGGAGTTGTTGGTGAGGAAGGCGACCTTCAGGCCCGCCCCGCGCGCCCGCTCAACGGCCCCCGACGCTCCGGGGATGGCCCGCTCGCCGCGGAACAGCACGCCGTCCATGTCGAAGATGACGCCGCCGAAGCGCCCGGCCACCTACTCTGAGTCCTCCTCTTCCTCCTCTTCCTCCTCAGCCTCCTCCGCCTCCTCTTCATCCTCCTCCAGCTCTTCCTGCTCGCGGGCCTCGGGCTCAGGCTCCTCCTCGCCCAGCGGGGTCTCGTCCTCGATGATGACCTCACCCTCGGCCCGAGCCTCGGCCTTGATCTGCTCGATCTCCTCCTCGCGCTCGGCCATCAGGGCGTTGTGCTCATCCACCTGCTCGCACAGGGCCAGCAGGTCCTTGTTGACCACCTTCTGCTTCTTGTGCAGCGCGTAGACCTTGCGCCCCATCAGGCTGTACACGTCGCGCTTCTTGGCGTCGGCCTGACGGATGTCGGCCCGCAGCACTCGAATACGGTTCTGGCGCTGAGCCCAGGTGGTCGCCGCCTCCGTCGTTTCCTTGGCTCCCAGGCGCAGCCGGTCCAGGAAGATCCGCAGTCGGCTCATGAAGTCTTGCACGGCCTACACCTCCACTGGGCGCCGTCCGGCCACCATCGCCGGGCTGCGCTAGTTGCGTTGCCCCCTAGAACACAAAGAGCCTAGGACGTCTCTCGTCCAGGCGCGACAGACCGGCCGCCAGGGCCGTCTGCACCGCCTCCTGGTAGTCCCTGCTGGTCAGCCCCCGCGCCAGCTTCGGGTGCTCGTCGGCGCGGTAGCAGGGGCGATACTGAGCCATCACGTTGACGTAAGTGTTGGGGCTCAGCGAGGCCAGGAACTCCATGATCTCCGGCGTCCCCGCCAGGCCCTCGGGCAGCACCAGGTGGCGGACGAGCAGACCCTTGACGGCGATGCCGCGCTCGTCCAGCTCCAGATCGCCCACCTGCCGGTGCATCTCCCGCAGGGCCGCACGCATGACTTCCGGATAGTCCCGGGCCCGGGAGAGCTCCTCCGCGGCCTCCGGGTCGCTGTACTTGGCATCGGGCATGTAGATGTCGAAGACGCCGTCGAGGTGCTTCAGCGTCTCGACCTTGTCGTACCCCCCCGTGTTGTAGACCAGCGGGACGTTCAGGCCTCGAGCCACCGCTCGGTCGAGGCCCTGCAAGATCTGCGGGACGAAATGGCTAGGCGTGACGAAGTTTATGTTGTGACAGCCGCTCTGCTGGAGCGTCAGCATCATGCCCGCCAGCTCGTCCGAGGTCACCTCGCGCCCATGCCCCATGTGGCTGATGTCGCAGTTCTGACAGTAGAGGCAGCCCAGGTTGCAGTTGGTCATGAAGATGGTGCCTGAGCCGCGCTGGCCCACCAGCGGCGCCTCCTCGCCGAAGTGGGCGTTGAAGCTGGACACCTTCGCCGGCAGGCCCGAGCGGCAGAAGCCCAGCTCATCGCCCAGCCGGTTGACTTCGCAGTCCCGCGGGCAAATCGTGCACGATGCCAAGGCCGCCACGAGCTTCTTGGCTCGCCTCCTCAGCTCCCCGCTCTCGTGCAGTGCGATGTACGAAGGCGTTGTCATGGGCGAGCGCCACCGCCTCCGAGTTCGGCTAGAGCAGATCCGTTGTCAGCTCGGCCAGTTCAGCGATGCTGCTGTGGCTGGTCAGGTCCATGTGCGCGGGCGTGATCGAGATACTGCCCGCCAGCACGGCCGCGACATCGCTCCCGCTGGCTGAGCCGTCGTGGTTCGGCTCCCCCACCAGCCAGTAGTAGTCCCGCCCTCGAGGGTCCTGGCGCTTGACCAGGCGCTCGTCCCAGCGGCGCCGACCCAGACGGGTCAGCTCCGCTCCCTCGATCTGCTCCGGCGGCAGGTCGGGGATGTTCACGTTCAGGAATACGTCGGCGGGCAGGCCTGTGGCCAGCACGCGTTCCGCCAGCCTGCGGGAGAAGCGGGCCGCGAACGAGTAGTCCGTCACCTCGTCCCCGGCCACCGACACCGCGAACGCCGGCGCCCCCACGATGGCCCCCTCGCGTGCCCCTGCCACCGTGCCCGAGTAGGTCACGTCGTCGCCCAGGTTCGGCCCGCCGTTGATGCCCGACGCCACCAGATCGGGCTTGCCCGCTATGACCGCCAGGGCGCCCAGCACCACGCAGTCCGCTGGCGTGCCGTTGGTGATGTACGCTCGCACGCCCGAGATGGGCACGGCGGCGGGCTCCACTCGCAGCGGCTTGTGCAGCGTGACCGCATGGCTGGCCGCGCTGCGCTCTCGGTCGGGGGCCACTATGATGACCTCGCCCAGATCGGTCAGGACCTCCGCCAGGGCCAGCAGGCCCGGGCTGCCAATGCCGTCGTCGTTGGTGACCAGCAGGCGCTTCATGAGCTGTCCGCTTCCGGTGCCGGCCCGAAATCCACCAGGGTCGAGCTCTCGATGTGCTCCATGGAGTCTATCTCGCGTATCAGCTCCTCCGGTATGGGATTGTCCACGCTCAGCGCCATGAAGGCGTGGCTGCCGACGTAGGCCCTGCCCACCTGCATGCCCGCGATGTTGACCTTGTTGTTGCCCAGAAGCGTGCCCACATTCCCGATCACGCCGGGGCGGTCGTAGTGCCAGGTGAACAGCGTCAGCCCTTGCGGCACGATGTCAATGCGGTATTCGTTGACGCGCACGATGCGCGGGTCGGCTCGTCCGAACAGCGTGCCGTCAATGGTCATCTCAGTGCCCCCGGACACCACCCGCGTCGAGATCAAGCTGGCGTAGCCGAGAGTCTCCTGGGTCTTCCGCTCCACCACGTTGACCCCGCGGCTCTCGGCGATGAGGCTGGCATTGACCGTGTTGACCGCCTGCTCCAGCTGCGGCGACAGCAATCCCACCAGGAAGCGCGGAGTCAGGGGTGCCACCGACCCCTCGGCGATCTCTCCCGAGTAGCTGATCTCCACATCGCTGATGGCCTGCTTGTGGAAGTGCGCGTGCATCTTCCCCATCTGCTCGACCAGATGCAGGTACGGAGCCAGCTGAGCCATCAGCTCGGACGGCACCGCCGGGCTATTGACCGGCGTCCTAGCCTGCCCTCCGCCCAGGACCTCCACGATCTGCTCGGCGACGTCCACGGCCACCTTGGCCTGTGCCTCGCGCGTGGAGGCCCCCAGGTGGGGCGTGGCCACGAAGTTGGGCAGCTCGAACAGCGGGATGTCCCCCGGCGGCTCCTCGGCGAATACGTCCAGGGCCGCGGCCGCGATGGTGCCGGCCTTGAGCGCCTCGTACAGCGCCTGCTCGTCCACGATGCCGCCGCGGGCGCAGTTGACCAGGCGCGCCGTCGGCTTCATCTTGGCCAGCTCCTGCTCGCCGATGAGCCCCATCGTCTCCGGCGTCTTGGCGGCGTGCACCGCGACGAAGTCGGCCTCGGCCAGCAGCTCGTCCAGCTCCACCTTTTCGATCCCGAGCTGCCTGGCCCGCTCCGCCGAGAGGTATGGATCGTAGCCCAGCACCCGCATGCCCAGGGCCTTGCAGCGCTGCGCCACCAGGGAGCCGATCTTGCCCACGCCAATGACGCCGACGCTCTTCTGGTAGACCTCCGTCCCCATGAAGTCGGCCTTGCGCCACTCCCCCGCCTTCGTGGAGCGGCTGGCCTCCGCTATGTTGCGCGACAGGCTCAGCAGCAGCGCCAGGGCGTGCTCGGCGGCGGCGATGGTGTTGCCCTCGGGCGAGTTGATGACCACGATCCCCCGCTCGGTGGCCGCCGCCACGTCAATGTTGTCAACGCCCACGCCCGCGCGACCGATCACCCTCAGTTCCCTTGCCGCCTCGATGACCTTGCCGGTCACCTTGGTGGCGCTGCGCACCACCAGGGCGTGGTAGGGCGCCACCTTGGCGCAGAGCTCCTCCTCCGCCAAGGTCTCGGTCAGCGCCTCCACCTCACCGGCCTGCCTGAGGATCTCCAGACCCTCGGCCGCGATCTTGTCGCACACTAATACCTTGTGGCTCATGTTCGCCTGCGCCCACCCTCCGTTCGCCGTTTATGGCGTGGATGCCCTTTGTGGAGTGCAACGTCT
>JBHIEF010000164.1:0-9850 GCA_046760465.1 Armatimonadota bacterium | reverse complement strand
TAGCAACGGGGCGAGGGGAAGTCCAGCAGTGCTTCGTCGCGGTGATGCAGGTTGGCGGCGGCCTTTCCGCGGCTCAAGACGAGGCAGTCGGCGGCGACTGCTAGGGCAGCTGCGTGTTCACGTTGTCCACAGATGCGGCGACTTTCTGCCCCAGGGTCTGCCACGCCAGGATGCCAACGGTCGCTATGAGTACCAGTAGCAGTGCGTATTCCACCGTTGTCATCCCGCTGTCGTCACGCCACAACTCCAGCAACCTACGCGGCATAGCAACTCACCTCCATACGGGGATATTAGGCCACCCTCCCTGACCGGACGATGGTTGTGCTCGCCGTAGGTCCGGATCGGCGAGACACTGCGAAGCGGCGGCCTCATGGTCAGCGAGTGGGGCGACCACGCCGGCGGCAGCGGGCATTCGAACGTGGTCGGCGCCTGTGCGTCTTGCTGGAGGTCCGCGGCTCTGCGTAACACTTTGGTTCATCCTCGTTTACGCGTGTGTCGCACCTGTGCCATAGTCGCGTCTGGGTCTGTAACAGGTTTCTTAACTTTTCCTTTTCGCGGAAGGGCTTGGGCCTTCACCAAGCCTGCGCCCACGGGCGCGGTGGCCGTGCTCTGGCAGCGGAGTAAAGGAGATGCTAGCGAGTGGTAAAGAAGCGTTGTAGGGAGCAAGCCGGTCACGGTACATAGGCAGTGGGGCACGGGGCCGGCCGCCGCCACGCCAGGTAACCTGATTGATGGCCACTGAAAAGGAAGCCTTGGTGAACCAACTGTACGCGCACGTCCCGCCACCGGCGCGGAGGCTGTCCGCGTTCGCCGACGGAGGCGAGGGGGGCGAGCCGGCCGCAGTCTTAGGCGATGCGGACGCCGTCGAGGCAATGCTCCCTCAAGACCGGGTGCGCGTGGTGGTAACCGAGACCGACACTGCGACGGCCGAGTGGCTGCGCGAGGCGCTCTCCGCGCATCCGCTGGTGGAGATAGTAGGCTACGCTCGCGATGGTCTCGAGGCGGCACAGATGGCCCGGCAGTTGGAGCCGACAGTGTGTGTGGTTCAGTCGGAGCTCCCGGGGATGAACGGG
Source organism: Armatimonadota bacterium (assembly GCA_046760465.1). Taxonomy (GTDB): domain Bacteria; phylum Armatimonadota; class Zipacnadia; order JAUWAU01; family JBHIEF01; genus JBHIEF01. The sequence continues at coordinate 8,777 of JBHIEF010000164.1, read as the reverse complement.
TACCAGACGTGCGAGCTGATCAGCCTGGCGGCTCCGCAGGTGGCGACGGTGGTGCTGCACAACAGCCCCTCCGCCATTGACCTGGAGGAGGCCATGCGCGTGGGGGCGCGGGCCTGCGTCAAGGCGGGCCGAGATGCCCTCCAACTGCTGGAGACCATCTCGGCGCTTGCCGTCGTGCAGGAGCGGCGGGACAGCCGGGAGTTCGCGCTGGTGACCGACCCGACCAGAATGCCCGTCACCATCGCCGTGGGCGCGGCCAAGGGGGGAGTGGGCAAGACCACGATCGCCGCCAATCTGGCTGTGGCCATGGCGGAGCGCTACGGCGAAGAGACGGTGCTGGTGGACCTCTATAGCCAGTACGGGGACGCAGCGCTAATGCTGAACCTGGCGCCGAGGCGCAGCATCGTGGATCTGGCCGCGCAGGCGGCAGAGCTCGACGATGAGCTGATCGAGACGCACCTATCCAGACACGCATCGGGGCTGCGCCTGCTGGCGGGGGCGGCCGAGCCGAATGCCGGCGAGGCCCACCTCACGGTTGACTTCATCGCCGTGCTGCTGAGCTTGCTGCGCAAACGGTACCGCTTCATACTCTTCGACCTCCCGCCCATGGTGAACCCGGCCACCCTGTACGTCATCTCCCGCTGCCAGCACTTCCTGGTCGTCATCAACTTCTCCGAGTTGACCACGCTGCGCGACACGCTGGCACTGCTGGGGCATATCGTGGGCAAGTACATAGACAAGGAGCGCGTCAAGCTGATCGGCAACCGCGTTGGCCCCGAGAACGAGTACATGATGGAGGATCTGGAACAGGCCGCGGGGCAGCCGATCGCCTACCAGATACCGGAGGCCAACGACACGGTACTGGCGTCCCTCAACAGCGGCGAGCCCTTCGTGACCTTCGATCCCCGCGCTCCGATCAGTTGCAGCCTTCGCGGCCTGGCGGACATGATTACGCCGGCACGTGTGCGTCAGCGGGAGATCCCGCGGTCGGTCGCCGGTCCCGCGGCCGCGCTGTGGGAGAAGGCGGCAGCCCTGATCTCGGCGCGGCGGTGACCCCCGCCGCAGGTCGTTCCCCCGTGGCGGCAGAAAAGCCCCCCAAAAAAGGCTTGGCCATTGACGGCTCCAGAGGCGCGGACACGAGCACTTGAGGGTCGTCGGCTTCTTGCCTCGTGTGGCCCGCCCCTACGGCGTCCGTTGTTGTCGGGAGGCATGGGCGAGACGAGCGGGCTCCTGCGCTAACGGGGGGCGTGCCACTAGCGGCTGGTGCACACTGCGGCCCCAGTTGCGGGCCCGTGGACGCGAGTCATCGGCCCGCAGCAGGGACGGTCGTCGCCATCGCCGTGCTCTGGTCAAGGAGGCCAAAGCGGGGCGGCATCGAAGGGGTTGGTGAGCGGTGGGTGTGGCGTACCATTCCTGAATCTGCCGACATCGAGTGCCACGAGGTGATGCGCCATGCTGTGCCAGGTTGCCAAGACGGGGAGGTCGTGGGCATTTCGCCTGCTGTCAGTCTGCCTGGTGGCGTCGGCCACCTGCTCGGCGCTGGCCGACTCGCCGGTGACCTCCACGCCCTTTGCAGACGCCTACCTCGACTACCGGGCCGTGCGGGTAGCGCGGCGCTCGGGCGACATGACCAGCCAGATCGCTGCGTATCTGAAGGCCCCGTCCACGCCCGTTGACGTGAAGGCCGCCGTCGTCAACGCGCTCTCCTGGGATATCGAGGGCAAGCACAACGCGGAGCTCTACTGCCGGATCATGCACCGCTGCGCCCCGGAGGAGATGGACCTGGACGCCCTGCGGGGCGACGAGCTGCTGGTGTTGGGGTACCTGACGCTGATGGACGACTACTTCCACCCGGAGGCCGCACTGCCGATCCTGAAGGCGGCTCGTGAGAAGCTGCCGAAGAGCTACACGGTGGCCATGATCTGCGCCCTCGCCGAAGCGCAGGGGAGCATGTCCGGCCGCAAGGGCGAGGCCTGGCGGCCGGTAGCGAAGGTCCTGGACGACGAGGGCCTGAACGGCGACATGCGCGTCGGTGCCATGCGCATCATCGTGGGCTACATGAAGCTGTATCAGGATACTGAGTGACAACGAAGGGCAGGAGTGTGACCATGACAGGCAGCATCTCGCGTCGTAGGTTCATGGCCGCTTCCGTGGGGGGCCTCGCATCCCTGAGGCTGCGACCGGCGGGCGCCGATACCCGGCCCGAGTCTCTGGAGAAGTACGGCGGGCTACGCTTTGGCATCCAGGCCCACGCCCTGCGCAACTTCCCCATCGAGGAGGCCATACGCATCATCCATGAGGAGCTCGAGCTGCACTGGGTCGAGTTCTCGCGAAGGCACGTGGCGGTCGAGGCGTCCCCGGCCGAAATCCAGCGCGTCCGGGCTCTGCTTGATGAACGAGACATCACCTGCAACGCTGTGGGCGTGCACGGGTTCCGCGGCGACCACGAGGCCAACCGCCGCGTGTTCGAGTTCGCGCGGGCGATGGGCGTCCGCAACATCAGCGCGAATCCATCGGCCGAGGCATTCGACAGTCTGGAGAAGCTGGTGGCGGAGTACGACATTCGCATCGCGGTCCACAATCACGGGCCCGGCGCCTCGTACGATACGGTGGCTGATGTGGTCAACGCCGTGAAGGACCGGCATCCCAATATCGGCGCGTGCGTGGACACAGGGCATTTCATTCGCTCGGGGGAGGACCCGGTCGAGGCCATCTACAGGCTCAAAGGACGCGTGTTCGGCCTGCACGTGAAAGACGTGGCCGCACAGACGAAGAAGACGCACGACGTGATCATCGGGGAGGGCTTCCTCGATGTGGAGGGCATGTTCAAGGCCCTGAAGGACGTCGGCTTCCCCGCCGATGGCGCGCTGTCGCTGGAGTTCGAAGGCAATCCGGACGATCCCATCGCCGAGATCAAGCAGTGCCTCGCCGTGGCCGCCGCGGCGGCGCAGAAGGTCGCCGCCGCGTGACGGCGTTGAGGGTTTGCCCCACGAGCGCCTGACCGACGATGGGCCTGTGAGCGTCAAGGGGCGGCGACTCCCAGGGGTCTTGCTCGGCGGTTCGCGACTCGAGGAGAGCCACCGCTTGACAGGGGGACAGACCGAGTGAGGAGCAAAGCCAAGACGATGCTGGCGATGGGGTTGATCGTGACGTGCGCGTCGGCCGTCAGCCTGCTGCGGCCGGCAGCAGAGCCCCACGAGGCGTTGGCCAGGCAGATCCTGGAGGCTACCGGCGTCAAGGGCGGTCTGGTCGTGCACCTGGGCTGCGGCGATGGGAAGCTGACGGCCGCGCTGCGTGCGAATGACAGCTACCTGGTCCATGGGCTCGACGCGGACGCGCGGAATGTGAACACAGCCCGGGAGTACCTCCGGTCACTGGGCCTGTACGGCAGCGTGTCGGTGGATCAGGTGCGTGGGGAGGGCCTGCCGTACGCCGATAACCTCGTGAACCTGCTCGTCGCCGAGATCCTGGGCGCGGTGCGCATGAAGGAGGTGCGTCGGGTCCTGGCGCCCGGTGGCGTGGCCTACATCAAGATCGGGGGCGAGTGGGTCAAGAACGTCAAGCCACTCCCCAAAGAGATTGACGAGTGGACGCACTGGCTGCACGGCGCCGACGGGAACGCCGTGGCGCGAGACCGCGTGGTGGGGCCTCCGCGTCACCTTCAGTGGGTCGCCCCGCCGCTTTGGTCGCGCCATCACGATACGGTGCCGAGCACCACCGCCATGGTGTCGGCGCGGGGTCGGTTGTTCTACATCTGCGACGAGGCGCCGGCGTGCCTCGATGCAGCCGTCCCGGACAAGTGGTCACTGGTGGCCCGAGATGCCTTCAACGGCGTCCTGCTGTGGAAGCTCCCGATCCGCGATTGGGGGTGGCAGCAGTGGAGCGCAGAATGGAAGGGCCGCTTCAACGAGCCGCCCCAACTGCCCAAGCGGCTGGTGGCCGTCGGCGATCGCGTCTACGTGACCTTGGGCTTCAACGCGCCGCTGACGGCACTGGACGCGAGTACGGGTCAGGTGATCCGGGTCTACGAGGGGACCACGCGAACGGACGAGATCCTCTACAGCGAGGGGCTGCTCGTACTCTCCGTGAACCAAGAGACGCGGCCCCCCAGCAAAGACGACAAGTCGCCAGTGAAGAAGCGCGTGTGCGTGGTGGAGGCGGAATCGGGCAGGATGCTGTGGGAGAGGGGCGACTACACGGGTCTGCGGGCCAAGTTCAACTCCGCCGAGCCGTTTGGCCGTCTGGAACTGACCGTTGGCGATGGGCAGGTCTTCCTGGTTGACCATGACGCGATTGTGAGCCTCGATCTGGAGTCAGGGGAGGAGAGCTGGCGCGTGACTCGGCCAGCGTTCGAAGAGCACTTGGTCGGGTACGGCATCCGCATGAGCGACCAGTGCGTGCTGGTGTATCAGGATGGCGTGGTGCTGTTCGCCCAGCCGGAGATGAGGAAGAGGAGATCGTGGCACACCCTCCCGGGGACTTTGCACGCCTACCGGGCCAGCGACGGGAAGCCTCTGTGGGCACACCAGTACGGCGGCTGGGCCCACAACTGGCAGCCGGACGTGTTCGTCATTGATGGACTGGTGTGGCTGCACGAGCACGTGGACGTCCCGTTCGAGGGGCACGACCCCAAGAACAAGGAGGACATTGACTACGCGGTCATCGGCCTCGATCTGGCCACGGGGAAGGTCGAGCGGAGGTTCTCGACGAGCAAGACGTTCAACGTCGGGCATCACCATCGGTGCTATCGCGGGAAGGCGACGGAGCGCTTTCTGTTGCCCTCTCGGCGCGGGGTGGAGTTCCTCGACCTCGCCACCGAGGAGAATCACCTGCACCATTGGGCCCGAGGCGCATGTCTGTACGGCATCGTGCCGTGCAACGGCCTGCTCTACCTGTCTCCACACCCCTGCGAGTGCTACATAGCCACCAAGCTCAACGGGTACTACGCGCTGGCGCCAGAGTCGCAGAGGTCGGAGTTCAAGGGGCAGGATTCAGAGCTGCTGGAGCGCGGGCCGGCCTACACGCGAGCGCGCAGGCCGCAGCCGGAGAGCGAGGAACGCTCCGCCTGGCCCACCTTCCGCCACGACGCGCTTCGCAGCGGCGCAACAGGCGAATCGGTGCCCACGAGCCTCAAGCCGGCATGGCAAGTCCGTGTGGGCGGGCGACTGAGCCCGCCGGTCGTGGCCAATGACAAGGTGCTGGTAGCCTCGATTGACGAACACCGAGTGGTCGCTCTGGACGCGGCCGGCGGAGAGGAGCTGTGGAGCTTCGTGGCCGGCGGGGGCGTAGACACGCCACCCACCGTTTACGGAGGACTGGTGCTGTTCGGCTCGGCCGACGGGTGGGTCTACTGCCTGCGGGAAGCCGATGGGGAGCTCTGCTGGCGGCGGCGAGCCGCGCCACATCAGCGGCTGGTGGGCGCCTTCGGCCGGCTCGAATCTGCCTGGCCGGTCCGCGGCAGCATCCTCATCGAGGACGGCGTGGCGTACCTTGCGGCCGGCCGGTCGTCCTACCTCGATGGCGGGATCTTCTTGTATGCGCTCGACCCGCCGACGGGCGACATCGTCAAGAAGCAGGTGGTCTACAGCCCGGACCCCGCCACGGGCGAGATGCCGCCGGGAGACGATCGGACCATCCCCGGCTCATTGGCCGACATCCTGGTGAGCGATGGTGAGTCGGTCTACATGCGCCAGACGAAGGTGTTCGCCGACGAGGCCGACAAGAGGACTCATCTCTTCTCCACGGCGGGATTCCGCGACGACACCTGGTTCAACCGCACGCGGTGGGCCATCGGGGCCGTGGCCGGCGCTCAGCTTCTCGTGTTCGATGACCAGGTGGCCTACGGCGTGGCTGCTTACCCGAGCACGAACCGCAGCGGGTTCTTCCATCCGGGCGGCGAGGGATACTCGCTGTTCGCCGCCCCGTGGCAGCGCGACGCATCGGGCAGGGGGAAGCGGACGAACCGCCTGTGGGAGATTCGGGTCCCCGTGCGGGCCACCGCCATGGCCCTGGCGGGCCAGAGGCTGATCGTGGCCGGCGCGCCGGATGTGGTTGATCCGCAAGATCCCCTGGGCGCCTTCGAGGGGCGCAAGGGGGCCAAGCTCTGGATCGTCTCGACAAGCGACGGCACGAGACTGGCCGCGTACATGCTTGAGGGTCTCCCGGTGTTCGACGGCATGGCCGTCGCCTACAGGAGACTGTGGCTCAGCCTCCAGAACGGCAAGCTGATCTGCATGGACGGTCGGTAGCTGCGGCCTGCGGCGCTCGAGCGCCGGGAGGGGCGGGCCTGATCCGACCATAGGGCCCTGGACAATGGCACCCCGTGGAAATGGACGACAGCGCACGTGAGCTGACAGCTACGGAAGGGCTGGGCCTGCCCAGCGACCCCGTCCCCCCCGAGAGCCCTTACAGCAACTAGGCGGAAGGGTGAAGGCACATGAGCGACGCGGAAGAGATTCGGGAGCAAGTGAGGCAGCGGTATGCTACCATTGCAGTCTCCCCCGAGAAGGAACGGAAGTTCCCTGTCGGCCCTGAGAGTGCGAAGTCGCTCGGATACGGCGCCGACGAGATTGACGCTCTGCCCGCGTCGGTGACGGAGTCGTTCTCGGGCGTCGGCAACCCCCTCTCCCTGGGCGAGCCCCATGCGGGCGAGACTGTGCTGGACCTGGGCTGCGGCTCCGGCCTGGACAGCATCCTGGCGGCCAGACAGATTGGGCCAACAGGCAAGGTGATTGGCGTAGATATGACGCCGGAGATGGTTGACAAGGCCCGAGGCAATGCCAGCGGTCTGGGCATCACCAATGCCGACTTCCGGCACGCCCAGATCGAGACGTTGCCAGTCGAGGATGGTAGCGTGGATACGGCCATCTCAAATGGCGTGCTCAATCTCTGCCCGGACAAACCAACGGTGCTGGCCGAGGTGTTCCGGGTGCTGCGGCCGGGCGGCCGCTTCCAGATGGCCGACATTCTGCTTCACGACGACGTGACTCCCGAGGAGGTGGCAAGGGCGGGAACATGGTCCGACTGAATCGTCGGGGCCGTCCAGGAGCGGTCGCTCCTGAAGATGCTAGCTGAGGCTGGATTCGTCCGCGCCCAGTTCCACGGTTGGACGGGCTATCGCACGTCCGCGTACACGGAGGGGGCGCTGGTCAGCGCTGAGAAGCCGGAGTTCACCGAGTGAGCTAATACGTGTTGAGCGAGAATGAGACGCGGGGTGCCAGTGAGGTACGCGTGAGCTGGTCCTGCTGTGTCGGTAACTACGTGTGCTGAGCCATCGCAGGCACGAGGCGCCATGTTGGCATTGGCGCTCGACCGGAGCGGCCAGCCTGACCTTGGCGAAGCGGAGGGAGCACGCACCGAAGGGGGCAGTGCCATGCGCGGGTATCGGGGCCTGGGCCCCATGCTCCTGTGTGCGATGACGGCGGCAGGACTGATCGCTCTCGTCGCCTTGGCGGGGCAGGGCCGCGCCCAGACGGCGCCCATACTGGCCTCACGAAGCAGGCTGGGCATGAACCTCGCCGGGCTGTCGGACTGGAATACCGAATTGCCATTCGTTGACGTGTTCCGCCTGTCGCGCAAGTGGATCAGTCAACGCCAAGGCGAGGGTTGGGGCAAGGGCCCCGAACTGGAGCTCGATGAGCACGGGTGGGTAAAGCGCCTGGAGCCGGACTGCTGGGCCGAGACGCCGCTGTGCACCATCAGCGGAGGGCACTACCCGTCTGGTCAGTACGTATGCCTCTATGAGGGCAAAGGCGAGATCGAGTTCTGGAACATCACGCGGGAGGTCTCGCGCGAGCCCGGCCGCATCGTCGTGGAGGTTGACAGCGGCAAGGGCGCCTTCTGGCTGCGCATCAAGTCGCTGGAGCCCGACAACTACATCCGCGACATCCGGGTCGTCATGCCGGGCTTTGAGGGCAGATACGAGGAGGAGCCATTCCATCCGGACTTCCTGGCCCGGTGGCAGGAGTTCAACACCTTCCGCTTCATGGACTGGATGCGCACGAACGGGTCCAAGGTGCAGACGTGGGACGACCGGCCCAAAATGGACGACGCCACCTGGACGGTCAAGGGCGCGCCGCTGGAGGTGATGATTGACCTCTGCAACCGGCTCGATGTCAACCCGTGGTTCTGCATGCCTCACCTGGCCGACGACGACTATGTCCGCCGCTTCGCCGCGCAGGTGAAGCGTGAGCTGGAGCCACCGCTGACGGTCTACGTCGAGTACTCAAACGAGATATGGAACGGCATGTTCGCGCAGACGCGCTATGCGGGCGAGAAGGGTCTGGCGCTCGGCTTCGGCGATAAGCCGTGGGAAGCGGGGTGGAGGTACAGCGCCTACCGGTCGGTGCAGATGTTCCGCCTTTGGGAGAACGTGTTTGGGGGGCGAGACCGGCTGGTGAGGGTCATCTCGACGCAGGCGGCCAATCCCTACGTGTCGGAGCGCAAGCTGGAATTCCAGGACGCCTACAAGGAGTGCGACGCTCTGGGCGTCGCTCCATACTTCAGCCTGAACTTGAGCCCGAGGAGCGACCCCAGCAGCGACGAGGTATCTGAGTGGACCGTGAAGCAGGTACTCGACCATCTTGAGCAGGTGTCGCTTCCGCGGGCAATCGAGCACATCAGGCGCCAGAAGCAGGTCGCCGACAAGTACGGGCTGAGGCTAGTGGCCTACGAGGCGGGGCAACATGCCGTTGGAGTGGGCGGTGGCGAGAACAACGAGGCGCTTACCGCACTGCTCCACGCGGCGAACCGCGATGAGCGCATGGGCGGGCTGTACA
>JBHIEF010000163.1:0-9864 GCA_046760465.1 Armatimonadota bacterium | reverse complement strand
GACCGTCCCCACGGCCCGAGGGCCCGCCGGGTGCAGAGCCTCGCCCCGACGCCGCACCGGAGGGCGGCCCGCGCGGCTGGCGCGGCGCCCATGGCCGCGACGACGCAGAGGGCTCGGCCCAGGGCCCGCCGGGCGGACCACCCCGCGGCGGCCGCGAGGAGGGCGCCGCCCGCGGACCTCGTGGCGAGGCAGCCGAGGGGCCTCGCGGAGCGGGCAGGGGCCCGTGGCGCCGGGATCGGGACGAAGAGAGCGCGAAGGCCCCCAGGCCGCCCCAGGGCCGTCCGGGCCGGGGCCCTCAGGGAGAGGGCCCGCCGCCCGACAGGCAGCGCCGGCGCGGCTTCGGACCGCCCACCAAGGAGCCGGTGCTCATCGAGCGCGGCCGCACCAAGGTCGTGCGCATGCTCCGTGGCGAGGTGGTGGTCATCATCGTCGGCGATCTGACGCAGGAGGAGATGCTCAAGGTGGCCGAGAGCATCCCCGACAAGTAGCGGCCGCAGGACCCAAGCGGAGTCAACCCGCATAAGGTCTCATCATACTTGGAGGTGGTCCTATGTTGACGCGCCGAGTTCTCGCAGTTGTCGTAATCCTGGCGGTCGTACTCGCCGCCGCTGCCATCGCCCAGCGCGGCGGCCCCGGCGGACGAGGCCCGGGCGGACGCGGACCAGGCGGCATGGCCGCGGGCACGGTCCAGGACGTCACCGACACCCAGATCGTGATCGCCGGCCGCGGTGACCCCCAGACCTTGCTCATCGCCGAGCAGACCATCATCGTCCGCCGCGATCCCGGCACCGCCGCCGACCTGGCCGAGGGCGAGTGGATCGCCCTCAGCGGCAGCCCAGACGGCCAGGGGCAGTTCGTGGCCAACAGGGCCGCCGTTGGCGACGGCGCCCTGGTGACCGGTGCCTCCGCCTTCGGCGGGGGCTTCCGCGGCGGCCGAGAGGCCGTGGGCAAAGTCACCGCCCTCCAGGGCAACCAGCTCACCATCGAGCTTCAGGTGCAGTTGAGCGACGACGCCCGCATCAGCAAGGTCGCGCAGGCCGAGCCCGCCGACATCCTCCCCGGCGAGCAGGCCATCGCCTTCGGTCGGCCCAACCAGGCCGGCCAGGTCACCGCCCGCATGATCCAGGCCGGCCCCGAGCTCTTCCAGGGCATGGGCAGAGGACCAGGCGGAGGCGGCGCGCGCCGAGGCCCGGGCGGGCCTCCGGGCGGCTAGACGAGGCTAGACACACAGGCTGGCGCGGGCGCATACCGCCACCATTCGCAGCAGCTCGTGCGCCCGTAACAGAAGCGGGCCGCCCTCCATCAGGGCGGCCCGCTGTGCTTACCCGGGCTCCAGAACGCGGCCGCGACTAGTATGGCCCGTCCGCCAGTGCCCGCCGGTTCTCGTACGCGTAGCGGTCCTTGAGGTACTTCACGTGTCCGTCGCAGAACCCGTGGTTCCGTCCGTCCATGTGCGCGCCCCGTATCGGGCCGCTGGTCCAGTCCCCGTTTCGAGGGTAGATGCCCGGCCAGTCGTTCCAGTTGTGCGGGAAGTCGTTGGGGCCGTCGTTGAAGTCCTTGGTCTGCATGGTCCGCGTGGTCCGGCCCATCTCCCAGATCAGCACCTTGCCCGCCGGCTCCTGTATGCCCGATATCTTCCCATCACCAGACTTAGGCGGCCTCCTCGGGTTGCCGTATCGCGGCCCTGCCATCTCCTCGTTGTACACATACGCCACGCCGTACTCGCCCGCCCGCGGCGGCCGCCAGTTCGTGATGGCACTGGGGCAGTTAAACAGAGGCCTGTTCCTGATGTAGGGCTCGATGCACGGCCCCCACATGGGGTGGCCCCCGCCGCAGCCCTTGTGGTCGTAGTCAAGCGGGCTGTCGTTCCATTGGCAGTACTGCTGATCGTGAGCGTAGGGGAAGTTCTCGTTCCAGTCAATGCTGTACATGACGCACGCCATGACCAACTGCTTCAGGTTGGAGCTGCACGACGCCTGTCGCGCCTTCTCCCGCGCCTTGGCGAACACCGGAAACAGGATCGCCGCCAGGATCGCAATGATGGCGATGACGACCAACAGCTCAATCAGAGTGAACCCTCTCTTGTTCACGGCAACACCCTCCTTTGCGCGTGGCACTCTGGCCACGTAACTACAGATTACCCAGCGCCCTAGGCAGCCTCCTCAATTCTACTCCACCGGGACTTCGCCGTCAACCCCCCGGCGACCTGCGTTGTAACAGCCCTTTTTCAACACGCAATACGCCGAGGCCCCGTCTGGCGCAAAATGACAGTCCCTCGCCACCGACCACCGGCTATCAGGGCCGGCAGTCGGGCTCGTAGTAGTCGCGGTGGTACCGCCGCGCGTTAGGCGTGTCCTGCCCCCACTTGGCGTGCCCGTCCGCGTAGGCGAAGTTGCGCCCGTCGTTGTGCCGCGGGTACCAGTCCCGGTACGGCCGCGGGTCGCCGCCGCCGCCCGTGCCCCATCGGTTGGGATCCCAGCCGCCGCGCCAGCCCGAGATCTCCGCGATGCGGCAGTTCTTCCCCGTGCAGTAGATGAGGATCAGCTGGGCGGGGCACTGAATCGCCCCAAGCTTGACCGCCCCCGTCTGCCGAGGGCTCCCCCAACCGTCACCGATGTGGCTCATGTAGACGTAGCTGATCCCGTTCCTGCTGTTGGCCGGGTACCAGTTGGCCGCGCCCGAGGGGCACTGGTAGATGCCCACGTTCCGGCCGTACGGCAGCCACATGTAGGCCCAGCAGATTGACTCAAAGCGCTCCTGTGCGCTCAGAGTCGGGCCCTCCGGTGCCGTGGCCCACCCGTAGTTGATGCCATCCGGGTCGGCTGTGTTGGCGATGCCGGTCCTGGGCCAATAGGACCACCAGTTCACCGCCAGCCGACACGGCGAGGCCCTCTCGTCCCAGTCCTGCGTGTACATCTGCCAACTGAGCGCGAGCTGCTTCATGTTCGACAGGCACGAGGCCGCCCGCGCCTTCTCCCGCGCCTTGGCGAACACCGGGAACAGGATCGCCGCCAGGATGGCGATGATGGCGATCACTACCAGCAACTCAATCAGCGTAAAGCCTCTCCTGCTCACGGCCATTCCCTCCTTGCACCTGTGGATTCTCCCCCGCGCCGACGGCAGCCATGCTCCCCGCGCGGAGGAAGACGACCCCATCGGCCTCAGTCAGACGCCGGTTCCCCGTTGCCTTTCCCGTTACCTTCATGTTACAGATTATTTCAGGTTTTTTTTCGCGCGACATTCTCACGGGCCTGTGCGGGGCGTTTCTGCCCCCACGGCAGGTTCCGGCCCCCGCCCGTGGAATCTCAGAGCCTGGGGTCCGCCGTCCCGCGTCACCGACGGCCTGCCCCGTGAGGCCATCTGCGAATGTCCATCCCACACCCCCAGCAGGGCAGACCATTCGGCACCCGCCTTGGCGTGCTTGCCGCCGTCTTCCTCGTCGCCCTGTCGGTGTTGTCCCTGGAGATTGCCCTCACCCGCGTCTTCTCCGTGCTGCTGCGCTACCACCACCTCTTCGTGGTCCTGTCGCTGGCCGTCTGCGGGCTGGGGTTCGGTGGCCTGCTCGACTTCCTGGCGCTTCGGCCCCTGGGCCAGCGCCTCGATCCGGAGACTCTCCTCTCGCTCACCGCCTGGGCTGCAGCCGCGACCGTTCTGCTCACCGCCTGGGCGCTGCTGGCCACCCCCCTGGTGGCGCACCTCACCTCGCTGTGGCTCATGTCCACCTTCTGCTTCGTGCCCTTCCTTTTCTGCGGCGCCTTCCTCTCGTGCGCCTTCCGCATCGGCTCGGCCGAGGGCGGACGCCTCTACGCCGCCGACCTGTGCGGCGCGGCCGCCGGCAGCCTCCTCGTCATCCTCGCCCTCCAGGCTTTCGGCGGCACCAATGCTCTGCTAACCACCGCCTTCACCCTCTCGCTGGCGCCCCTGGCCTTGGCCGCCTCCAGCCGACGTCAAGGAGTTCTCGGCCTGGCTGCGCTGGCCACCGTGTCCGCGGGCATGGTCGTGATGGGCAACGTATCGCGTGGCTGGCTGGACCTGCCCGCCATTCCCTACAGCGATGCGCCCATGCTCAAGCGCCTCTACCAGCAGCTCAGCGACCCTGCCAGCCACAAGCGCATCGTGCACACCGAGTGGGATGCCTTCGCCCGCAGCGACGTGGTATATGATGCCGACCCGCGATCGCAGCTCCTGTACGTGTACACCGACGGGGAGGTCCCCACCCAGATGATCCCCTTCGACGGGGATCTGGGCGAATCGGCCTACCTCATGGGCATCGTCTTGGAGCCGACCGAGGGGGCGTCTCCGGAGTGCTTCGTCGGCTTCCTGCCCTTCCTTTGCTTCCCGGCTGACCGCATGCTCAGCATCGGCTCCGGCGGCGGCATGGATGTGCACCTGGGGCTGCTGGCCGGCAGCAGGCAGATAGACTGCGTGGACGTCAACCCCGCCCTGCCGCGCATCATGGAGCGCTTCAAACACTGGCACGGGGACATCTACGACCGCCCCAACGTCGAGCTTCGCATTGACGAGGGCCGTAGCTTCCTGCGGCGCGCCAGCCAGCCGTACGACATGATCTACATGGCCCTGATCCAGACGGACACCACCACGGCCCTGAGCCTGAACCCCGTGGAGGCCTACAGCGCCACGCGCGAGGCCATGGGCGAGTACCTCAACTGCCTGACCGACGATGGCACGTACGTGTTCATCGCCCACACCAGGCTGTTCATGCTGCGCGCCTTCCTGACCGCCCTGGAGGCCTTCCAGGCCGAGGGCCTGTCCCGCTCCCAGGCCCTCAACCGCGTCGCCATGTTCGCCGACCCGCGCGAGACCAACCAGCCGTACGGAGGCGTTCTGGTGGCGCGGCGTCGGGCCTGGACGGCCGAGCAGGGACAGCGCTTCCTGGCCACGGTGCACACCTTCGGCCACGAGCCCGTATTCGTGCCCGGCGTGCACGAGCCCCTGCCTTTCTCCCGCCTGCGACAGCCCGACCTGTCCTTCCGGGAGTTCCTGCGTCAGGAGGGCTTCCCCAACCTCACGCCCTGCACCGACGACCGACCCTTCTTCCTCGACCTGTGGTGGGGGGTGCCGCCGCGCTACTCCCAGTTCCTGGCCGTGGTTGGCGCCGTGGCCGGCGCCCTGCTGCTGGGGGTGATAGCCGGCGTCGGGCTCTGGTCCAGGCGCGGGGCCGCTTTCCCCGCCGCGCGCCCCGCGCTGCTGTTCGTCTACTTCGCCGCCCTGGGCCTGGGGTTCATGCTGGTGGAGATCGCCATCGCAGAGAAGCTCATCCGCGCCTTGGGCTATCCGGCGCTGGCCGTCTCCGCCATCCTCTTCGGCCTGCTCCTCGGTGGCGGCGTGGGCAGCGGCCTGAGCCAGCGCTGGGCCGACCACCGCCTGCTCGCTCGTGCGGCAGCAGCAGCCCTGCTGGTTGCGCTGCTGCTGTGCGCCGCTTACCTGGGCCTGGACCGGCTCGTCGAGCTAGCGCTGGGGATGCCGCTGTGGGGGCGCGCCGCGCTCGTCGTGGGCGTGCTCCTGCCCGTGGGCATGGCCATGGGCACACCCTTCCCCTCCGGCGTGCGCGTGCTGGGAGCGCTTGCCGACGGCCTCGTGCCCTGCGCCTGGGCGGTCAACGGCGTCACCTCGGTGCTGGGCGGCGCCCTGGCGCTGGTGCTGGGCAAGCTATGGGGCTTCAGCCACGCCCTACTACTGGGCGGCGGCATCTACCTGCTCGCCGCCGCCCTGGCACTGGCAGTTCACCGTCGCGGGCCACTGCGCGTCGCTCACCCCGGCACGGAATGCGCGCCTAGGTGCGACACTCGGCCCTGATGGTGTTGATGGCCCCCGCCGTGCGGCCGTCCACATTCTGGGTAGTGCCGTCGAAGGTCCACATGAGGTAGGGCTGGTAGGTCCTCTCCCACTTCATTGCTTTGACGTGCCCATCCACGAACAGGAAGTTGCCCACTTCCGTGTGTAGGCAGAACGCATTGCCCGAACACCAGGCGCAGTGGTCGGTGCACGTTGTGTGCGTCTCCACGAGCATGAGCGTGTCGGCGGGCGCCTGGGGCGCTGCCAGAGTCGGGCCCGGTTGCCCCCAACCGTAAGTGAACGAATTGGTTGCGGCGCCGCCGGTGGCCGTGGGCCAAGCATACGAGCGGGGCACGTACGGGTCCTCCATGCTGTCGTTCGCGCAGTTGATGCAGTCACCACAGTAGGGCGGGTCGGCGTTCGGATTGGACGGGCAGGCCAGGACTCCCACGTTCCTCATGTAGGGATAGATCTCCATCCGCCAGTCGTACAACTTGTTGACGACCGGATTATGCGCCCGTACCATCGGGAAACGCTCGTCCCAGTCCTGCGTGTACTGCATGATGGCCAGTCCGATCTGCTTCATGTTGCTGATGCAGGACGTCTGGCGCGCCTTCTCCCGCGCCTTGGCAAACACCGGGAACAGGATGGCTGCCAAGATCGCGATGATGGCGATGACGACCAACAACTCAATCAACGTGAAACCCCTCTTGCTCATTACCATGACCCCCTTTGCCCTGGCAGATGGGGTGCGCCTCGCTCAGGGACTCACGCCCTACCACGGGGCGACCCTTCGATCTACTACTTGTACTTCGTATTCACCGCTAGCTGCTACCGCACCTCCTTGCCAGGGGCCTTTTCCCGCCCTTTCCTAGCGCAGCAGCAGCGACGCAGGTTCCGGCTCTCCGCCGACGAATCTGGCGTCGAGCGTGCAGGCCCGGAGGTGAGACCGTTGCCACTCTGCGAGGCAGCTTCGCTGCGTAGCACGAAGAAGCGCTCTGCCATCTGCCTCTTCCTTGCCACGGCCTTCATCGCTCCCGTCCTGGCCCAGGTGCGCAGCGAGGTGCTGCTCAGCGGGGACTGGGAGTATCAGAAGGTGCCCGACCTCAGCTACCCGCCGCCCCCCGGCGGCTGGCAGCCCACTACAGTGCCCGGCTACCTCAGCGGCACCAACTACGAGCGCGCCTGGTTCCGCCGTCAACTGGGCGTCCCCCGCATCGCGCAGGGCAAGCGCCTGAAGCTCCGCTTCCTGGGCGTCAAGTACAACAGCGTCGTCTACGTCAACGGCCAGAAGGTCGGCGGACACTTCGGCGGCCACGAGATGTTCGAGGTGGACATAACCAGTGCCGCCAAGGCGGGGCGGCGCAACGAGATCCTGGTCGGCGTCCACGACTGGACCGGCCTCTTCAACCGCCGCATGGACCTGGAGGGCGACTGGAATCGCCTGCGCAGCGCCCCCACCGACGCCATCCTCGCCCCCATCGGCGGCATATACGGCTCCTACGGCATCTGGGACGATGTCTACCTCCTGGCCCTGCCGGAGGTGCACATCGCCCAGGTGTTCGTCAAGCCCAGCGTCCGCCAGGGCACCCTCACCGTGGACCTGGAGCTGCACAACGAGGGCGCCGAGTTCGCCCAGCTCACCGTGACCAGTCACGTGCTCGACGGCGACGCCCTGGTCCTGGAGCTGCCACAGCGCCAGGTCAGGTCCCAGGCTGCGACCACCTCCCACGTCACCACCTCCGCCCCCGCGGAGGGCCTAGAGTTCTGGTGGCCCCACTCGCCCAAGCTCTACACGCTGCGCCTCACCCTCACCCAGGCTGGCAAGGTCGTGGACACGCTTGACACCCGCTTTGGCTATCGCGAGCTTTGGGCCGAGGGGCAGTGGTTCGTGCTCAACGGCCAGCGAGTCATCTTGCGGGCCTCCTCCTGGTGGCCACCGCGCACAGCCGAGACCCGTGAGCAGGTGGCCGAGACCATTCAGGCCCTCAAGGACGGCAACAACATCTGCTTCCGCACCCACACCCAGCCCTGGCGGCACCTGTGGTACGAGGTGGCCGACGAGCTGGGCCTGCTCATGATTCCCGAGGGCGCCGTCTGGAACGACGACGGCGTCTATCGCATCGAGGACCCCGTCTTCTGGGACAACTACGCCGACCACCTCCAGCGCATGGTCCGCCAGCACCGCAACCACCCCTCCATCGTCATCTGGAGCCTGGAGAACGAGTTCTACGGCAGCCGTCTCAACGACGACTCGCCCGCCAAAGCGGACCTGGTGCGCATGGGCCGCCTCCTGAAGCAGTGGGACCCCACTCGCCTCATCACCTACGAGTCCGACCTGGACCCCGGCCGCGTGGCCGACGTCATTGGCCTGCACTACCCGCACGAGTACCCCGACTACCAGCTCTACCCCAACACCTGCTACTGGATGGACCAGCCCAAGACGATGCAGGGCCGCGCCTTCACCGAGGGCCGCGAGATGTGGAAGTGGAACCGCGCCAAGCCCCTCTACATCGGCGAGTTCCTCTGGGTCCCCTCCAGCGACCCCTCCTGGCACACCATCTTCTTCGGCGACGACGCCTACCTCGACTACCGCGACTACCGCAACCGCGCCAAGGCCGAGAGCTGGAAGATGCAGATCGAGGCCTATCGCTGGTATCGCGTCAGCGGCATCTGCCCCTGGACCGAGGGCGAGGGCGGGCCCCTCAACGAGGAGGAGAACGTCCTCTACGCCGCCCAGAAGTGGGCCTTCCAGCCCATCGCCGCCTACTGCCGCGAGTACGACGCCCGCTTCTACGGCGGCCAGACCATCGAGCGCACCCTGGCCGTCTACAACGACGTCCCCCGCGCCTCCGACCTCTCGCTCGAATGGCAGCTCCGCCAGGGCGGCAGGCCCATACAGAGCGGCAGCCGCAGACTGGTGTTGGAGGCGGCGGCCAGGCAGGCCGTCAAGCTCGCACTGAAGATCCCACAGGTGGACGAGCGCACCGAGCTCGCGCTCTACATGGCCATCTTCGACGGCCGCCAGCGCGAGCCCGCCTTCGAGGAGGCCAAGACTTACTGGGCCTTCCCGCGCCAGAACCTCCCCAGCCTGCCGGAAACCCGCGTGGCCCTCTACGATCCGCCCGGCGCCACCGCGCAGGCGCTCAAGGCGGCTGGGGTGCAGTTCGAGCGCCTCAAGTCGCTCGACGGCCCGCTCAGCGCCGACCTGCTCATCATCGGCGCTCGTTCTCTGAAGAAGACCAGCCGCGGCATTCCCCTCATCGGCGTGCAGGACTCGGCCCAGTTCGCCGTGGCCGACTTCGTGGACCGGGGCGGCCGGCTCCTGGTGCTGGAGCAGGACGAGTACCCCGAGGGCCTGCTCCCCGTGAGCCAGACCAACCACGCCGCTACCATGGCCTTCCCACAGGTCGCTAATCATCCCATCCTCGCCGACGTGCGGCCCGACGACCTCAAGTGGTGGCGCGGCGACCACCTGGTCAGCGAGAACGACCTGGCCCGCCCCGTCGCCGGCGGCTGCCGCCCCATCGTGGTGTCGGGCGGCCGCGAGGGCCTCGCCTTCTGCCCCCAGCTGGAGCTACCCCGCGGCCGCGGAACCCTGATCCACACCCCGCTCAAGCGCCTTCGCAAGCTCGACCAGGAGCCCGCCGCCCGCCTCATCCTCGCCAACTGCCTGCGCTACCTGGCCAGCTTCCGACCCACGGTCCTCCCCACCCATGTCCTCGCCGACGACGCCTTCTGCGCCGTCCTCGACAGCCTCGGCCTCGAGTACGGACGCGTCGGCACCCCCGCCGCCCGCAACCCGAGCACCTCCGCGATGGGCCTCGCCCGAGCCCGAGCCCCTCTGCGCGCCCTTGTCATCCATCAGGGCCCCGTCCAGCCCCTCCTCCAGCTCCGGCCCGGCCTTGACCTCGTGCTCGAGAACGGCGGCGTCTTGCTCCTGCACCGCCTCTCACCCGAGGACCTGGCGGCGCTGGGCGACCTGATCGGCAGCGACCTGCGACTCACCCGAAGCGCCAGCCCCATCGTCAAGCAGCAAGCCGACGACCCCATCCTGGACCTCGTGAC
>JBHIEF010000162.1:0-9961 GCA_046760465.1 Armatimonadota bacterium | reverse complement strand
GTGCTGCTCTTCGCCAATGGCCCCGTCTTCGAGCAGCGCGTCCAGCGCCTCGCTGATGGTCATCACGCTGTGCACCTTGTAGCCCGCCGACTCCACGCTGGTGCGCCCGCCCTGCTGCCGGTCAATCAGCACTACCAGGTCTTCGACCTTCAGCCCCACGGTCTGAAGCTGCCCGATGCCCTCCAGCTTGCTGGCCCCGCTGGTGATCACGTCGTCCAGCACCAGCACGGTATCGCCCTCCTGGTACTCCCCCTCCACCAGCCGGCTGGTGCCCGTGCCGTGGCGCTCCTTGCGCCCGTAGACCATGGGCAGGCCGCTCTCCAGCGACGCCGCCACCGCCAGGGGCATCCCGGCGTACGGTATCCCCGCGATGTGATCGAAACTCAGCCCCTCGGCCTTGCGCAGCAGGCCCTGCGCCACCAGCCGCAGCTCCTCGGGGTGCGAGACCAGGATGCGCAGGTCCACGTAGAAGGGCGACTCGCGCCCATCCTTCAGCTTGAAGCTCCCGAACTTGATGCAGCCGATCTGGTGCAGCCGTCTCAGCAGCTCGCGATCCTCAGGGCTCATCTTCTCTGCCCTTCGCACAGACGGATGTCATTCTGAGCGTAGCGAAGAATCTCGCAGGCAACTCCCGAAGCCCGATGCGAGACCCTTCGCTTTGCGGATCGCCGCGCGATCCACAGCTCAGGGTGACGGTGAGGCCCGGCCGTGTGCCTTGACTCGCATCTCGCATCCTGCATCGAGGTGGCAGGCTGCGGCCCTTCACGCCTCCCGCATCATCTCCACAAACTTGTCGAACAGATACCGCGCGTCGTGCGGCCCGGGCGAGGCCTCCGGGTGGTACTGCACGGAGAAAACCGGTGTCTCTTCGTGCTCCATGCCCTCATTGGTGTCGTCGTTCAGGTTGATGTGCGTCAGCCGCACGGGCTGGTCCTTGAGCGACTCCATGTCCACCGCGAACCCGTGGTTCTGCGCGGTGATCTCGATGATGCCCGTGTCCAGGTTCTTCACCGGCTGGTTGCCGCCGCGATGGCCGAACTTGAGCTTGTACGTCTGCCCGCCGTAGGCCAACCCCAGGATCTGGTGACCCAGGCAGATGCCGAAGATGGGCACCTTGCCGATCAGCCGCCGCACCGTCTCGATGGCGTAGGGGACTCCCTCGGGATCGCCCGGCCCGTTGCTCAGAAACACCCCGTCCGGCCCATACCCCAGCACGTCCTCCGCCGTGCAGTTGGCCGGCAGCACCAGCACCTCGCAGCGGCGCTTGGTCAGCTCGCGGAAGATGTTGTGCTTGACGCCATAGTCCAGCGCCACGACCTTCAGCGTATCGCCCAGGCCGCCCGCCTGCCTCCGGCGCCGCGGCACGCGCCCGGCCGCCTCCGGCTCCCCGGCCTCGATCTCCAGACTGAGCTGGCTGCCGTCCGCAGCGTGGCTGTGGCGCGCGGTGGTCACCGTCTCCCAGCCGCTCCAGGCGTACCGCTGCGGCGTGGTCACCTCCTTGACCAGGTCCCGGCCGATCAGCCCCGGCGACTCGACCGCCTTCTGCACCAGGCCATCCGCGTCGAGGTCCTCGGTCGAGATGACCCCCTTCTTCGCGCCGTAGGTGCGCAGGTGCTTGGTCAGGGCGCGCGTGTCAATGCCCTCGATGCCGATGATCCCGTAGCGCGTCAGGTAGTCGCCCAGGCTGCCCTCGCTGCGCCAGTTGCTCGGCCGGCGCGAGTACTCACGCACCACGAAGCCCTCCACGTGCGGCCGCTCGGACTCCACGTCCTCCGCGTTAACGCCGTAGTTGCCGATCAGCGGGTACGTCATGGTCACGATCTGGCCCTTGTAGGAGGGATCGGTCAGAATCTCCTGGTAGCCCATCATGCTGGTGTTGAAGACCACCTCGCCCGAGCGCTCTCCCGGCGCCCCGAAGGCCGTGCCCTCGAACACCGTCCCGTCCTCCAGAGCCAGCATGGCCCTGCGCATCCCCGGGCCCGCACGTCGGTCGTCGCTCATGCTCCCATCCTCGCCTGTTGGGTTACCCGCCCCTCCATCATGCGCGCCTCGCCGCCCACGATGGTCGCCCATGCCCTCCCCTTCAGCCTCCGCCCGCCAAACGGCGTGTTCCGCCCCTTGCTCTCGAACTGCTCCGGGTCCACCGTCCACTCCGCCTCCGGGTCAATCACCGTCACATCCGCCGGCGATCCGGGCGCCAACGTCCCCGTGTCTAGCTTGGCAACTCGCGCCGGGCCGATGGTCATCTTCTCGACGGCTTGTGCGAGGCTCAACACGCCCGCCTCCACCAGCTCAGTCAGCACCAGCCCTACGCACGTCTCCAGTCCCACCACCCCGCACGGCGCCTCGACCAATCCCCGCGCCTTCTCCTCCACCGTGTGAGGCGCGTGATCGGTGGCGATCACCTCGATGGTGCCGTCCGCCAGGCCCTCCTTGATCGCCTCCACGTCCGCCTTCGTGCGCAGCGGCGGGCTCATCTTGGCATTGGCGCCCTGCTCCCGCACGGCCTCCGCGGTCAATGTGAAGTGGTGCGGGCAGGCCTCGGCCGTAACCGATACCCCGCGCTCCTTCGCCGCGCGCACCACTTGCACGGTCTGCCTCGCACTCACATGGGCCACGTGCACCCGCGCGCCCGTCTCCTCGGCAACTTCGACCAGTTGCGCCGCCGCCTCCGACTCGGCCTCCGGAGGAAGGCCGACGACGCCCAGCTCCTCGGCCACTTGGCCGGCGTTCATCACCCACCCCTCCGGCGCCAGCCGCGCCGACTCGCAGTGCGCGATAAACGCAACGTCCGCGCCGGCACAGGCCTCCAGCACGCGCCGGAGCTGCCCTCTGTCCTGCATGGCATCGCCGTCGTCCGACACGAGGCGCACGTGCCCAGCCTCCAGCAACTCGGCGAGCGCCTCCCAGCCGCTCGGCAGCGTCGCCCCCGCCCAGCCGATGGCCACCACACCACAGTCCGCCTCGCGCTCGAGCCTGAGTCGAAGGTCCGCCAACACCTGCCGACTGTGCAGCCTGGGCCGCGTGTTCGGCATGCAGCACACGGTCGTGAATCCGCCCGCGAGCGCCGCGCGCGTGCCGGTCTGAATGGTCTCCTTGTGCTCCTCGCCCGGCTCGCGCAGGTGCACGTGCATGTCAATGAGCCCCGGGCAGACGATCCTGTCGCGGGCGTCAATCAGTTGCGCCTCGGGAGCGGCCAGGCCCACCCCGATCTCGGCCACCAGGCCGCCACGAATCAGCACGTCCGCCTCCCGATCCACGCGCTGGCTCGGGTCAATCACTCGCCCCCCGCTAATCAGGATGTCTCCACTATCCGGCCGCATTGCGCTTCCCGTCGCTCTGCGCGTGATTCTCGATGATCACCCCGTCCCGCCCGTCTATCTCCGCCAGGTAGACGCGCACGTACTCCTGCCGCGAGGTCGGCAGGTTCTTGCCCACGAAGTCGGGTCGAATGGGCAGCTCGCGATGGCCGCGATCCACCAACACCGCCAACTGCACCTGGAGGGGCCGCCCCAGCTCCCCCAGAGCGGCCATGGCCGCCCGCACCGTCCGCCCGGTGTAGAGCACCTCATCCACCAGCACTACTCGCTTCCCCGTGACCTCGAAGGCGATGTCCGTCTCCGCCTGCACGCGCTGGTTGGGCGCCAGGTCATCCCGGTGCGCCCGCACGTCCAGCTCCCCCACCGGCACTTCCACGCCCTCGATCTCCGCGATGGCCTGCGCCAGCCGCTTGGCGATGGGAATGCCCCTCGTGCGGATGCCCACGATCACCACATCCTGCGCGCCTCGGTTGCGCTCCAGGATCTCGTGTGCGATGCGCCGCGTCGCTCGCCGGATATCTCCCTCGTCCAGGATCGCTCGACTGCGCTTGCTCACTCCGTCACTCACCTCTGATGGCTCGGCCCTCACGCCGCTCCGCCACCGGTGCCCAATGCAAAGAGCCCCTTGCGCGCTGGCAAGGGGCTCCATGTGTACTCCGAGCCGTGTGGGTCACCCTTCCCAGCCTCGCAGTGCTGAGTTAAAAGGTGGCCGCTGTGGAGAAAGCGGCGCCTTGTCTAGGTGCAGCTGCGACTCCCTGCTACTTCGTCACCCGCAGGCTGTGCGTCGCCCGCCGGGGTGCCCTGTTCGCAGTTGGATCCGTCACCGTCAACGTGACCTTGAAGTACTCGACGTCCCTGTCCTCCGGCAGCTCGAAGGTCCAGGTCACTTCCTCGCCCAGATTGTCCTCCGTGATGCCGTCCCAGTCCACGAAGTCCCAGGCGTAGCGTGCCTGCACACCCGCCTGCTGCGGGGCGGCGCGGAAGGTGACCTCCTGCCCCGCCTTGACCTCCGTCGGGCCGGTGATCCCGGCCCTCAGCGGCTCGTCCTCCTGGATCAGCTGGACCGCGCCCACATAGAAATAGTAGTCCGCGTCACCCGTGATGGCGATGCGCCGGATTTGGGCTCCCTCTAGGTCCCCGGCCACGCCCATCTCGCTGAAGGGGATGTCCAGACGCACCCAACCACGGGCGTCGGCGAAGTCGTCGGACACCTTGGTGGCCGGCGTCGCCACGGTGCCGCTGTCGCTGACCAGGAAGACTTGCACGCGCTCGATGTTCTTCGGCGGCTCGGGCGCCATCATCGGTTGCTGCATGCCGTATCCATATCCGTACCCGCCCATGTCCTCTTCGTCGTACCCATACCCGTAGCCATATCCGCCCTCGTCCTCCTCGTCGTACCCGTAGCCATAGCCGTATCCGTACCCGCCTTCGTCCTCCTCCTCATAGTCGCGGTAGTATCCCCCGGGCCCACCGTAGCCAGGCGGGTAGCCACCCATGCCTCCAGGCTGCCCGTAGCCCGGCGGATAGCCGCCCGGGCCTCCAGGCTGTCCGTAGCCAGGTGGATAGCCGCCCGGGCCTCCCGGCTGTCCGTAGCCAGGTGGATAGCCGCCCGGGCCTCCCGGCTGCCCGTAGCCAGGTGGGTAGCCGCCCATGCCTCCAGGCTGCCCATACCCCGGCGGGTAGCCAGGCGGACCATATCCCGGTGGGCCGTAGCCGGGCCGCGGGCCGCCTTCCTCCTCAGTGTCCAGCTCCATGTCCTCGCCGTATCCGCCATAGCCCGGCGGGTAGCCCGGCGGACCATACCCCGGAGGACCGTAGCCACTCGAGGGGCCATAGCCTGGTGGCCCGTACATGCCCGAGGTGCCGTAGGCCGAGGTCGGATACGCGCCTGTGGGCTGCTCCGGCTGTCGCTCCACCGTCTTCACGTACAGCTCGACGTAGGAGCCGTCCGGGTTGGCCAGGAAGGGCGTCAGGCTCACCGGCTGGGCCAGGTCCAGACGCGCCCCGGCGTACAGGCCGTCGGCCGTCACCTTCAGCACCTTGGACCCTTCCTGCACCGAGAAGGCGGGCTGCTCCGTGGATTCCTCGACAGAGCCACTGCCCCAACTGGCTAATTGCACGCCATCCAGGGCTCCGTAGTAGACCGGCACAGTCGTGTCGGCCCTCAGGCCGCCGCAGAGGCCCAACGCCAGCGCCGTGCTGATAACCAGAGCGACGCCGTGCAGGCATGCCCTCTTGGCTCGTGTTCTCATACCGGCGCCTCCTTCGCCCTGTCGAGCGATGTTCTCGTCAGGGCTATTATACATGCTTCACCATCCCGCCGCAAGTGCTTTGCGGGCTCGATCCACTCCACTACAGAAACCGCATCGCGACTTCGTCCGCCAGCACCATCCCCCGCTCCGTCAGCCGGATCCCCCGCTCCGTCCGGGACAGTAAAGCCAGCTTCTCCAGCTCCCTGATGCTGTCGGCGTGTTCCGCCCAGGCGTCCACCCCAAAGCGCTGCTGCGCTGCCTCTAGGTCCACTCCCTCCACCGTCCGCAGGCCCAGCATGATGGCCTCTCCCAACCCCCTTCGTCCCGATAGTGATTCCTCGCTGGCGGTGGGCGCCTCGGCCGACTCGACGGCGGCGATGTAGACCTCCACGTCCTCCACGTTGGACCGTCTGGTCCCCCGCACCAGACTGTGTGCGGCCGCCCCCAGACCCACGTACTCCTCGCCTCGCCAGTAGGCCTGATTGTGCCGACACTCCCGCCCCGCCCGGGCCCAGTTCGAGATCTCGTATTGCCGGTAGCCCGCCGCGCCCAGCA
Source organism: Armatimonadota bacterium (assembly GCA_046760465.1). GTDB lineage: Bacteria > Armatimonadota > Zipacnadia > JAUWAU01 > JBHIEF01 > JBHIEF01. The sequence goes on along the minus strand of JBHIEF010000162.1, from coordinate 3,834 downwards.
TCGCGCGCGCCGCGCCGTACATGTCAAGCTGCTCGTCCTCGTCGGGAAGCGCCAACTCCCCGGCTGCCGCCCGCCTCCAGAACTCGGTGCCGTTTTCGATCGTCAGGCCGTAGGCCGAGACGTGCTCCGGGTCCAGCTCGATCGCCTTCTGTAGCTGTAGACGCCAGGAAGCCGCCGTTTGTTCAGGCAGAGCGTACATCAGGTCCAGGCAGACGTTGTCGAATCCACCGTCCCGCGCCATGTGGTACGCAGCGACCGCCTCCTGGGCCGTATGCAGCCGCCCCAGGGCCGCCAGCGCGCCGTCGTCCAACGACTGCACTCCCAGGCTCAGGCGGTTGATCCCCAGCCGCCGCAGCTCGGCCAGCTTCGCCTCGTCCACCGTCCCCGGGTTGGCCTCCAGCGTCACCTCGGCGCCTGCCGCGATGCCCCACGCCCTGTCCAGCGCGCCCAGCACCCGCTCCACCTCTCCCACGGGCAGCAGCGACGGCGTTCCTCCGCCGAGGTACGCGGTCGCCAGCTTCCTCCCCGGCAGGGAGGCAGCCACTGCCTGCGCCTCGGTGACCACGGCGCCGACGTACGACTCAATCAGATGCTCCCGGCCGGCGTAGGAGACGAAGTCGCAGTACGGGCACTTGCGCAGACAGAAGGGAATGTGAACGTAGCAGTGCAGCGACTCAGCCATCGCTCTCGGCCGTGCAGCCCAGCAACGGCCCCTTGTCATTCTCAGGCGCGCAGCACCGAAGAACCTCGTCTTGGACGGACGACGACCGGCCGGCGCCCTGCCGCGCCTACTCAGCTATCTTCAGCACCGATAGGAAGGCCTCCTGCGGAACCTCCACCTGCCCCACCTGCTTCATCCGCTTCTTGCCTTCCTTCTGGCGCTCCAGCAGCTTGCGCTTGCGGGTGACGTCGCCGCCGTAGCACTTGGCCGTGACCTGCTTGCGCAGCGGCCGCACGCGGCTGGCGGCGATGATGCGGCTGCCGATGGCCACCTGGATGCGCACCTCGAAGAGCTGCCGGGGCAGGACCTCCTTCAGCCGGTCCGCAATCACCCGCCCCCTGCTCTCCGCCACGCTCCGGTGACAGACGAAGGCCAGCGCGTCCGCCGGCTCCTGGTTCAGCAGGATGTCCACCTTCACTAAGTCTCCGGGCCGAAAGCCCGCCAGCTCGTAGTCCAGCGAGGCGTAGCCCCGGGAGCGCGACTTGAGCTGGTCGAAGAACTCCATGATGATGTCCGCCAGCGGCAGCTCGTACTTCAAGGAGGCGCGGTCGCCGGCCATGTACTCCATGTCCTTGTAGACGCCGCGCCGGCTCTGCGCCAGCTCCATGCACGGCCCCACGAACTCCGAGGGCGTGATGATGGTGGCCGCCACGTACGGCTCCTGCACCTCTTCAATGGTGCCCACCTCCGGCCACAGGGCCGGGTTGTCTATCTCCCTGGTGCTCCCGTCGCTCAGCACAACGCGGTACGCCACGCTCGGCGCCGTGGCCACCAGCTCGCGCTCGTACTCCCGCTCCAGACGCTCCTGCACGATGTCCATGTGCAGCAGCCCTAAGAACCCGGCGCGGAACCCAAAGCCCAGCGCCGCCGAGGCCTCCGGCTCGAAGTGCAGCGCCGCGTCGTTGAGCGCCAGCCGCTCCAGCGAGTCCCGCAGCGCCTGGTAGTCCGCCGTATCCGTCGGATACAGCCCGCAGAACACCATCGGCTTGGGCTCGCGGTAGCCCGGCAGCGCCTGCGGAGCCTGCTTCGCCTGGAGGGTGATGGTGTCCCCCACGCGCGTGTCACGCACGTTCTTGATGCTGGCCACCAGGTACCCCACGCCGCCCGCGCTCAGACGCCTCACCGGCCGAGGCTTGGGCGAGAACACGCCCAGCTCGCTCACCTCGAACGACTTGCCGCTCGACATCATCCTGATCTCGTCGCCCACCTCGACCGTCCCCTCCATGACCCGCACGTAGGGAATGGCCCCACGATACTGATCGAACTCGGAGTCGAAGACCAGCGCCCGCAGCGGTGCCTGCGGATCGCCCTGCGGCGGCGGCACGCGCTCGACGACGGCCTCCACCACCGCCTCCACGCCCTGCCCCGTCCGCGCGCTCGTCAACAGCACCTCCTCACGCGGCAGGCCCAGGCCCTCCTCCAGCTGCGACAGCACCAGCTCCACGTCCACGTTCGGCAGGTCAATCTTGTTGATCACGGGGATGATGGTCAGGTCGTGCTCCAGGGCCATGTAGAGGTTGGCCACCGTCTGCGCCTCCACCCCCTGGCTGACATCCACCACCAGCACGGCCCCCTCGCAGGCCGACAGGCTGCGCGACACCTCGTAGCTGAAGTCCACGTGCCCAGGCGTGTCAATCAGGTTCAGCAGATACGGCTCCCCGTCGCCCGCGCGGTGCTCGAGGGTGACTGCGCTGGCCTTGATGGTGATGCCGCGCTCCCGCTCCAGGTCCATCTGGTCCAGGACCTGCTCCACCATCTCCCGCTCACTGACGGCGCCGCACATCTCCAGCAGTCGGTCGGCCAGGGTCGACTTGCCGTGGTCTATGTGGGCGATGATGCAGAAGTTGCGGATGTGATCCTGCGGGACGGAGATGTCCCGCACCTCGGTAGCCATGCTCGACCGCCCCGTGCCTGGCAGACGCAAAGAATGCGACGCTCATGCCGCGCCGCATCCCGAGTGTAGCACACGCCACCCCGCCCGTCAACCGAGTGCGCTAGGCCCCGATGGGGAGGCTCCTCCCGCCTACAGAGCTGGCCTACACGCACGCGCAAATGCGTAGGAGCCAGCTCCAGCTGGCGACGCCCTGCGCAGCGCCAGGCTCGGCGTTGACCGGGCTGCACCTCGCGCCCAGCCTCTACGGCGCCGGGTCCGCGCGCCCGTTCCAGTAGTAGTTGCTCTGCTCCAGCACCTCCGGCCGCGTCCACTTGCTGTGACCGTCGCAGAAGGCCACGTTCACGCCGTCATTGTGGCGCGGGGACGTCAGTGCCCGGTCCAGAAGCCCCGCCGTGCCGCCGTAGTACACGCCAAAGCGCGGGTTGGGCAGCGGTGGGTCGAGGGCGTACCCGCTCTTCTGCTCCAGGCTCGTGCCCAGGTACTGAGCCAGGCCCGCGCTGTCGCCAAAGGCCACCGTTTCAGAGGGGAACGCGATACTGGCGTCAGACGCCAGCAGAGCCGGAGTATCCGTCCCGGAGGGGTCTCTCCCGTTGCCCAGGTACTGGTAGTTGTAGCCGTAGACCTGCGCCGAGGTGGTCAGGTCCGGCCTCGGGCCCGCCGACGGACAGTGGTGCAGTTGCTGGTTGCGCACGTACGGGGTGACCATCCGCATCCACCGCCAGCCGGGGTTGCCCAGCTCCTTGTGCGAATGCAGCGGATAGGCCTCGTAGTCCTGAACGTACATGTGCAATGCCAACCCCAGCTGCCGCAGGTTGCTCAGGCACGAGGTCTGACGCGCCTTCTCGCGGGCACGGGCGAACACCGGAAACAGCATGGCCGCCAGGATGGCGATGATGGCGATGACCACCAACAGCTCGATCAACGTGAAGCCGCCTCTTCGGCCGACTCGGGGGGACATACACGGCCTCCTTTCAGTGAGCACAAGGCAAACCGCTCGCGCGCTCCGGCCTCATCCACCTGCCTCCGCAAATGACCACACCGTCGAGCACCACCCCCACCGGTCCTCTCCCACTGCGCCCCTCGCCCGCCGCCGACTTCTCATCCGTCCTCCCCTCCGGCTCGACGCACAACCCGAAAGGCCGCAGGCTACCCAACCAGAGCCGGCTGGCGCTTGCGGGCTTCGCGCACGACCCCGAGGGCCCGGACCCACCGAACCAGA
>JBHIEF010000161.1:0-10039 GCA_046760465.1 Armatimonadota bacterium | reverse complement strand
CTCCGGCGCTTCGCGTCTCACAATGACCGCGAGCTGTTGGAGTGACAGTTGCCTGGTGCAAGTCCCCAAGGGGTGAGGACGACATGTTCAAGCTGGCCGTGTTCACCGACGAGGTATCCCAGGAGTTGGCGACCGTCATCCAGGTGTGCCGGGACTACGACCTCGACGGCATCGAGGTGCGCTCAGTCTGGGACAAGCCGCCGCAGGACCTGAGCGACGATGATGTGGCCCGGATGAAGGACATGCTGGGCGAGGCGAGCCTGGAGGTCTGCGCCATCGCCTCGCCCTTCTTCAAGTGCGATCTGGGCAATGAGGAGCACTACGCCGAGCACATCGGCATCCTGAGGCGCTGCTGCGCCATCGCCCACGAGCTGGGCACCGACATCGTGCGCGGATTCACCTTCTGGACCAACGACGATCCGATCTCGGTGTGGCCCGACATCCTGGCCAACTTCGACGAGCCCAAGCGCATCCTGGCCGATCAGGGCATCCGCCTGGGCATCGAGAACGAGTCCAGCACCATGGTCGGCTCGGCGCGGCTCTGCGCCAAGTTCCTCGAGGACGTGCAGAGCGACCGCATCGGCGCCATCTGGGACGCCTGCAACGAGGTCTACTACAACGCCGAACATGGCCAGCCCGAGGACGGCGCATACGCCGAGGGCTACGATGCGCCCTTCCCCGACGCCTACCGCCAGGTCAAGGACCGCATCATCCACGTGCACATCAAAGACGCGGCTGGGCAACCGCAGGCCCGCGACGCCAAGGTCGTGCGCGTCGGCGAGGGTGACATAGACTTCCCGGCGCAGTTCCAGGCGCTGATAGACGACGGCTACCAGGGCTATTGCTCCCTGGAGACCCATTGGCGCCCGGTCGAGCTGACCAAGGAGCAGGTGGACCGTCCGGGCGGCGCTGCCTTCAGCGAGTCGGGCGAGATGGCCTCCCGCCTGTGCCTGGACAACATCAAGCAGATGCTGGCGGACCTGCGCGTCTGAGGCCCGCCGGGCGCACCACAGTCTCTCTCCCTCACCATGCCCTGGATCGTCTACTCCCCCGAGTACTACGTTGACATGGGCGAGCACGTGTTCCCCGTGGAGAAGTACCGCCTGTGCTGCCGGAGGCTGGTCGAGGAGGGGACGATCACTGAGGCGGACGTGGCCGAGCCGACCAGGCCGCCGGACGAGGACCTGCTGCTGGCGCACACTGAGCAGTACCTGGCTCACATGCGCCGCCTGGCCGCGCAGGGCGGGGGCTTTCTGACACCCGACACGCCCATCACCGAGGAGATTCTGGATAAGGCCATACTGTCGGCCGGTGGGACGACACTGGCAGGGAGGCTGGCCCTCGAGGAGCGGCTCGTCGTGCACCTCAGCGGCGGCTTCCACCACGCCTACGCCGATCACGGGGAGGGCTTCTGCTACATCAACGACGTCGCCGTGGCCATCCGCGTGCTACAGCGCGACGGCCTCATTGAGCGGGCGCTCATCCTGGACTGCGACCTGCATCAGGGCAACGGCACGGCGGCCATCTTCCGAGGCGACGAGTCCGTCTTCACCTTCTCCATCCACGAGCAGGACAACTACCCCATCCCGAAGGAGCGCAGCGACCTCGACATCGGCCTGCGCAGCGGGACGGGCGACGAGGAGTACCTGGCAAAGCTGCACGAGCACGTGCCGCTGCTGCTCGACCAGCAGCGGCCCGACCTCGCCTTCTATCTGGCCGGCGCCGACCCGTATGAGCACGATCAGCTCGGCCGCCTGCGGCTAACCATGGAGGGCCTCCAGCAGCGCGACGAGCTCGTCCTCGGCGAGTGCTGGAACCGTGGGGTGCCCTGCGTGGTGCTCCTGGCCGGCGGCTACGCCTTCGACACGGCCGACACCGTGGAGATTCACTGTCGGATGGTTGGAGCTGCAAAGCGGATACGAGAGGGTAGAGGATAGCTGAGCGCTGTCGGGCACGAACGCCCGATTTACTCCGGTATGCTGGTGCTTCGGCAGCTTGCTGCCGAAACCACCGAGGCCGGTTTGCGGGCAGCGCGCTGTTCCAGCAGCGAGCTGCCAGGAGGCTGAATTAAGCCGTTGCGCAGGTCGGCCACTCTCGGCCGACAAGCTCTCCTCACGGCAGCCCCGACGTGTCGGAGATGTACTCGTCCCACTGGGTGTCGGTGGCGAAGTCCACGGAGGTGGCGTAGGTGCCGTTGTAGGTGCGGGCGTCGTCGGGGAGGTAGACGCAGATGCCGTGGGCGTCGTCCACGTTGATGCCGCTGCCCGTGGCATGCCCCTCGGCCACCAGGGCGTGGCTGGGGCCGGGGCCGATGGCGTCCTTGATATTCTGGCAGGCCTGGTCAATGTCGGCGTCGGCGAAGAAGGCCTGCACGCGGTCGGCGAAGTCGTACAGGTCGCGGTAGAACGACGAGGTGAAGCGCTGCGTATTGCCGCGAATGGTGAGCAGGTTGTTTGCCTGTCCGGGAAGCTCCGCCCGCAGGAGTTGGCCCAGTGAGCTGACCTCGGCGGCCAGCCCGGCAAGCTGGCTGCTGCGATAGGCGGCAATCGTGACCGAGCTGCCCGCGCCGTTGGGTCCGGCTCCGGGCGCATATGAGGCGATGTAGTCACTGACGAAGCCGCCGAGGAAGGTCTCGGGGGTCTGCCCGGGGCCGCTGGTGAGGCGATCCAGCAGCGCGTCGAAGGGGTAGCCGTCGTTGGGCTCGGAGAGCTGCGAGGCGATGGTGTAGTCGCAGTGCTGCCGCACCTGGTAGGCTATCTCCAGCAGGCTCATCTCGGAGGCGTCCAGGGCCAGGATGTCCACGTTGCGACCCAGGTGCGTCTCGACGCGCTGCATGGCCGACTTCAGCTCCGCGTTGGTCAGCCAGTCACCCAGAGAGGTGTCGTCGCGGCTGACGCCCCTGATGCCTACGCCCAGCGCGCCCAGGCTTGCGGGTCGCCAGCCCTGCCCGTGGTCGGCGATGATGAGCAAGTACTTGTCGGCGGGCTCCAGGTCAATGCCCCAGGTGGCGAAGTCCACCAGCGTGTCCTCGTGCCCCATGTTCAGCTCGCCCAGGTCGGCCAGCAGGTCGGAGACTATGGTGTGGTTGTGGGGGCTGTTGGGCGGCGCGGGCGGTTCGGTCGTGTCGCGCACGATGCGATAGCGGCGCGTGCTGGTCCAGTTGCCGTTGGAGGTGTCGTAGGAGGGATGGCGGTCGAGCTGCACCAGCACCTTGACACGAGGCGAGGGCCCCTCGCGCTCCATCTCATTGAAGTCGCCGATGAGGGCGGCCTCCAGGTCATTGTCGCCGTTCATGTAGACCAGCACGGTCCAGGTGCCGCCACCGGGCCCCCCGCTGCCGCCGCAGCCAGTCAGCAGCAGGCCCACGGCCGCGCCGCACGCGGACAGAACCGCCCACAGGCGAGGATTGCTCATCGCGGCCTCCAGGAGTTGATGGGGGAGCTGGATCGGGCCCGAGGGCATTCCTCGGGCTCCACAGCCTAGAAGACAATGTCCTTCCCAGGGTCGAACCCCGGCAGCTTGGACTCCGGGGTCGCCAGCGGAAGGGCCTCCTTGAGATTCCCGGCCCAGCGCTGCGCCAGCCGCACCGGCGTGGTCCCGTTCGCCTTGGCGTCGTTCTGGTGCACGGTGATGAGCAGGTGCTTACCCACGTAGATGGCCGGCGTTCCCTTCTCTATCACGATGCGCACGTTGGGATGATACGAGTCCTCGTGCGAGATGACCTCGACCACGCGGCGGCGGACGATCAGCACCCGCTGCTCGACCGTGAACTCAGGCGTGGCGGCGCGGATGCGGATGGGCACCTTGCCGCCAATGACGATGTCCCCCTTGTCGGTCGCTGCCTGCGTGCCGAAGCACGCCAATGCCAGGACGCTTACCACTACCACAACTACCCGATGCATGAGCACTTGCCTCCTCCCTGACCTCGCCCCGTTCCGCGCTGCGGTGGGGTCCACTAGGCCGGCTCTGCGGGCTCTTCCGCTGCTGGCCCTGGGGCAGCGGCCGTGCCCGCCGTCTCGAACTCCCGCACCACCGGCGGCTCGTTGTCGGGCGGCGGGGGCGCCGTGGGGATGCGCTTGCCGTGGGCCGGGCCGGTGACTTTTATAAACTCAGCAACGCGTCCCGCCCAGATTTCGGCCAGCCGCTCCATGGAGGCCGCGTTGGCTTCGGCATCGCGCGGGTAGACGGTGATCAGCTTCGTGTCGCCCACGTAGATGGTGGGCTTACCCCGGATGTCTCCTATCCGCACGTCGGGCTGGATGGTGTTCTCGTACGACAGAACGTGCACCAGCCGCTGATCCACCAGCGTCCGCCGCTCCAGGATGGTCCAGCCGGCGGCGTTGGTGCGAATGCGCAGCAGCAGGCGGTTGTTCAGGCCCACGTCGCCAGGATCCGCCTGCGCCGCCGAGGCAGTCAGTGCGCCGATAACGGCTACCAGTGCCAGTCCGGCCGTGGCTTTGCCTAGCCCGTGCTTCATACTGGGTCCTCCCTGAGCGCCGCGCCCGGGCCTGCGAACAGGCCGATGGGCGGGCCGTTTCTGAGACATCCCGCGGGGCCGGAGGTCTTGCGCGCCCGTGCGGGCACCCTCCGGCTGCTCCACGTGGACGTATTCGCCTCGTCGGTGCGCCAGGCCTTGTTGCGGAGCGAACGCCTCGCTAGCGCTCGTCGGCAGCAGCCACAGCGGCGCCGCTCCGCTCGGGCCGTCGGTATATGACGAGGCTGACGAGCGCTGTTAGCGCGATTACCAGGATGATGAGCAAGTATGGCACGCGCAGGTTGCTCGTCAGGTGCGCGGCCGTCCCTCCCATCAGTGGGCCCAGCAGAATGCCCGCGCCGATGAAGCCCTCGTGCAGCCCCGTGCGCACTCCTCGACCCGACCCCGGCACGCGCAGGCTGTAGAACAGGCTCGCATAGTACGTCATACCCGTCATGGCGCCACCCATAAGCATGCCCAGCGCAAAAACTTGCCAGGTGTGACCGGTCAGGACTAGCAGCATCCCCAGGGCGCCCAGCCCCTGGAACGCGAGCATGGGCCAGAGCTTGTAGTGCCACCAACGGCCCCGCCAGAGGGCCGCGAAGCAGGCTACTTGGGCCACGCCAACGCTGGCGATGAGCACGCTCAGGATGGTCTCGCTGAGCGCCAGGTCCTTGGCCAGCTTGGGGAAGAGGTTCCTGACGGACGTGGCCATGAACCAACTGGCGAAGTTGCACACCCAGGCCACGTGCAGCAGGCTCAGAGCCGAGCGCACGGGGATGGGCGGCGCCTCGGCCAGCTCCTCGGGCTCCTCGCGCTGCGGCCGGGCGACCGCCAGGAGCAGCAAGGCCACCGAGAGGTAACCCGCGGCGCCGGCGTAGAGCGGCGCGCGGGGCCCCACACTGCGCAGCAGTCCGCTTATGAGCGGCCCCACCGTCAGCCCGGTGCTCCAGGCGATGTTGTAGGCTCCTACCCCGTGCGTCAGTGCGCGGCGGTCGCGTTGCTCGGCCAGCCATGCCTGGAGGGAGGGCCAGAACAGGCCGATGCCCGCGGACGAGCAGAACACCAGCATGAGCAGCCAGGGGATGCTCTGCACGCGAGCTATGGACAAGGCGATGGCGGCGGTGGTGAAGGCGCCGAGCAGGGCGGTCCCGCGCCGACCGAGTTCCTCCGACGCTTTGCCTCCAAGCAGGCAGAAGACGGTGTATACGAAGGCGCTGGCGCCGATGAGCCCGAGCTCCAGGGGGCCCGCACCGAGGTCTATGGCCACCAGTGGGACGGCGAAGATGACCACGCCCAGGGAGAAGTCCATCCAGAAGGCCGCAACGAACAGCCCGTTGCGCCCCTGCCATATCCCCATTGCTGTGATTGCACCTTCTCGCCGGCCCAGAGGCGGGGCCAGATGCTCAGTCGGCCTCCAGCTGCGCCGCCAGGCCCTGGTAGGCCAACTCCATGAGCCGTTCCAGGTTCTGAATGTCCGCCGTATTGTACTCGACGAGTAGGTCCAGGGATTCGTCGCTGCCGGCCTCGTACTCGCGCCAGAGGCGCACGGCGTCGAAGCCGTTCAGCCCCGCGATGCGCTCGTTGCGCTCCAGGCCCAGGCGCTCCTCGATGCTCTTCAGGCCGCCGCGCAGGCCCAAACGGGCCAGGGCGTAGCGCAGGTCCACGTGCATCTGGTCGAAGCGCAGGCCAGGGAACTGCCAGCGCAGGAAGGGTAGGTCGAAGGTGGCGCCGTTGTAGGTCACCAGCAGCGTGTACTGGGCCATGTCCTCGGGGAACTGGTCCAGGTTGTCGCCCGCCACATAGGTCCGCGTGCGCAGGCCGTCGTACACGCCCACCACGGTCACCCGGTGCGGCGGGCCGAGGCCGGTCGTCTCGATGTCCAGAAACGCCGTTCGGCGCCTGAAGTTGGGGTACCCGCGCCAGTGCTCTGGAGGAGGGAGGCGCCGGGCAAAGTAAGCCGCGTCCCCATCGGCCAGGCACCGGCAGGACTCCCCCAGGTGGCTCTTGAGCAGGTCGGCGCGCTCTGGCGAGATGCCGGCGATCCTGCCGGCCTGGAGGAAGTCCTGCCAGCAGCGGATGCCGTCCCGCCACAGGCGGCGTTCGGTCACCGGCCCCACTTTCGGCAGGTGGATGAACGTCCGCTCCAGCATGCCGCCCGCTTCGCCGCCCGGCGGCGTCGGTCCTGCCCAAGCCAGATGGCCTCCGAGAGGCACAGTTGGCCTTGCGTAGGTCGGGGCAGCATAGGGGCTCGGATGCCTGGCGTAAGGAGAAGACTAGGTTGTGCGGACTTAGCGCTGGATCGGAGATGGTGTGAGTCCGCAGCCCTCGTCTTGCCGATTCCACAAACCCCCGTCCAGCGCCAAATCGGCACAACCTCCGCACTAAGCGCCGGATTCTGCATGTTGCCGTGGATCGGGCGTTCTTGCGCGGCATCCGAACTGCGCACGCCCGGCCTGAGCGGCGCCGCTTCCCATCTACAGGCGGCATTCTCCCAGCGAAAGGGGCGAAGGCCCGTTGTCGGCCGGGCAAGATCGTTGCAGGCAGGCCCTGGGGGAGTGTGCCCGTCTACCGCCATGTCGGCCGCTAACACAACGGGAGCCAGAGTTGAAGCTCGGGGCATCAGCGTGCGCCTGGGCTTCTCGCGCATTCTGCGGGGCATCTCGTTTTGCGCCGAGGCTGGGGAGCTGGTGGGCATTCTCGGCCCCAGCGGGTCGGGTAAGTCCACCTTGCTCAACGTGCTCAGCGGATGGATGCGGCCGTCCGGGGGCGAGGTCCGCATCGGCGGCCAGTCCCTGCGCGAGTGCCTGGGCGCGGGTGCGCGCGTGGTTGGCTACGTGCCGCAGGAGGACATCGTCCATCGCCAACTGCCGCTTCACAAGGCCCTGGTGTACGCTGGCCTGCTGCGCCTTCCGGAACTGCGAGACCACAGGCAGATCGGGCGCCGGGCCGACGCCATCGTGAGGCTGTTGGGCCTTCAGGACAGAGCAAAGGCGCCCATTGGCACCTTGAGCGGCGGCGAGCGCAAGCGCGCCAACATCGGCGTGGAGCTGGTGACGAAGCCCCGCGTGCTGCTGCTCGACGAGCCCACCTCGGGGCTGGATCCGGCCCTGGAGGAGAAGATGATGCGCCTGTTCCGGCGGCTGGCCGACGGCGGGCGGACCGTCATCGCCTCCACGCACGTCATGGGCACGCTCGAGGTGTTGGACATGATGCTGGTCCTGGCCAAGGGGCGGGGCGTTTACTTCGGCCCGGCAGCTGAGGCGAGCGGCTTTTTCCGCGTAGGCCATCCGGCTGAGATCTACAAGCGCCTAGCCAGCGAGGGCGACCGCAAGTGGGAGCGGCGCTTCCGCTCCTCCCGGTTCTACGCCGAGTACGTTGAGCGGCGCCTGCGCGAGCGGCCCAGGCCTACGCCGGCCACGGTCGCAGCCGGAACCGCGGAGCTAGAGGAGGACGACGACATCGAGCGGGAGATGGCCCGCCTGCGGTACGGGATCGCCCGACGCACGGGCATGGCCTAGCCACCGATGAACACACAGGAAGGCAGCTTGGAGGCGAGGCACAGCGGCCTGCGCTGGCTCAACCGCCGGCAGGCCGGCATTCTGGCGCGCCGGTACGTGGACGTCATCCTGGGCGACCCCTGGTACACGCTCCTGCTGCTGGCGCAGGCGCCGGTGATCGCCGGCCTGATCGCCCTGCGCTTCCACAACGCGCCGGAGCGGCCGTCGCTCTACTTCTGTCTGGTGCTGGGAGCCATCTGGCTGGGCTGCGTGAACGCCAGCCGCGAGATCGCCAAGGAGCGGGCCATCTACCAGCGCGAGCGCCTGGCGGGCGTGCAGATATCCGCCTACGTGGTCTCCAAGATCCAGGTGCTCAGCCTGCTGGCGGCTATCCAGTGCCTGCTTCTGCTGAGCATCGTGGCCTACTTCGTGCGCCTGCATGGGAACATCGTAGCCATCTACCTATCGCTGCTTGCGGCCGCCGTGGCAGGTACGTGCCTGGGGTTGGCCATCTCCGCGCTGGCCAAGGGGCCCGACATGGCCGTGGGGCTGGTGCCTGTGGTCATGTTCCCCCAGATCCTGTTCACCAAGTTCGTGCTGCCCGAGCGCTATCTGGAGGGCCTGGCCGCGGCCATCGAAAAGACCACCATCACCAAGTGGGCCCACGAGATGCTGGCCGAGATCGTCAAGCGCCACGAGGCCGTTGAGTGGGGCGCGGTGGGGCAGCACTTCGCCATCCTGGGCACTCTGGCCGTGGTACTGCTGGCGCTGACCTGCCTCATGCTGAAGGTGAAGGAAATGTAGGCTCCACAACCTGTCATCCTGAGCTGCGGATTCGCCTGCAATCCGTGCGGATTGCGGGCAATCCGCCCAGCGAAGGATCTCGTGACAGCCTCACAGGACTGGTCCGAGATTCTTCGCTCCGGCCCGCCGGGCCGACCGGCAGGCCGCCCGCTCAGAATGACAGTGTGCCCTGACGGAGAAGGGCGGGAGGACCATGCGCAAGGTGATCGTGATCCTGATGATACTCGTCGCGGCGGCGGTGGCAGCAGTGGTCCTGAGCGGCCGCCAGGGGGTGCGTGTCGGCAAGTATAACCTGACCTTGAACGAGGACAAGCAGATCCTGGACGAGAAGATGCGCGGCTTCCTGGAGGCCATCCAGTTCAAGCACTTCGACAAGGCGGCCAACTACCACAACGAGGAGGACAAGAGCAGGCGCCCCATTGACCGCCTGATCGAGGAGAAGTTCTTCATCAAGCCCGAGCAGCTCGACATCATGAGCTACGAGATCATGTTCGTGGAGCTGAGCCAGGCCGGCGACCGCGCGCGGATTCTGACCGAGAGCCGCATCCGCAAGCTCAACACCGAGGAGGTCCGCGACGCCGAGGCCATGTTCTACTGGGCCAAAGAGAACGGCGAGTGGTACCTGAAGCTGGAGTCGTCGTTGTGACCGTCCTCAGCGCCGCCCTTGGCACGCCCAGTCGAGCTCCTGTCAGGCAGGAAAAGGGGCTCTGCCCGGCGCATAGAGGGGTGGAAGGCAGTCCTGAGCTCCTGTGGTCGGGGCTGGGCGCAGTCCGGGCGGGTCGTGGCACCGATGGAGGAGCAGCGCGGGGCAGCGGCCGAGCAGCGAGAGCGTCGCATGCGCGCCTTGCGGCGGCAGGTGGAGCGCGTCGAGGCCTTGCTGCGCACCACGAGCTTCACCGACAAGCAGCGCCGCCGCCTGATAGACGACGCACGCGAGGCCTGCCAGCGGCTGTGCCCGGATAAGCTGGACTTGTTCGACAGAGTCTTCGCCCCCCGGTTCGACCGCGCCATCCAGGACTACCGGAAAAGCCATCCGGACGCTTCCTAGTTCCGAGAATGGGGGCAGTTCCCACCTTCGTTCGCATGGCTCTCACCTGGTGAAGGGCCAAGCGATGCGGGAGGGAGAACTGTCCCCATTGTCGTGCCGTCCCACTGGAGGTTAGTGTTGCCAGCCGTGCCCACTGAGGCCAGCGGCGAGGGCTCGACCGGCGTTACTCGCCGATCGGTGCTCGTGGGCTCCGTGTTGGTGGTAGGCACGTGC
>JBHIEF010000160.1:0-10087 GCA_046760465.1 Armatimonadota bacterium | reverse complement strand
GGCGCCCCGCCCGTGGGGCGCTCCCGTGCTATTGGGGGGCCGGAAGGTGGGCTCGGCTGCACTGGCCCGTCGCGGTCGCAGGGAAGGCCGGCTTGACCAGAGAAGCTCCGTGCGCTGCTACTTTGCGATGGCGTAAGGCACATCGGGCGTTCACAGGAGGCACGATCTCATGTCAGACTCTACCCTTTCGCGGCGGGGGTTTCTGAAGCGCGCTGGCATCGGCCTGGCCGGGGCAGGTGCGATGCTGGAGGCCACCTGGTCGGCCGCCCAGGAGGCGGCTCCGGAGCCCGAGGCCCGCAACCAGCGCGACACCATGCGCTATCGCGTGCTGGGGCGCACAAACCTCTTGGTCTCCGAGCTGAGCATGGGTGGCCAGTTCTTGACCTCCGCCGTGTTGGGGTCGGCGCTCGACGCGGGCGTGAACCTCTTGCACCTGTCGGTGGAGTACCCCGGAGCCTTCGACGGCGCGGCGCCAGTGCTCAAGGACCGGCGGAAGGAGGTCTTCCTGGCCCTGAAGGGGCGGCCGGGCGGGGCCTGGTATGAGTTCGACGAGTGGCTGAACGCGCTGAACACCGACCACGCCGACTTCATCTTCCACCCGACCATCAGCGCCGACGAGGCGCGCGACACGAACGGGCGCATTCGCGGGCAGTTCGACAAGCTCAGGCAGGCCGGCAAGGCGCGCTTCCTGGGCCTGACCTGTCACAACAACGTGGTCGAGGTCTCCCGGGCGGGGGTGGAGGCGGGCCACTGGGACGCCATCATGCCTCGCTACGGGGCCGCGCTCAGGCAGCCCCTCCAGCCCATAATCACGCAGGCCGCGCAGAAGCGCATCGGCGTGATCGCCATGAAGTCCCTGCAAGCCGCCGGGGGGCGCCGCAACTGGACCACGGCCTTCCAGACGGCTCTGGACCATCCCGGCCTGACAACGGTCCTGAAGGGCCTGCCCAACTTCGAACTCCTCGAGCAGCTCTCGGCGGCCGTCATGGAGCGACCCACCGAGGAGGCCAGGCGGGAGCTTGAGCGCTACGTGGCCGAGCACCGCAGCTCCACCTGCGCCATGTGCTCGGCGTGCGCCGGCTGTCCGCAGGGCGTGGCCATCGAGGACACGCTGCGCTGCGCCTTCTACTACGGCGAGGAGCTGGGCCAGCACGACTACGCGCGCCACGTGTATGCCTCGCTGCCGCGCGAGCGCACGGTGCTGGCCTGCGCCGACTGCGGGCACTGCGAGGCCGTCTGCTCGCACCGGCTGGCCGTGCGGCAGATGCTGCACAAGGCGCATGCGGTGCTGGCGTAGCGTTGGGGGAGGCTAGGACCGGTCTCGCCAGTACTCCACCGTCCGTCTGAGGCCCTCGTCCAGCGGGACCTGGGCCTGCCAGTCGAGGACTTCGTGCGCTTTGGACGGGTCCAGACAGCTATTCTGCATCTCGCCGGGCCGGCGCTCGGCGAGGATCGGCTCCCCGTCGTGGCCGGTGTGCTGCTTCAGACCGTTGAAGATGTCCAGCACTGAGGACTCGACGCCGGTGCCGATGTTGAGCACGGCGTCGCGGTCGCTCTGCACGGCCCTCCAGCAGGCCTCCACCACGTCCTCCACGTAGACGTAGTCGCGGGTCATCGTGCCGTCGCCGAAGATGGTGGGCTGCTTGCCCTCCAGCATCAGCCCGGCGAAGATGGCCACCACCCCCGCCTCGCCGTGCGGGTTCTGCCGCGGGCCGTAAACGTTGCCGTAGCGGAGCGCCATGTAGCCCAGGCCGTCGCTGAGGCGGTAGAGGTGCAGGTAGTGCTCCACGGTGTGCTTGGAGACGCCGTAAGGGGAGATTGGGTTGGGCGGGTGGTCCTCCGGCGTGGGTCGGTTCTCCGTGTCGCCGTAGATGGCCCCCCCGGTGCTGGCATAGACGAATCGCTCTACGTCGTGCTCGACGGCGGCCAGAATGAGGTTGAGGCTCCCCAGCACGTTGCTCTCGGCGTCGAAGACCGGGTCGCCCACCGACCTGCGCACGTCCATCTGCGCCGCGTGGTGGACGATGACGCGCGGCTTCCCCTCGGCCACGATCTCGCGCATACGATCAGCGTCGCGGATGTCGTCCTCGAAGAAGGTCGCCCGGGGGTTGAGGTTCTCGCGCCTGCCGGTGGACAGATCGTCCACAATGGCGACCTGGTGTCCCTCGGCAAGGCAGCGATCGACTACGTGGGAGCCGATGAAACCGGCTCCGCCGGTGACGAGAATGCGCATCAAGAGGCCTCCCCCAACGCGATTGTCGGCCGCGCGAAGCCGACCGACGTGCTGAATACCGGTAGGGGCGCGATGTGGCTCACGCCTTGCTGACCGACTATCGCTCCGCAAGTTCGCCGCCGCTCGCGGCGAGCCCTTCGCGCGGTCGCAGTCGCCCTACGAGAAGGACCCAGTTGGCGCGTCGGGGAACCTGGCAGCGACATGCCCAGCCTGGGCAGGATGCTGAAGGCCACCTTGTCGGCCACCTATGACTACCTCCAACTGGTGGTGGTGGCCAACGTCCTGTGGTGCGCGGCGTGGATCGTCCCTCTGCTCGTCTCGGCGGTCCTGCCGGATATCGTGCTCTTGGTGATTGCCGTGGCCGGCGCCCTGGCGGCGCTGACGGTCGGCCCGGCCACGCTGGGGCTGGCCGAGCTGGCCCATCGCGTCGTGACCCGCGACGATCCCGGCCTGCGGCACTTCTTCCACGGATACAGCCGCTTCTTCTGGCGCGGCGTCTCCTACTTCCTGGTGAACGCCGTGGTGGTGGGCGGCTGTCTGGTGAATGTGGGGTTCTACACGACCGTCTTCGCGGGTCGCTGGCTGTGGGTGGTTGGCGTGCTGTGGGTCTACGTGCTGATCTTCTGGGGCCTGATGCAGATCTACGCTCCGCAGCTGATAGTGCGGGCCGACCTGGGCGTGGCCAGGGCCCTTAAGCTCGCCGCGCGGGCCGTGGCCGGCAACATCGCGTACACGACCGTCGTGATGCTGGAGATCGCCGTCGTGGGGGCGCTCGTGGCGCTGCCGGTGCTGCTGGGCAAGCAGACGTTGATGGGCCTGTCGGTGCTCGTGGCCTTCTTCCTCTTCGCCGGCTTCGTCAGCATGCTCAGTGCGGGAGCCGTGGACGACCTGATGCAGTACCAGGAGGCCGAAGAGGAGCAGCCCGGCGAGGACAGCGAAGAGCCCTCAACGGAGGAGGAGGCAACCTGTGCCTGAAGTTGTCTGTCTCGGCATTCTGGTGGCGGACGTCGTGGCCAAGCCGGTGGACGAGTACCCCGAGCGCGGGCTGCTGGTGCTCTGCGACCAGATGGAGATGCACAGCGGGGGGTGTGCGGCCAACACGGGCATCGGCCTGGCCCGCCTGGGCGCCGAGGTCGCCGTGATGGGTAAGGTGGGAACCGATGGCTTTGGCGACTTCGTCATTGACCGCCTGACCAGCGAGGGGTGCGACTGCGCCGGGATCGTGCGCACCGAGGCGGTCAACACCTCCGGCACCATGGTGCTCGTGCACACTGACGGCGAGCGCAGCTTCATCCACAATACGGGTGCCAACGCCCGGCTGGAGCCCTCCGAGCTGGACATGGGGATCGCCACCTCCGGCCGGATTCTGCACTACGCGGGCCACAACCTCATGCCCGGCTTCGACGGCGAGCCGGCCGCGGGCATCCTGCGAGAGGCCAAGGCGGCCGGCGTGACCGTCAGTCTGGATACCGCCTGGGACGCCACCGGGCGCTGGATGAGCCTGATCGCGCCCTGCCTGCCGCATGTGGACATCATGCTCCCCAGCTACGAAGAGGCGAAGATGATCACGGGGAGGGACGAGCCCGCCGACATCGCCCAGGTCCTGCTCGATCATGGCGTGGGGCTGGTGGCTCTGAAGATGGGCACCGAGGGCTGCTACATCCGCAGCGCCGACGAGGAGGTCCGCCTGCCCATCTACTGCATCGAGGCGGTGGACGCCACCGGCGCGGGCGACGCCTTCGTGGCTGGGTTCCTGCGGGGGGTGCTGGCGGGCTGGGACCTGGAGCGCACGGGCCGCCTAGCCAACGCGGTGGGCGCGCTGTGCTGCCAGGGGATCGGCACCACTCAGGGCATTCGCGGCTGGGAGGAGACGTTAGCCTTCATGGAGGAGGCGGGCTAGCCCTTCCGGCCGTGCGGGAGTCTGACATGAACGGCTCCAGCGAGGCAGACTGGAAGTGGGCCATGGCGATCGCCCTGCGTGCGGGCGTGGCGCTGGTGGTCGCGGGCGTGCTCTGCGCCGCCGTCTTTGCCTACGTGTCCGCCATTGAGCAGCCCATTGCCATTATCTACACAAACGACACCTACGGTGCTCTGGAGGCATGTGGCTGACACGACCCGGTGGGCGGTCTGGCCCGCCGGGCGACGTTGATCAGCCGTATGCGCCGGGACTACGCCGGCAGCGTGCTCCTGGACGCGGGGTCGCTGGGTGATGTGGGCTACCTGGCCGGCGCCATTCTCGAGACCATGGGCGTGGTGGGCTACGATGCGGTAGGCATGCACTACCGCGACTACCTGCTGGGCGAGGAGTTCACCGAGGCCGCGGAGGACGCTGAGGTGCTCGTGGTTAGCAGTGGCGAGCCGGTCCGCGAGTTGTCCGGCCCCGTGCATCGGCAGTTGCTGTTCACCGCCGGGGGCAAGAGGATCGGCGTAGCCAGCTTCTTCTGGCCCAGCGGCGTGCCCGACTACACGCCTGCCACGCTGGCCGGCCGCGCGGTTGCCGTCCTGAGGGAGCTGCGCGCCAAGTGCGACGTGGTGGTGTTGCTCAGCCAGCTTCCGACGGACATGGACGAGACGCTGCTGCGCTTCCCGCAGGTGCAGGGCCTGGCGGACATCATCATCGGTGGAGCCTCCCAGACCTCTGCGACGGAGCCGCGGGTCGTCAACGGCACCACCATCCTCCCCACGGCCCACGGTCGCTGGGACGTGGGGGTGGTCGAGGTGGCCTTCGACCCGCAGGGGCGCCCGGAATTCGACTCCAGGCTCGAGCCCGTGGACGACGCCCTGCCCCCTCATCCGGAGGTGCTCGAGTTGATCGAGCCGGTGTTGGCCAGGCGCCAGAAGGAGCGCAGTCGGGCCAGCCTGCGCGACGTCTCCACCGGGGGGTTCGTCCGGCCGAGCGTGTGCGGCAAGTGCCATCAGGCCGAACTGGCCGACTGGCAGCAGACGGCACACGCGCGTGCTCTCGACACGCTACGCCGGCGGGATGAGATGACCGGAGAGTGTCTGCCCTGCCACTCGGAGGCCTACCGACGCACGCGGCAGATCCCGGGAGCCAGGAAGCCGGATGAGGGTGTGCAGTGCAGCACCTGCCACGGGGCGGGACTCTTCCACAGCCGGCGAGGCCAGCCGGGCGACGTGACGGCTCACGTGGACGCTGAGACTTGTCTACTGTGCCACACGGCCGAGCAGGGGGCGTTCAACTACGCCCAGGACGTGAAGAGGGTGGATCACGAGGACGGCGAGACCGAGGCTCCGGCGCCGGACCGCACGAGGCACGGGCAATCTGATTAGCGGCCGGCCCACGGGCCGTCGCCAAGGAGAAGGCAAGCGATGAAGTTCTTCCTAGACACTGCCAACATTGACGAGATCAGGACCGCCGCGGACTGGGGCATCCTGGACGGGGTCACCACCAATCCCTCGCTGGTGGCCAAGGAGGGCGTGGACTTCCAGACTCGCGTCAAGGAGATCTGCGGGGTGGTCTCCGGCCCGGTGAGCGCCGAGGTGGTGGCCACCGACACCGAGGGGATCCTGGGGGAGGCCAGGGAGCTGTCCTCCTGGGCCCCCAACATCGTGGTGAAGGTGCCGCTCATTCCCGACGGCATCAAGGCCGTCTGCACGCTGGCGGAGGAGGGCATCAAGACCAACGTCACGCTCTGCTTCTCGCCGCTACAGGCCCTGATTGCGGCCAAGGCCGGGGCGACCTACATCTCGCCCTTCGTGGGGCGTCTGGACGACATCGGCCACGATGGCATGGAGCTGGTAGAGCAGATCGTGGAGATCTACCTGAACTACGACTTCGACACGGAGATCATCGTGGCCAGCGTTCGCTCTCCGGGCCACATTGTCCGCGCGGCCCTGGCGGGGGCGCACATCTCCACCATACCCTTTGCCGTGGCCGAGAGGATGTTCAAGCATCCGCTGACCGACATCGGCCTGAAGAGCTTCCTGGCGGACTGGGAGAAGCTCCAGAAGGGCGGCGCGCAGTAGCTCGCGCGGCGGCTGCCTGAAACGCAGTACCGGCGAGAGTGCCTCCCGCTGCATCGGCGTTGCATGGCGGGCCATGCCGCGCCGGCGGGAAGCAGCCTCGCCGGTGCTCTATTTCGACGCCCCGGTTCGGGGCGTCTGACATACCGAAGGCGGCGCCTGCTAGACCTTGACGGCCACCACACGGTCGCCGGGGGCTACGTCAATCAGCTTGACGCCACCGGCGGTGCGGCTGCGGGTGGGGATGGCGGCGATCTTCACGCGAAGCGCCATGCCACGCGCGGTGAGCACAATGACGTCCTCTGTGCTCTCCGTGCATACGTGCTCCACGGCTGCGATCTGCTCCCCAGGAGCCAGCTCGCCCCAGCTCTTTACCCCCTTGCCTCCTCGGCCTCGAGTCGGATACTGGTCCGCAGTGACGATCTTGGCACGCCCATTCGTGGTTACGATCAGAGCAGCGTCGGCCAAGAAGTCCACCTCCCTTTGAGATTGGCGTCCGACGGGGTGATAGTACCACAAAAGGGGGCCAAGAGCAAGCTCTGCGGCCCGCTGTGGGGCTTGCGCCACGTTTCCGAATCTGCTATACTCGCCCCGTCGCGAGGGCGATCAAGCGGCCCGGGAGACGACCTCCCGGCCGCATCTACTTTGAGGAGCGGCCCCTTTGGGGCACAAGGACGGACTCGAATGGCTCAGCGATGCGACATTTGCGGCAAGGGCCCCAGGAGCGGGCACAACGTCAGCCACTCCCAGCGCCACACCAAGCGGCGCTTCATGCCTAACTTGCAGCGCGTGCGTGCGGTCGTCAACGGTTCACCCAAGCGCGTGAAGGTGTGTTCCGCCTGCCTGAAGGCCGGGAAGGTCCAGAAGGTCTAGCGCGCCCAGTCCGCGGGTCGTCCTGACTCACCCGCGCGCGGGCCGAGACGCGCTCTTCGGCAGCAGGGAGACCTGCGGGCGGCCGGTGGTGGGATGCGCGCGGACGATGACCGGCGCGGCGTAGATGTCGCGGATGTTCTCCTCCGTTAGCACCTCCGCCGGGCGGCCGATGGCGAAGATGCTGCCCTCCCTGAGCGCCACCAGATAGTCGCAGTATTGCGCGGCCAGGTTGAGGTCGTGGAAGACCACCAGGATGGTCACCCCCTGCTCGCCGTTAAGGCGGGTGAGGATGTCCATGATCTCGGTCTGGTGGTTGATGTCGAGGGCCGTGGTGGGCTCGTCGAGCAGCAGGATCTGTGGCTCCTGGGCCAGGGCGCGGGCGATGATGGCGCGCTGCTTCTCGCCGCCGCTGAGGGCGGTAATGGGCCGCTCGGCCAGATGCGCCGTGTCGGTGAGCTCCATGGCCCGGCGGGCGATGGCCAGATCGCGCTCGGACTCCATCTGGAAGCGCCCCAGATGCGGCGAGCGGCCCATCAGGACCACCTCGAGCGTCGAGAACTCGAAGACGATGGGGCTCTCCTGGGGCACCACGCCCATCATCCGGGCGATTTCGCGGGTGTCGCGCTCGCGCAGGTCAATGCCCTCCAGCAGCACGGCTCCCCGCTGTGGCTGGAGGACTCGGGCCACGGTCTTGAGCAGCGTGGACTTGCCCGAGCCGTTGGGGCCGATGATGCCCACGAAGTCGCCCGGCCTCACCTCGAAGGAGACCCCGCGCAGCGCCTCGATGGCCCCGTAGTTGACGCGGACGTCGTGGATCAGCAACTGCGCTTCGCGTGCCTCGGGCACGGGCGAATCACCTCGCGGGTGCCAGTGACGGCGAGCGGCCGCCTCTCAGCGGCCCTTGTTCCCTGGCCCGGAGGGCGACACCTCTGCCGCGAGCCGCGGTCGGGAGGAGCGCGGGGCGGCGGAGGCGAAGGTCCGGCCGCTTCGGCACCAGACTGGGAAGGGGAGTTGACATATGCCCGAGCCAGGCAGGCGCTTCGTGCACGCCGATGACGTAGAGACGCAGGTGTTCGACTGGGGGCTGCTGAAGTGGCTCAGCGAGCCGAGGGTCACCGACGCGGAGAGGTTCAGCGCCGGCGTGGTCATCCTCAAGCCTGGCGCGGGGCACACGCGCCACAATCATCCGGGCGTCGAGGAGATCCTCTACGTCATCAGCGGCGTGGGCGAGCAGATGGTGGCCGACGAGCGGCAGGCCATCGGGCCCGGAGACCTGATCCACATCCCGCCCGATATCTACCACGAGACGATCAACACGGGGTGGGAGGAGCTGAGGATTCTCGCCGTCTATGCTCCCCCAGGGCCCGAGGCCGAACTGCGCCAGT
Organism: Armatimonadota bacterium; assembly: GCA_046760465.1. Taxonomy (GTDB): domain Bacteria; phylum Armatimonadota; class Zipacnadia; order JAUWAU01; family JBHIEF01; genus JBHIEF01. Next base: position 1,612 of record JBHIEF010000160.1, on the reverse strand, counting down.
CGCCCGACTGCCAGGTGCTCCCGCCGGGCGAGCTGCCCTCGTGAGGTCCGAGCCGATGCCGTGCGCGGAGCCTGGGCTGTGCTACAGCCGCTGAGCGCTGGCCTCCGGCACTTGCAGGCCGACCTCTTCGGCCATGCGTATGATGCGCTCCACCTCCGCAGGAAGACAAACGGGGCAGATGCCATGGCTGCCCCGGATCGGGCGAGGGTGAGAGACCCACATCTCCTCGCCGTCGCTGTTCTTGCCCGCGTAGATGGCGTTGCAGAGGCAACACTGCCTGACCATTGCTGTGTCCTTTGCTGCGACGTAAGCTGTGGCTGCTATCGGCGTCCGTATGTTCCCCTGCACCGCTACTTATGCCACAGAAGTGCGCTCTTGTCAAGCGGGGAACGCCTTGAGTAGTCCCAGACGGTGCCGCGCGCTCCAGTTGACAGGGCCGCTTGCGGGGCCATATAATGGCTGTGCCGCAGCGTGTACGTCGCGCCCGTGGGAGCCCTACGGCCATGACTGAACAGAACTTCCTGAGCGAGGTGGCCCTGTTTGGGGAGCTCACCGACGCCGACCGGCAGGGCCTCGTCGAGGACCTCACCGAGAGCGCCTTTGAGGATGGCGAGGTCATCGTGCACGAGGACGATCCGGCCGCCAAGTTCTTCCTGATCAAGTCGGGCAAGGTCAAGATCAGCCTGCGCGGCCCGGAGGGGCGCGAGGTGACGCTCAGCTATCTGGGCGCGGGTGACTTCTTCGGCGAGATGGGGATTCTGGACGGCGAGCCGCGCTCGGCCACGGCCACCGCCGCGGAGCACACGGTTGCGTTGGTGGGAGCTCGGGACGACTTCCTGCGCAAGTTGGAGGAGCACCCCAGCATCGCGCTCAACCTGCTGGTGACGATGAGCAAGCGCCTGCGGCAGGCGGACGAGCGTATCGAGGACCTGTCGTTCCTGGACGTGCAGGGCCGCGTGGCCCGCTTGCTGCTCGACCTGGCCGACCAGGGCGGGGCCGAGACCGAGGTGGGCGTCCTGGTGGACCTGCCCTACACTCGCCAGGAGCTGGCCAACATGGTGAGCACCTCGCGCGAGACGCTGACCCGCGTGCTCAAGGCCTTCGAGCGGCTGGGCTTCATCAAGCTGGGCCGTCGAAAGGTGATGATCACCAACCTGCCGCGGCTGGAGCGGAAGACGCTGTAAAGCACGCGGCCGTGGCCCTGCCGCGGTGTCTGAGCCGACCATCGCCGGGTTCGCCATCGCCGCCGGCTTCGCGCCGGCGGCGTGTCGGTTTGGGCTCGAGACGGAGAGCGGCCTGAGCGCCATGATGGTGCTCCTCGGGGGATCTGGCGCGGCTTCACAGGGGCCGGGAAATGTGATAGAATCCCCTCGATCGGGCCGCGGAGTGCCGGTACTGAGCGGCCCGCTTTTGCCGGGGCCGGCAGGCGCACACGTTAGACACGGCGGGCGCTCGCGTATGAAGGCGATCGCGGCCATTGACGGTGGCGGCACCAAGACCGACTGTCTGGTCGCCGGCCTGGACGGGGAGTGCCTGGGACACGGCAGCGGCGGGCCGGCCGTGCCGCTGTACGTGCCCTGGAAGCGGGCCGTGGAGTCAGTGCGTACGGCCC
>JBHIEF010000159.1:0-10182 GCA_046760465.1 Armatimonadota bacterium | reverse complement strand
CTTTCTCCTCTGGGTGAGATGAGAAAGCATACCACAGGCCCCATAATTATGCAAGTTATTCATGGGACAGGACACTAGGCGCTCGCCAACGGCTCTGGCATCATGCTCGACGGCCTGACGCGCGAAAACCTGGCCGCTCACGTGGTCCGCACGCTGGCCAACGGCTCCGACACGCGGGCGGACATCCTGCTGGTCGAGCACGACGGGTGCCGGGCCGTGGTGAAGGACTACCTGGGCCGCGACTACCTGTTCCGAGAGCTGATCGGGCGCTGGCTGGTCTGGCGCGAATGCCACGCCTACCGGGATCTGGCCGGAGTGCCGGGCATCCCGGCCTTCTGCCGACGACTGGACCGCTACGCCCTGGCCCTGGAGCACGTGGAGGGGCGCAACTGCGCCCAGGTGAGGCGAGGGGAGTTGGGGCCGGACTTCTTCGCCAAGCTGGGGCGCATCGTGGACGACATACACGCTCGCGGCCTGGCCCACTGCGACCTGAAGAAGGACACGAACGTGCTGGTGACCGCCAGCGGAGACCCTTTGGTGACGGACTTCGCCGCGGCGTTCTGGCGAGACACGTGGTGCCTGCCGCTGCGGTGGTTCACGCGCTGGCTGTACGGGCGCTTTGCGCACGACGACGTGCGGGCCATCTACAAGCTGAAGCGGAAGCTGGCGCCGGAGCTGCTCACCGAGGCGGAGGCCAAGGACTTAGCCACCCGCGGCCTGCCGGAGAGGGCCCTGCGCTTCCTGCGCCGGCAGTGGCGCGCGGCCGCCAGAATCCTGACCCGTGCACGTGGGCCAGATCAAGCCGGCGACGCGCAGACGAGGAGGCGCTAGCCTGTCCATGGATAGACCGAGCCGGGCATTGACGGCCTTGCTTCTGTTGGCTGTGGCGGCGGCCGCCTGGGCCGCGGCGGAGCCGGTCACGCTCAGCCTGACCGCGGACGAGATCAGCGGCTCGCTGGAGAGGGACGGCGCCGTTGACGCGGTGGGCAATGCCCGCATAGCCTATCAGGACGGCAGCATCACGGCTGACAGGATCCACCTGGACCGGGGGCAGCGCGTGGCCACGGCCACGGGCAACGTGGAGGTGAAGCGCGAGGGGCAGGTGCTCACCGGTCGGGAGCTCATGTACGACCTGGCCAGCGGCGAGGGACACATCTACGGGGCGCGGGCCGAGGTGCACGAGCGCACCGAGCGCGGGGAGCTGGTGGCCTTCCTCATGGGCGAGGAGCTGGCCATGGGGCAGGACATCGCCTACATTGTCAAGGGCCGCTTCACCACCTGCGACCGCAAGCACCCGCACTACCTGGTCAGCGCCCACGAGTGGCGCTACGTGCCCGGCGAGGCCATCGAGGCCCACGGCGCACAGGTGGAGGTGTACGGGCTCAAGCTGCCCAAGGTGCGCAAGCTGAAGTACGGTCTGGGGCGGGGAGACAAGAGCAAGACCAGCCTGGTGCCCAGCACCGGCTTCAGCTTCGTGGACGGCGTCTACGCCAGCGTGAACCCCTCGATACAGCCCAAGGGCTCGCCCTTCGTGGCCGGCCTGGACGGGCGCCTATCCTTGACCCAGGGCTTCCGCGGGCGCGCCTACACGGGTCTGGAGACCGATAACTGGACGCTGGAGGCGGCCTACGCGGCCAACGAGGACTCGTACAACGACGTGGCCACCGGAGTGGTGGTGGACCGGCTGCCCGAGGTGGCCTTCCGGGGCCGCTGGGGCCTGGGCCGGAGGGGCACGGCTCTGCACATGGATGGCGGCTGGGGTCGCTTCCGGGAGTTCCCGGGCGGACTGAACACCGACCGACTGCACTTCGAGGCCAGGGTGACGGACGCGCGCCGGATAGGGCGGAACGCCTACCTGCAGACGGGCGCGGGGTTCCGGTACTCGGACTACGGAACGGGGCAGGACTTCCGGGTCGTCAGCGGCCGGCTGCGGCTGTCGGGCGACCTGGGCGACAACGCGGATGGGCACCTCGACTACGTGCGGCGCTTCACCAGCGGGACCACACCGTTCGAGTTCGATGACGTGGACATCCGGCAGGAGATCGCAGGGGGACTCGACTGGCGCGTGAGCAAGCGCTGGCGCGTGGGCACGGAGATGCGCTACGCCATCGGGCGGGGGCGGCTGCGGCGGGCCTCGTTCGAGGTGGGACGCGTGTTCCACTGCATCGAATACACCCTCAGCTACGACGACGTGCTCAAGGACTTCGGCTTCGGCATCGCCATCCCCGGCCTGTGAGGCCCCCTGCCAGGTGAGCTCTATGGCAGCCCACCGTGTCACTTTAATCGCGGGCGACGGCATCGGCCCCGAGGTGGCCGCGGCGGCGGAGCGCGTGGTGGAAGGCACGGGCGTGCAGGTGGCGTGGGACCGGGTCGAGGCGGGCGCGGAGGTCATGCAGAAGTACCAGACCCCCATGCCCGACCACGTGCTCAACGCGGTGCGGACCACGGGCGTGGCTCTGAAGGGGCCTCTGACCACCCCCATCGGCGGCGGCTACACCAGCCCCACCGTGCGACTGCGGCAGGCGCTGGAGCTGTACGCCTGCCTGCGCCCCGTCCGGAGCCTGCCGGGGCTGGAGACGCGCTACCAGGACGTTGACCTGGTGGTGGTGCGGGAGAACACGGAGGGCCTGTACTCGGGCCTGGAGCACATGGTCCAGCCGGGCATCGCCGAGAGCCTCAAGGTCATCAGCGAGAGAGCCTCCCTGCGCATCGCCAGGTTCGCCTTCGAGCTGGCTCAGCGGCAGGGGCGGAGGCGGGTCACGGTGGCCCACAAGGCCAACATCATGAAGCTGAGCGACGGGCTGTTCCTGGAGTGCGCTCGGCGAGTGGCCCGAGACCACCCCGAGATCGAGCTGGAGGAGCTGATCATAGACGCGGCCTGCATGCGCCTGGTAACCAACCCAGAGCACTTCCAGGTGCTGCTGATGGACAACCTGTATGGGGACATCGTCTCCGAGCTGTGCGCGGGGCTGGTGGGGGGCCTGGGGGTGGTGCCCGGGGCCAACTACGGGGACGAATGCGCGGTGTTCGAGGCCGTGCACGGCAGCGCGCCCGACATCGCCGGCCGCAACGTGGCCAACCCCATCGCGCTGATACGATCGGCCGCGCTGATGCTCGAGCACCTGGGAGAGCCCAGGGCCTACGAGGCCATCGAGGCCGCGGTCAACGGGGTCCTGGCCCGGGGCGACTGCCTGACCCCGGACCTGGGCGGCCAGGCCACCACCACCGAGGTGGCCGAGGCCATCGTGCGGGAGATGGAGCAGCAACGCGAAACGCCGCCCTGGGCCAAGCGGCCCCCCTCGGGCGGCGAGTAGTGTAGTTCCCCTGCCAGCAGTCAGCTCAGAACTTGGTGCGCAGCTCCAGCCAGACCTTCTTGTCGGTGAAGGGGTTGACGCCGGGCTTGACCTCGGCCTGGTCGAGGCGCATGTCCCCGCCCTGCACGTAGGCCACGAACAGGTGCTCCTCGTCAATGATGTTGGTGTAGCGGAGCAGGTAGCTGGCCGCGCGAGTGGCGGTCAGGGCCTTCTTGGGCAGGTCCTCGATGCCCGCGGAGAAGGGGACGGCTTTGCCGCCGATGGTGGCCGCGCGCTCGGGCAGATAGATCAGGGTCAGGTCGTCGGTCTCGCTGAAGCTGCCCTTGACCTCCAGGCGGGGCCCGACGCCGCCGGCGAAGGCGCGCTGGGTGTCGGTGGCGCGGACGCCGGCCTTCACGTTGAGCTCTTCGGTGGGGGCCCACTCCAGCGCCAAGTCCACGGTGTCGCCCTGGTCCACGCGGCCGTGGGTACCGTCGAAGTAGTCGGAGGCATACGAGGCCACGGCCTTGACCTTGGGCGCGACGTCGGCCGCGACCTGGGCACGCAGCTCGCCCGGCCGGTCCTTGTGATGGGCGTACATGCCGGTCAGGGCGATGCCCTTGGCGGGCGTGAGCGTCATCTCCGCACGCAGGGAGGGCTTCCCCTCCCCGGCGCGGATGTAGGAGCCGCCGATCTGGAGCAGGTCGGGGATCACGTAGGCCGCCTGCATCTGCCTGGTCAGGACGGGCTGCTGGCCGCGAGCCTGGGCCTGGGTGACGGTGGCGTTGGCGGTCAGGCCGCCGGACTCCGGAGCGGCGCGGGCCAGGCGCACCTGGGTCACCTCTGACTGCTGCTCGTCCCCCTTCTTCGAGGTGGTGTTGTGCAGGCCGAGGCTGACGCGCGGGTTGACGGCGTAGCTGGCGTCAAGGACGATGTCCTCGCGTACGTTGCCGGGGCTGTCCAACTGCGCCGCCTGGTAGTCGGTGCTCAGCTTGAGCCCCTTCAGCGGCGCGGTGGAGGCGGCAACGTGGGCGCGCTCGGCCTTCTTCTTGGTGGGGATCTCGGGCCCCGCGTGGGCGTACTCGCCGCCCACCTGCACGCCCGCCACCGTCAGAGGGGGCATCGTGGCCGTGAAGCCCTCCGCGCTGACCTTGCCGCTGCCGGGCTTGGCCTGGGTGACATGGTAGCCCACGCTGGCGCCGTTGAGCTTCTTCGAGGTCAGACTGACATGCGTCTGCTCGAAGGTGGTCTCCCGGCCGCGGATGTTGTCCAGGTGCTGGGCGGCCAGCGTCAGGTCTGCGGTGATGGCCAGTTCCCCGTTGAGCAGGTTCGTTCCACTGACCTGAGTGGGCTGGCCGGGCGCGCTCTGCTCGGTGCGTACGCGCTGGAAGCTGGCCTTGCCCGGGCGGCCGGCCAGGTCGAACTCGTGGCTTAGTTGCGTGTTGCGCTGCACCTGGTGCGCCTGGGTGCCGCGAATGACCCACACCATATCGCTCTCGGTAACGGTGTGGCTGAAGCTGGTGCCCCCGCGCTGGAAGCTGAGCGAGGTGACGGTCGTATCGGTCTCCTGGCCGAAGGTCTTGTGGCCCTGGCGGCCATTCTTCAGATGCGTGAACTCGCGCTTGAGCGTGAGGCCCTCCGTGGGCGTGAAGGTCAGGGAGTAGCCGTGGGTCTCCATGCCCCGCAGCTTGCTCAGGCCCTTGTCGTCGCTGCCCTTAGGCGGCTTGAAGTGGGAGCCCACCACGGTCCAGAAGCCGGAGAGGCTGAGCTTGTCGGTCTCCCACTTGAGGCGGTTGTCCAGGGCCAGGCCGAAGGTGGTGTCGTCAATCAGGCGCTGCAAGGAGCGGGGATCGCCCTGGAGGGCGCTGGGACGGAAGCCGGCGAGCCAGAGTCCGGGGGTGACGCCGGTCATGTCCAGCGGGGTGTCGGCCAAGAGCAGCAGGGAGCTGGAGAGCCCGAGAGCGCCCTTGGTCTCCACGGTCTCCCCCATGAGGAAGCTGGCCTGGCCGGTCTTGGGGTTGATGTCGGAGCCCAGCAGCACGCCTGCATCGGTGAGCAGCAGGTCCTCCAGGGCTGCCGCCGGGCTCACAGCCAGAGCCAACAGGCCGCACCATAATAGAAGGCGGCCCGACACGCGTGCCGCCGTCGTGTGTTCCATAGCTTGATCTGCAGCCTCTTCGGCCGCCGTGTTGCCGCAGTTGCCCGATAGCCTGTTGTACGAACACGGCCGCGGGACGCGAGTTCCGTCGCAGAGCCGGTTTTGCGGACATTGTGCCTGCTTTGACAATTATCCAACACAGGAGTAGTATGTTCCTCACCAAGGCAGAGCGGGGTCGGCAGGGGCGTGGGAGCGCCACTGTCGGCCGACCTCTGGGCGCGAGGAGGGCCCTGCTGGGGAGATGGCAACGGTTCCGTACCTAGTCAAGCGCGTGTTCGATCCGAACGAGCGCGAGGTAGTGCGACTGCGGCGGCGGGCCGACGAGATCACGGCCCTGGAGCCGGAGATTCAGGCCCTGAGCGACAAGCAGCTGGCGGCCAAGACGGATGAGTTCCGGGAGCGTCTGGCCGCGGGCGAGACGCTGGACGACCTGCTGAACGAGGCCTTTGCGGTGGTGCGGGAGGCGGCCATCCGCACGCTGGGCCAGCGACCCTTCGACGTGCAGGTCATGGGCGGCATCGTCCTACACCAGGGCAAGATCGCCGAGATGAAGACGGGTGAGGGTAAGACCCTCACCGCCACCATGCCCCTGTACCTGAACGCCCTCACGGGGAAGGGCGCCCACCTGGTCACCACCAACGACTACCTGGTCAAGTGGCAATCGGAGTGGATGGGGCAGATCTTCCGCTTCCTGGGCCTGAGCGTGGGCTACATCCAACACGACATGGATGCCCCGGAGCGTCGGGAGAGCTACCTCTGCGACATCACCTACGTCAATAACAGCGAGCTGGGCTTCGACTATCTGCGCGACAACATGGCCGTGCACCCGGACCATCTGGTGCTGCGAGACCTGCACTACGCCATCGTGGACGAGGTGGACAGCATCCTGGTTGACGAGGCGCGCACGCCGCTCATCATCTCGGGCATGCCGGAGAAGTCCAGTCGCCTGTACGAGCGGGTCAGCGAGGTGGTCACGGGGCTGGTAGGTGGCGACGAGAAGCAGCACAAGGCCGCCGAGGAGGCCGGCAGCAGCGAGTGCGACCACTGGGAGTACACGGTGGACGAGAAGGGGCGCAACGCCAGCCTGACCGAGCGGGGCGTCAGCCGGGTGGAGCGCGCGCTGGGCATTGACGACCTGTCGTCGCCGCAGAACCTGGAGATCGCGCACCTGGTCAACGCGGCCCTGAAGGCCAACTACATCTTCAAGCGGGACGTTGACTACGTGGTCAAGGACGGCGAGGTCATCATCGTAGACGAGTTCACCGGACGCCTCCAGCCCGGCCGCCGCTACAGCGATGGTCTACACCAGGCCATCGAGGCCAAAGAGGGCGTGCGGGTGGAGATGGAGCGGCAGACGGTGGCCAGCATCACCTACCAGAACTTCTTCCGGCTGTACGACAAGCTGGCGGGGATGACGGGCACGGCCAAGACGGAAGAGCCCGAGTTTCTGAAGATCTACAACATGCCGGTGACGGTCATCCCGACCAACCGGCCCATGATCCGAGTGGACCAGCCGGACGTAGTCTACAAGACGGAGGAGGCCAAGTTCCGAGGCATAGTGTCCGAGATTCTGCGGCTGCACGCCCGCGGGCAGCCGGTGTTGGTGGGGACGCGGTCCATTGAAGTGTCGGAGATGCTGAGCGAGCGCCTGGCCCCGGAGCCGCTGCAACTGGCGGCGCTGGCCACGCTTCTTCAGGGGGAGATCCAACACAACGCCAACGGGCTGGACCGGGAGAAGCGGGACAAGTACGTGGAGCTGCTGCGCACGCCCATTCCCCAGCTTCAGCGCAGCCAGCTTCGCCCCGTCACCCGCGACCTGGGCATCGAGATGAACCTGGGCGCGGACCACAACCTGGCGGCGGTGGGGCGCATCCTGGGGGTGGAGACGGAGCATCTCGCGCGCCTCCAGCACGCCCTGGAGAACGGCATCCCCCACAACGTGCTGAACGCCAAGTACCACGAGCAGGAGGCGCAGATCATCGCCGAGGCGGGGCGGCCGGGCGCGGTGACCATCGCCACCAACATGGCCGGGCGGGGCGTGGACATCATGCTGGGGGGCAAGCCGGCGGAGGGTGAGGAGGTGGCCCCGGACTACGAGAAGGTGAAGCAGGCGGGCGGGCTGTACGTGCTGGGCACCGAGCGGCACGAGAGCCGGCGCATTGACAACCAGCTTCGCGGCCGCTCCGGGCGGCAGGGCGACCCCGGCGAGTCGCGCTTCTTCATCAGCCTGGAGGACGAGCTGATGCGGCTGTTCGGACCCGAGCGCTTCGGGCGGCTGCTGGCCTCCTGGCCCGAAGAGGAGGCGGTGGAGAACCGCATGGTGACGCGGTCCATCGAGAGCGCGCAGAAGAAAGTGGAGATGCGCAATTTCGAGATCCGCAAGCACACGCTGAAGTACGACGACGTGATGAACACGCAGCGCGCCCTGATCTACGAGCAGCGCCAGAAGGTGCTGATGGGCGCGGACATCACCAACACCGTCCGCGACATGCTCGACCGCACGGTCGCGCATGTGGTCAAGCAGTACGCCGATCCCCAGATCCACCCCACGGACTGGGAGCTGCCGGCCATGTACGACCTGCTGTGTCAGACCATCCCCGGCATCGAGGAGCGGCTGACGCTGGAGGACGTGCAGGCCTTCGAGAACGACGAGATCACCGAGCGAGTCGAGCAGGTCGTGCACGACATGTACGACCAGCGCGAGCGGGAGATCGGCCCCGAGCTGCTGCGCGACATCGAGCGCAGCGTGCTGCTGCGGGTCATTGGCATGCGCTGGATGAACCACCTCCAGGAGATGGACTACCTGCGCGAGGCGGTGCACCTGCGCGCCTACGGGCAGCAGGACCCGCTCATCGCCTACCAGAAGGAGAGCTACGACTACTTCCAGGCGCTGCTGCGGAGCATGGCGGAGGACGTGGTGCGACTGCTGTTCACCGTCGAGGTGGCCGTGGAGCAGCGCCAGCACGCGGAGGACATGCAGGAGGGCCGGGGCGCCCACGTCGAGGCCGAGGACGAGGGCGCCAGGAAGCCCTTCGTGGCCGCCAAACAGCCCCGACGCAACGACCCCTGCCCCTGCGGCAGCGGCCGCAAGTACAAGAAGTGTTGCATGCCGGTGTGAGCCCTCCCCGAGAGCGCGGAACAACTTGCCGCCAGGAGACGTCAAAGCCGAAAACGACCCGAGAGGGTGAGGCTAGTGCCAACACGGCGCGACTTCCTGGTCCTGGCAGCAATAGGTGCGGCATCGCTGGCCGCGGCCGGGCGGAGGCTCGGCCTGGGAAGGTTGTTCGCCGAGGACGAAGTGCCGACCAAGATGTCCGTGCTGGCGAAGCTGGGGCAGATTTGGCGGGAGATCAGCCGGCACGCCAGGCGGGAGGGACCCCTGGGGGCGTACGAAGCTGTGGGCAAGGGCATGGAGCAGACTCTCCAGCAACTGCACATGGTGGCCAAGCACGGTGGGATAAGGGCGGACAGTGCGGCGGCGCTGGAAGCGGCGTTACGCGAACGATACGCGCACGTGAACCGCATACGATACGTGCTGGCGACGTGCTACGACATGGACAGCCTGGGGTTGCACAGGGCCCGGAGCCGGGCCGCCATCGAGGAGCAGGTGAGGACCCTCGACCACTTGACCGCGGCAGGCAAGTTGACGCCGGAGGCCGAGGCGAAGGCAAGGAAGGCGATCGCCAGGGAGGTCAGCTTCCAGACTCGGCTGCGCCAGCTGGAGCAGGCGGCCCGCGGCCAGGGGCCGGAGGCGGAGCAGGCGCGCGAAGCACTCGACGACCTGGCAAAGCAGTACGGTGCTGGTGGTGTGGCGCCCACAAAGGCGAGCAGGGAGGCCGCCAAGACGCTCGTGGGTTTCACACCGGAGCCTGTCTGGAAGGCCAGCTGCTACGTGATCGTCTTCTAGCCTCGCACGCGGCTCGACGACACTGGGCAGAGGGCGGTACTTGCTGACTGGAGGCGACAGAATGGCCTGGGTAGTGATTCTGCTTACCCTCGGCGCCGTAGCGGCGCTCATGCTGGTCACGCGCCCCCGCCACGCGGACGTCGTGCTAGGGCGCCGGCGGTTCCTGGTCTGCGCGGCGCTGGGCGCGGCCTCGCTCTGTGCGGTCGGCCGCCGGTTTGGGCTGAGCAGCCTATTCGCGGAGGACGATGGGCCAACCAAGCTGTCGGTGCTGGGCCGTCTGGGTGACGTCTGGCGCTCGATGAGCCGCCACGCCAGCGGGGCAGTCAACGACAGAGAGGCCTGGGACGCGCTGGAGAGGCGCATGGAGAAGGCGCTGGCCCAGCTCGAGGCCCTGAAGGAGGACGGTGGCATCGGCGAGGAGATCGCCGCGGCGCTGGCCGCCGCCTTCCGCGAGCGCCACGCGCACGTCTACCGCATCCGGTACTTCATGGCGACGTGCTACAAGATGACCATGCTGGGCGGGGACATGTCCAACGCCCGGCACACCATCGAGAGGCAGGTCGAGACCCTCAACAAGCTGGCGGAAGAGGGCAAGCTGACCAAGCAGGCCGAGGAGAAGGCGCGCGCGGCCATTGCCAAAGAGGTGGCCTTCCAGACGCGTCTGCGCCAGCTCCAGTACGGCCCTGACGGCACAGGTGACTACGAGAATCCGCCGCGGGAGCAGTTGACCAAGTTGGACGAAGACTACCGTGGCGGCAAGATCAAGCCGACGCCGGCCAGCCAGGCGGCGGCCAAGGCGCTGGTGGACTTCACGGCGAACCGGC
>JBHIEF010000158.1:0-10207 GCA_046760465.1 Armatimonadota bacterium | reverse complement strand
CTGGATCCCAACGGCTTCGGCACGGACGAGTTTCTCCAGCTCTGTCGCGACGTGGGTGCCGAGCCGCTCATCGTCTTCAACATCGGCCAGGATGACGCCACCGAGAGCTTCCCCGAGCACTTCCAGGACTGCCTGAACTGGATCGAGTACTGCAACGGCCCGGCCGACTCCGAGTGGGGCGGGCGCCGCGCCCAGAACGGCCACCCCGAGCCCTACAACGTCGTGCACTGGGAGCTGGGCAACGAGACCTGGCGCCTGGGGACCGACGAGCTGTGCCGTCGCGTGAAGATACTATCCGCCGCCATCCGCGAGCGCTGGCCGGACCTGGTGCTCTGGGTGTGCGGCTCCGGCGGCCACAACCGCGACTGGAACCAGAAGATGCTGGACGGCGCGGCCGAGGCCTTCGACGTGCTCAGCGTGCACCACTACCAGTGGGGGCCCAGCTACGAGCAGCGCATGGCGGGCGCGCTCAGCTACGTTCGCTTCCTGCGCGAGACGGGCGAGCAGATCAAGCAGTCGGCCAACCCGGACATGCGCATCGGCGTGACCGAGTGGAACCTCCAGACCACCAGCCTGGAGACGGGCTTGTGGGCCGCGCTGTTCCTGATGGGCTGCGAGCAGGAGCCCATGGTCACCTACGCCGCCCCCGCCCTGTTCATCCGCAACACCGACGCCCCGGCCTGGGACAACGCCTTCATCAACATTGACCACTACCGCAGCTACCCCGCGCCCAACTACCTGGCCATGAAGCTGCTGCACGACACCTTCGGCACCGAGGTGCTGGAGGTGGAGGTGGACACGGTGACCACCGAGGTGCAGGGGTTTGGCGAGATGGCCTGGCTCCAGGCCTCCGCCGTGCGCGACCCAGACACCGGGGCCGTGCACGTTCGCCTGGTCAACCTCCATCCGCGGCAGCCCAGCGTCACGGAGGTGGAACTGCCGCGCGCCTTCCCGAAAGCCACGTTGCGCACCATGACTGGGCCGGAGCTGGACTCGCGCAACACCCTCGACGAGCAGGACATCGTGGACGTGACCGACCTTCCCTGCCCGCCGCCGGCCCGCACCATCACCCTCAAGCTGCCCCCGCACTCGGTCTCCGTGCTGAGCCTGACGCCATAGCGCGTGCGGCTGGCGCCTAGAAGAACAGGTAGTCCCAACCGGGCGCGTAAAACGGCGTGAGAATCGTGACGAGGGTGTGGATGCTCACGGCGTTGGCAGCCGCCAGCAGGGCCAACGTGGCGGCTGCGAAGGCGATCCGCAGCCGCCTGCCGCCAAGCACCAGCAGGGGCATGGCCAGCAGCAGCGCCAGGCCTCCCAGCGCGGGGAAGGCGTAGCGCCCGCCCTGAAGGTGGCCCATGTGCAGGAACACGGCCGTATACAGCACCCACAGGTACACCCACACGTAGTAGAGGACTGGCGTTGCCACCAGAAAGCGGCCTGCGTGCTGGACGCCCTCCGGGTCGCGCCTCCGACGCACGAAGACCACAAAGGCGACCAGCGCGCCCAGCACCCACAGGGCGAAGGCAACGTAGAAGACCGGCAGTGTGTACGGCGGAATCCATCCCGGCTGGGCCCAGGTGGTGCGAAACAACCCCTCAACGCCCCTGGCGGCCAGGTAGGCCACGGGCCCGGTGAAGAGGGCCTCCCACAGACCCATCTCCTCCGGTATGGCGGCGTGTCCCGAGGGTATCAGACTCAGCGAGCCAAGCGCCAGGTAGCGGCGCAGGTACCACCACCCTCCCACGAACACCTGTATGGCCACCAGCATGACGGTTCCGCGCCAGAAGGCCCCCGTTCGCCAGAAGCTCCGTCCCAGCCGCGCCGCCAGCACCAAAGCAAAGGCAAAGGGAAGGGCCACCACCAGGGAGCCCTTGGTGAGGGCCCCGATGCCCGCCAGCACGCCCAAGGGGGCCACCAGACGCGGCTGTGCGCGGGCGTCCAGGTGCCTTACGACACACCAGAGGAAGGCAGCGGAGAGGGCGTTGGTGAGCGCGTCGTTGTGGACGATTGCGGCGTAGAGCTGAAAGTGCGGCAGCAGCCCCACGACGCCGGCTACGTACCAGCGGAGCCAGGCGGGGCGCGGCACCAGCACGCCGATGGTGCCCGCCGTGAACAGGACGAACCCCAGCCCGAGGGCGACCGAGACCAGGCGCAGCACGACATACGTGGCCTCCGGACCGACCGGCCTGCTGACCAGGTAGAAGGGCAGCAGCAGGCAGTAGTAGGCGGGAGGGTGCTGCGAGTGAGGCTTCAGTCCGCCCGGGGCCTCGTTCGTCTGCGGCAGCTCCCAGTACGCGCCCAGGTAGCGGACGTAGTCGAAGTGCATGCCCTCGTCGGGCCCAAAGCCGTGGGGAATGATGACCGTGTAGCTCAGCGCCAGCAGCAGGTAGGCGACCACCACGCCCCTCCTGCTCCAGCGCACCAGCGGCGTGGGCTCTGTCTGGTCGGCGGTCAATCCCGCACCTCGCCAGCAGGCAACAGCGGCGACCGCCGCAGTCCGCGCCTGCACAGCCAGTAGTTGGCCAAAGCGCCCAGCGTGCCCAGGCCGTACTGAACGCTGGCACCGAAGCTGGTGGAGGAGGCGTCGCCGCCGTAACGCGCCGGCACGCCCACCTCAACACCCCTGAAGCCGAACCAGTGGAGCTGCATGATCATCTGCGAGTCGAACACGAAGCCGTCGCTGTTGCGCTCGAAGGGCACCGTCTCCAGCACGCGCCGGGTGTACGCGCGCAGGCCGGTATGCAGATCGGTGAAGCTCGCCCCCAGCACGTGGTTCTCGACCGTGGTCAGGAAGCGGTTTGCCAGGTACTTGTAGCGCGGCATGCCGTTCTCAAGGGCGCGCCCATCCAGCAGGCGCGAGGCGAAGACGAAGTCTGTCTCGGGGTCAGCCAGTCGCTCCAGCATCTCCGGCACCTTGGCCGGATCGTACTGGTAATCCGGGTGCAGTAGCACCACTACCTGGGCGCCGCGCTCCAGCGCCTCGCGGTAGCAGGTCTTCTGATTGCCGCCATAGCCGGTGTTGCGCTCGTGAGCGATGGTGTAGATGCCCAGGCGTCGGGCCAACGCCACGGTGTCGTCCTGGCTGGCGTCATCCACGAGGATGACGTCGTCCACCAGGTGGTGAGGGATGTTGCGGTAGGTGATCTCCAGAGTGCGCGCCGCGTTGTAGGCCGGCAGCACCACCGCTACGCGCCCCAGAGCGGACATGTCCAGACCACGGCCTCCCATCTAGTGCCACAACGAGGCTTCGCCGGAGGATGTCATTCTGAGCGAACAACCGGAGCGAAGAATCTCGTCGTGGGACTGATGGCCGCGGCTCACGGCGGGAGATTCTTCGTCGTTGCCTCCTCAGAATGACAGAGTCTCGCTGTAGTACTGGCCAGTGTGCCCTGCCCGCGCGCTAGATCTCCTCCACCCACACAATCTGCGCGCCCCCGAGGATGCCGAAGGGCACGAAGTTGTAGTGGTCCACCCAACCGCGTTCACCCTCATGGGCGCCCATGACGCCGGCATCCTCGGTGAAGCTGTGAGGCGTCACGCCCAACAGCTCCCCCGCCTTGTGGTGGTGCGGGCCCAGCAGGTTGCGGCAGCTATTATACAGCTCCACGCGCACCACGTTGTCGCCCTCGCGCAGCGCGTCGGTGACCTCCACACGGTGCGGGCGCCAACAGATGTCGCCGCAGTCGCGGTTGTTCACGGTCACGCTGGCCACGATGGCCTCCAGACCGTCGAACTCCAGGAAGGCGCGCTGGGCGCTCAGCTCCTTGATGGTCACCACCTGCTCCAGGGCTATCCGACCCCGGAACATGGGCATCCCCTGGCCCACCAGGTCTCCGCGACTCACCTGACCGGCCCTCTTCACCAATGCGAACTCGCGGCTGCGCTTGTTGGAGACGTCGAAGTCGCCCAGCAGGTAGATGGCCTCCACCTCGAACTCGCCGTCGAAGCTGACGGTCAGCTCCACGGTGTTGTTGCCGCGCTTGAGCAAGTCGCGCGCCGGGATCTTCCTGAAGGCGATGTCGCACCACCAGCCTTCGTCCTCGCTGGGCAGCTCCCCGCCGTTGAGCTTGATCTGACACTTCTCCGGCTGCTCGACCACCAGCCAAAACCTGGTCAGGTCGGTGGGGCGGAGCTCTGAGCGGAAGCTGTAGCGCAGCGTCACCGGCACGGGCTTCTCGGGCTGGCCCAGCTCGCGCTGCACCCGCCAGTGCGGCATCACCTCGCTCCACTTGCCCTTCTCGGGCTTGTACTGGCAGTAGTCCAACGTCAGAGAGTTGTGGTCGCGCCGGGCCACGGCCCAGCGCCGGCCCAGGCTCTGCTTCTGCGTGGGGCGCTGCCGCGGCAAGGTCCCGTGGATGAGCTCCTTCTCGGCGTTGATGCCGAACAGCCACGACTGCGCCGGGGCGAAGTCCACGTGGGCCACCGTAAAGGGCCCCTCTTTGACGCCGGGGATGTCCCGTATCTCACCGGTGGCCAGGTCCCACAGCTCCAGCCCGCCGTGGCCGCGCATGCGCAGCGACACGCGCTCGAAGCCTTGCCGGTTGCTGGTGTTGGCGAAGTAATAGAGCTGTCGCTCGCCCAGGTCGCGGTGTTGGTGGAAGATGGGGGCCGTGTCCTGGCCGTCGGCGCTGACGATGACGTCGCGCTTGATCACCCGCCGCAGGGCCTTCTCCATGCTGTTGAAGTCCGGGCGCACGCGCTGCACGCGCTTGCCCAGAAGCTCCTTGATGAGATCGCTCTTCTCGCCCTCCAAGCGCGTGGGCAGTCCGCCCACGCCGATCACGGTGCCGCCCGCGTCCAGGAAGTCGGCCAGCAGCCGCAGGGTCGTCTCCCGGAGCTGGTCCATTTTGGGCAGGATGACCGCCGAATAGGCGCAGTCGCCCACCACCAGCTTTCCGTCCTCCACCTGGGCGTGCCGGGCCATGATCTTCTCATCGGCGTAGTCGTAGTCCCGGTTCATCTCGCTCAGGAGCTGGCTGAGTTGGGCGAAGGCGTCGCTGTACTCCCGCGCCCGGCCCTCATCCAGTGGCGACATCTCGGCCCAGGCCGTGCCCATGGGATGAAGCACCACCAGCTCGGTCACGTGCCTGCCCGCGGTCATGGCCGCACACACCCGCGCCAGGTAGTCCGAGAACAGCGGGTACTTCTCGTACCAGGGCTGCTGCTGATAGGAGGGCGGGTAGTCGCGCTTGCGGCAGCCCCTCAGCGAGTAGAGCTGGAGGTGCTGACAGATCAGATCGGCCCCCAGCACGCACTGCCACTCGCCGATCCACTTCTGGTCCTCGAAGGAGCAGTTCCAGCCCGCGCAGCCGTAGGTCTCGGTCAGCATGCGCCGCCCGCCGAACTGGTGGCAGACGCTGGAGCACTGCTTGACCAGGACGGGATCGCGGATGCGCCGCGTGAGATGGTCAATCCCCGGCACCTGCATGTACTCGTAGTGCTCCATGGCCGAGCCGATCACGCGCGTCTGGGCGACCAGATCGTCCTCCAGCAGGTAGTGCCCCGTCAGGGGCAGGTTGTGCTGCTCGCACCAGTGGTAGATCTGCTCGCTGAAGGCCTCGCGGAACAGGTTGGTGGCCGTGTCGTAGTAGTCGTAGCGGACCTTGCGGAAGTCCCCCGCCTCGTAGAACAGCGCCGGCAGCCGGTCCACCAGGTCGTAGCCCTTGTCCTCCAGGAAGCGCTCGGGCAGGGCCTCGGTCCAGGGCGGATAGAGGTAGTTGGGCTCGTCGGTGAATATGCCGGGGATGGCCTTGCCGAACTCGTCGCCCACCTCCTGGAGGTAAGCCTCGTAGCACAGGTCGAGGAACCGCCTCATGGCGTCCGCGCGCATGAGGTCGGCGTATCCGCGCCGCTCCATGGAGAAGTGCAGGATGGTGTAGCCGGCCAGCTTGCCGGGGTCAATGCCGTCGTCCTCTACGCGCCGCACGTCGGTCAGGCGCAGCGGGTGCCGCCGGTGCTTCTTGACCACGAAGGTGGCCAGGGGCTCTGGCCGCGGCTGGAAGTCCACGCCCTCCTCGGTGATCTCGAACTCGGCCAGGTGCAGCCGCTTGGCCTCGAACTCGGGCCGCCCGGCCCGCACCTGTCCCGAGTGGTCGCCGCTGGGCCACTTGTCCTCGTCGTAGAGCCACGCCTCGAAGCCGGTCTTCTTGGCCTCGTCAACCGTGGCCCGGATGCACTCCATCCACTTCTCGCCCATGTAGGGCGTAATGAGGCCGACGCGGGCGTGCATGAACCCCCCGCCGATGCCGGCCTCCAGCATGGTGCGCACCTGCCGCCGCAGCTCCTCGGGGTCCAGGTCGTCGTTCCAGCTCCAGAACGGTATGCCGCGGTAGGTGTTGCCCGGGTTCTTGAACTCTGACTCGATGGACACTGCGTTCCTCCCTGTGTCAGTGAGCGCGCGGCGCTCACAGGAGTGGTGGGACAGGTACGATGGGGTCGTCCTCATCGGGCAGGTATGGCGGCACGTGTCCGTAGGGGTACCTCAACTCCTCTGTGTCCCACGCCGGTGCACCCCAGGTGAGCGGGCCTGGCGCAATGAGCGGCTCCGACGGGAAGCGACGAGCATCAGGCTCACGGAAGAACAACGCCACGGGCCCGAGCAGTCGAACTGGGGGATGGAAGGCAGCCACAACGTATGAGATAGCCAGCAGCACCACGGCCGCCAGCCCAATCCACCCGCAGGCTCGTCGCATGATGCTCACCGCCAGTTATGCTTCGACGCGTCCGGGGAGAAGGCCTGCCACGAGGGGAAACGCGAGCAGCCGCTGGCCACAAAGAGTGCGCCGGCGGAGCATCGCTCCGCCGGCTATCGCGCAACCCTGGCTTGGGCTAGGCGATTCAGCGTCCGGCCACTGGCGTGGTCTTGAGCCGCAAATGGGCTTCCCTGAGTTCCTCGGCGACCATGATGCGCCGCAGTTTCTTCAGGGCCCCGCGAGCCACCCGCGACACGTTGGAGCAGGAGGTGCCAAGCTGCTCTGCGATCTCTGCGTGGGTGAAGTCGCGATAGAACAGGTAGTAGATCACCTGCCGCTCCAGGTACTTCAGCCGCTGCACGGCCTCCTCTAGTGCGATACGGTCCTCGATGGGCAGTTGACCCGTGCGATGGCGGAAGCTGTTGATGCTCTGGCGGTCAATGTCGAAGCTGGGGCGATCGCCATTGCCGTTGCCGTCGCCGTTGCCGCTCCCGTCGAGCGATTTGACTGCGAAGCGATCCCTGACCCTCAGCACCTCTGCCAACGACTCCTCGCGCAGATTCAGCTCCCGCGCCAGCTCCGGCACGCTGGGCTCCCGGCCCAGTTGCTGCCGGAGCGCAGCCGACCGCTTCTCCATCTTCTGCATCAGATCGTGCAGCCAGCCAGGGCGGCGAATCAGCGTCTTGCGGTCGCGCAGATAGTGGCGGATTTCGCCATGGATGAGGTGTGTGGCGTAGGTGATGAACTTGACGCCGCGCTCGGGGTCGAAGGAGTCTACTGCCTTGGCCAGGCCGATGAAACCCTCTTGTCTGAGGTCCTCCAGCGGCTCCTCGGCCGTCAGGTAGGTCTTGACCACCCAGTCTACCAGGTGGGTGTGCGCCTCGATCAACTGGTCTCGCGCCGCCTCATCGCCATCCTCGCGATAGCGGCGCAGCAGGGCGAGCGCCCGCTGCTCCTCTGCTCTCCGGGCAGCTGTCGTTGCCATGGATGGCTGCTCCCTTGCTGCGGTGTGATGTGCCTACAGCGGAAACGGCTAGCCACAGCCCTCGCCGGCATCGTGCATATGCCTGCCCGGTGTTTCGGAAAGGCCACTTTTCTGTTAACGAGATGTTAACGGCGCCTCTTACACTCGCCCACTGGTGCCTGGGGCGAGAAAGTGCATCACCTCACTTGACTATCGAACATTAGTTCGGTATAATGACCCAGGGAGCCATTCAACACACACGACCACCCCAGTGGTGAGCAGTGAGCAAGCTGATAGATGAGCCCGTGCTGGTCAGATCGGGGCCTGACACCAACTGCCCCAGGAGCTTCGTCTGGCGCGGTCGCCACTACCGTATCTCCCACCTCGGCACGCGCTGGCATCGCACCGGCAAGTGGTGGGAGGGCGACGGGGAGAAGGTCTACGTGCGCGCCGTTGCCGGCAACGGCGGGGCCTACGATCTGTGCTACGACCCTGAGTCCGATCAGTGGCGTCTACACGTTGTGCACGATTGAGCGCACCGATGTCTGACTTCGCTCACCTCCACGTCCACTCGTGCTTCTCCATGCAGGACGGCGCCGCAGACATCGGCCGTCTGGTGTCCCGCGCCGCTGAGCTCGATATGCCCGCCCTGGCCGTGACCGACCACGAGGGCCTCTACGGCGCCGTGCGCTTCTACCAGGCCTGTTGCCAGGCCGGCATCAAACCTATCGTCGGCGCGGAGCTGACTCTTGAGGAGGGCGATTGGCACCTGGTTTTGCTGGCGCAAAACCAACAAGGCTACGCTAATCTCTGCTATCTGATCTCACGGGCGCAGCTTGCGCACCGCGACGAGGATCCGAGGCTCGCCTGGGAGGAGCTGGCCGCCCACAGCCAACACTTGATCGCCCTCTCCGGCTGCGCGCGAGGCGAGGTGCCCGGCCTGCTGTTCTCGGGCCGGCGCGACGAGGCTCTGCGCGCCGTCGAGAAGTACGTGGACCTCTTCGGCCGCGACCGATTCTACCTCGAGCTCCAGAACCATCTGGTGGACGAACACAGCCCGCGGCGGCTGAGCGCCCTGGCCGACTTGGCTCATCAGGCCAAGGTCAACGTCGTGGCCACCAACAACGTCCACTACGTGGAGAAGAGCCACTACAAGGCCCAGGACACGCTGGTCTGCATCAAGCACATCATCACCGTCAACGAGCCACACCCCGAGCGCAAGCCCAACGCCGAGTTCTACCTGAAGTCTCCGCGACAGATGTGGGAGCTGTTCCGCGACCATCCCCAGGCTCTGCGCAACACCTTGCGCATCGCCGGCCAGTGCGATCTGGAGCTGGACCTGGACAGCTACCACTTCCCCTACTTCGAGCTGCCCCCGGGCGAGACGGCCTACTCCTACCTGTGCAAGCTCTGCTTCGCCGGGGCCCGGCGCCTGTATCGTCCCCTGCGGCCGGCGGTGATGCAGCGGCTCCAGAGAGAGCTGGACCTCATCCACGAGCTGGGCTTCGCCGAGTACTTCCTGGTGGTCTGGGACATCGTCAACTTCGCCCGCAGGCAGGGCATCCGCTGCACCGGGCGCGGCTCGGCGGGGGATTCGCTGGTCTGCTACGTCCTGCGCATCACCGACGCCGACCCCATGGCCCACGCCAATCTGATCTTCGAGCGCTTCATGAGCCGCGAGCACTCCAAGATGCCCGACATTGACGTGGACTTCTGCTCGCGCCGGCGCGAGGAAGTGGTTGACTACATCTACCGCAAGTATGGCGACGACCACGTGGCCGCCGTCTGCACCCTCATCACCTATCGCGCGCGCTCGGCCGTGCGCGAGGTGGGCAAGGCCCTGGCCCTGGACCCGGTGGAGATAGACCGCTTCGCCAAGTCCCTCCCCTACACCGACTCCGACAACATCCGCGAGGCCCTCAAGAGCGTCCCCGAGACGCGCGACGCCCGAATCAACACCGAGGGCAAGCAGGACCTGCTGGACATCTGCGCCCTGCTCAATGGCTTCCCGCACCATATCAGCGTGCACGTGGGCGGATTGGTCATCAGCCGCCAGCCGCTGGCCGAGCTGGTGCCGGTGCAGTGGGCCGCCAAGGGCATCGTGGTGGCTCAGTTCGACAAGGACGACATCGAGGCCCTGGGCCTGGTCAAGATGGACATCCTGGGCCTGCGTATGCACACGGCCGTGGCCGACTGCCTGGAGTATATCGAGCGCGGACGCGGCGAGAAGCTGGATCTGGAGACCATCCCCCTGGACGACGAGAAGACCTTCGAGCTGATCCGCTCCACCCACACCATCGGCGTCTTCCAGATCGAGAGCCCCGGCCAACGCAACCTGCTGGGGCGCTCGCAGCCCGAGGACTTCGAGGACCTCATCACCGAGATATCCCTCTTTCGGCCCGGGCCCGTGCAGTCGGACATGATCACCCCCTTCCTGCGGCGTCGGCATGGTCAGGAGCCCGTCACCTATGCCCATCCTGCCCTGGAGCCCATCCTGAAGGTCACCCGCGGCGTGCTCATCTACCAAGAGCAGGTGCTTCAGATCGCCCAC
>JBHIEF010000157.1:0-10358 GCA_046760465.1 Armatimonadota bacterium | reverse complement strand
TCAGAGCTTCAGCCCCGCCGCGACCTGGACCAAGCGCTCGCGGTCGAGCACGCGCACCTGGCTGCCCTTGACCGCGATGATGTCGGCCTCCTGGAGCTTGCGCAACGTGCGGGACAGGGTCTCGCTGACGGTCCCCAAGCGCGAGGCCAGTTCGGTCTTCTTCATGGGCAGCCTGACCACGTCGCCCTGGCCGGTGGCCCGCTGCCTTCGCACGGAGAGGTCCAGCAGGTACTTGGCCAGCCGCGCGCCGACCTCTTTGAGCGCCAGCTCCTCGACCATCTGCACGAGATGCCTCTGGAGGTTGGCCTGGGCCACGATCATGCCCATGGCCACGTCGGGGTGCGCGGCGATGAGCTTGCGGAAGCGCTCGGTCTCGAAGAAGAGCAGCTCGCAGTTGGTCAGCGCCTGCGCAAAGGCGGGGTACTCTCCTCCGCTGAAGGCGGCGGCCTCGGCGAACTGCTGGCCGGGCGTGACCGTGCGCAGGATCTGCTCTCGCCCGTCGGGCGAGAGCTTGAAGACCTTGACCTTGCCCTTGAGTACCAGGTAGAAGCCCTGCGCCTGATCGCCCTCGGCAAACACCGTCTCCCCGGCTGGCAGCGAACGCCGCACCGCGACGCCCGCTACCTGGCGTAGCTCCTCCTCGCCCAGGCCGCGGAAGATGGGCGCCTTGCCTAGGACGGATGCACTCACCGCTCGGTCTCCACTCGCTCCGGGCCCGACACTTCGCCGCCGCCGACTTCGCCCCCTCCGGGTAACGGAGAACGGCCGCCCAGGTGGCGGCCGTTCGCGGCAATGGGGTGCTTCTCCTTGAGCTACGTCTCCCGCACCTCGTACTGGCGCTTCAGGCCCTCCACGATGGAGGCGTCGGCCAGCGTGGTGGTATCGCCCAGGATGCGTCCCTCGGCGATGTCTCGGAGGAGGCGCCGCATGATCTTGCCGCTGCGGGTCTTGGGAAGGTCGGCGGAGAAGATGAGCTGGGCGGGTCGAGCGATGGCTCCGATCTTGGCGGCGACGTGCTGCTTGAGCGTGGCCTCGATCTCCGCGCTGGGCTGGTGGCCCTCTCTCAGCGTCACAAAAGCGGCGATGGCCTGGCCCTTGATCTCGTCGGCCACTCCCACCACTGCCGCCTCGGCCACCATGGGATGGTCCACCAGGGCGCTCTCCACCTCCATGGTGCCGATGCGGTGTCCGGACACGTTGAGCACGTCGTCTACCCGCCCCAGCAGGCCGAAGTAGCCGTTGTCGTCGCGCTTGGCGCCGTCGCTGGGGAAGTAGGTGTTTGAGTCCCACTTGGTCCAGTACTGCCCCACGTAGCGCTCGGGGTCGCCGTAGATGCCCCGGAGCATGGCCGGCCAGGGCCGCGTCAAGGCCAAGTAGCCTCCGCCCTCCTTGACGGGGTTGCCTTGCTCGTCGAGGACCTCGGCGAAGATGCCGGGGAAGGGTCGCCCGGCGTAGCCGGGGCGCATGGGGTCAATGCCCGGCAGTGTGCTGATCAGGATCATGCCCGTCTCGGTCTGCCACCAGGTGTCCACAATGGGACACCGCTTGCCGCCGATGTGCTCGTAGTACCACATCCAGGCCTCGGGGTTGATGGGCTCGCCCACCGTGCCCAGCAGGCGCAGGCTGGAGAGGTCGTGCTGGGCCGGCATTTCGGGGCCCCACTTCATGAAGGCGCGGATGGCCGTGGGCGCGGTGTAGAAGACGGTGACCCCGTGCTCCTCCACGAGCTGCCAGAAGCGGTCGCGGTCGGGCCAATCGGGCGCGCCCTCGTACATCACGCAGGTGGCGCCATTGGCCAGGGGGCCATAGACGATATAGCTGTGCCCCGTGACCCAGCCGATATCGGCGGTGCACCAGAACACGTCGTGGGGCTTCAGGTCGAAGATCCACTTGGTGGTCGCGTACACTCCGGTCAGATAGCCGCCGGTGGTGTGCACGATGCCCTTGGGCACGCCCGTGGTGCCGGAGGTGTAGAGGGTGTACAGCATATCCTGGGAGTCCATGCGCTCGGGCTCGCAGTAGGGCTCGGCGTTCTGGATCAGGCGGTGGTACCAGTGGTCTCTCCCTTCCACCACGCGCAGGGGGAAGTCGCCCCGCCGCACGATGATGACGTGCTCGATGGAGGGGGTCTCGCGCAGGGCGTAGTCGGCGTCGTGCTTGAGGGGGATGATCTGCCCACGGCGATAGCCGCCATCGGCCGTGATGAGCGCCTTGGCCTCGGCATCGTTGATGCGGTCCCGCAGGGCCTCGGCCGAGAAGCCGCCGAAGACCACGGAGTGCACGGCGCCGATGCGGGCGCAGGCCAGCATGGCCACCACCAGCTCGGGGATCATGGGCATGTAGATGGCCACGCGGTCTCCCCGCTGGATGCCCAGGCCTTTGAGCGCGTTGGCGAACCGGTTGACCTCCCGGTACAGGTCCCAGTAGGTCATGGTGCGGCGGTCGCCCGGCTCGCCCTCCCAGATGAGCGCTGCCTTGTTGCGCAGGCCGTTCTGGACGTGGCGGTCCACGCAGTTGTAGCAGGCGTTGATTTGCCCCCTCACGAACCACTTGGCGTGAGGCGCGTCCCACTCCAGCACCTGATCCCACTTGCGATACCAGTCCAACTCCTCGGCGAATTGCCCCCAGAAGGCATCGGGGTCTGCGGCCGCCCGCTCGTAGACCTCGGCGTCGGCCACCACGGCCTGCCGCACGAAGTCCGCCGGCGGCTGGAAGATGCGCTCCTCGATCAGCAGTTCGTCCAGCACTCGTGAGGACTGCTCGGAGGGCGTGCCCATCGTTCACCTCTCCTGAACCTGGTAGCAGGGGCTCGTGCCGCGCCGCTCCACCCGGTCGGAGAGACTCCCGGCGCCCCCAATCACAGAAGGAGCGCCGCCTGGGCCGACACTGTGACGCGGGGGGCACGTCACGACCTGCGAACGCATTGCTCTGCTCTGGACGCGGTATTCTCGGTTCGACGGCGGCTTCCTGCCCGGACTGTCCTCTCGAGCGCGCTCCTGGGCCTGGGCCACAGTTCCAGGCGGCTACGGGCAGGCCACTCAGCCAGCCAGGAATATGCGTTCGAACACCTCGCGGAGACGTGCCATAGTGCTCCGGATGTCGTCGCGCAGTCGCTGCGGGGGCTGCGGGCTATCCCCGGGGTGGGCCAGGCGCGCGGCGAGCATGGCCAGATCCTCGTCGTCCAGGCTCAATACCTCCTCGCTGCGCTCTCGTACGATTTGCAGCCCCAGCTCCACCTGCCGCAGGAACACGTACCCCTCGCGCAGGGCGCGGGCGTCCGCCTCCTCGACTAGGCTCACCTCGAGCAGCGCCTCTATCGCCTCCAGCGTGCCGGCTGCCCGAACCGCCGGTAGCTGGCCGCCGTGGCGGAGTTGCAGGAATTGGACCACGTACTCGACATCGTTGATCCCGCCGGGCCCGAGCTTGATGTCGAGTTGCTCGGAGGTGGCGGGCTGGGCGCGCTCTCCCTCCACCCGAGCCTTGATCCGTCTCAGCGAAGCGATGTCGTGGTGGCTCAGGCCGCGGTACACCAGCGGGGCGGTCTCCTCCACGAAGCGCCGGCCGAGACCCTGGTCGCCGGCCACGGGGCGGGCGCGGGTGAGAGCCATCCGCTCCCAGGGCTCGGCGCGGGCCTGGCAGTAGCGCACGTACCCGGCCAGCGGCATGCTCAGGCTGCCGGCCCGTCCCTCTGGGCGCAAGCGCGCATCCACCTTGTAGAGCCGCCCCTCGGGCCCGAGCTCGTTCATCTCGTGCAGGACGTGGTCCGCGAGGCGCGCGAAGAACTCGTGGTTGGCGATGGGGTTGGGGCCATCGGTGCAGCCCGCGGCCTCGTGGACGAAGATGACGTCGAGGTCGGAGCTGTAGTGCAGTTCGCGTGCGCCGAGCTTGCCCAGGCCGATGACGGCGAACCGTGCCGGCCCCCCGCCGGGCGCCCGGGCTATGCCGGTGCGCTGCTCCAGCTCGCGGCGGCAGGCCTCGACCATGGCCGCCAGACAGGCCTCGGCCAGCTCCGAGAGAGCCTGCATGGTCGCCTGAAGATCCGCATCGCCCATTAGATCGCGCACGCCAATGCGCAGCAGCTCGCGGCCCCTGAATCTGCGCAGGGCGCCCGCGTCGCCGGAGGCCCCCCGCCGGTGCGCCTCGTCTCGCAGCTCCTGCGCCGACTTGTCCGCCAGCATCACGTCCGGGTCCAGCAGCGCGTCCAGGTACTCGGGATGGCGGGCCAGCAGCGCGGACAGCCGGTGGCTGCCTCCGCCCACGCGGCACAGCAGCTCCAGCACGCGCGGCTCGTCGCGGAAGGTGGCGTAGAGCGCGCCCCAGGAGCCGATCAGGGAGGTGAAGCGGGCCAGGTTGTCCAGGGCCAGGTCAGGGTTGCCCGAGCGGGAGGCCGCGCCCAGCACCGCCGGCAGTAGCTCGAGGAACTGCCGCTGCACGCGGGTGGACAGGATGGCGTGGTCGGGTCCGTAGGCCAGGCTGCGCAGGTTGGTCATGGCCCGCTTGGGGTCCCGTACGCCGTACCTGCCCCAGATGGCGGCCGCCTCGTGCGGGCTCAAGTCCGGGTCGAGGAGCAGGCGGGCCTCCGCGGCCTGGGGCCCCGAGTCGCCGGTCAGCGCCCCAAGGATGGCCTCGTAGGTGGCACGAACGGCCGACGTGTGCCGCTCGAAGTCGGTCATCAACTGCTCCGCGGGCGACTCGCCGGTCCGCGGACGGTATCCCATCCTGCGGGCCAGCAGGTCCGCCTCCTCGGCATCGCTCGGCAGCTCTCGGATGGGCAGCTCGTGGACCATCTGTAGGCGGTGCTCCAGGGTCCGCAGGAAGACGTAGGCGTCGTGCAGGCAGTCGTGCTCTGCCTGGCTGATGTGGCCTCCAGCCAGCAGTGCCCGCAGGGCCGGCAGCGTGCCGCTGCACCGCACGGCGTGGTCCTCGACGCCGACGACGAGCTGGAGGGTCTGGACGGCGAACTCGACGTCGCGGATTCCGCCGGGACCGTGCTTGACCTCGGGCGCGGCGCCGGGCCGGGGTTCCAGGCGGGTGCGCATGGCGCCGATCTCGGCGATGTCCATGGCCTCGAGCCGTTTGCCGTATACGAAGGGCTGGAGGGCGTCCAGCAGGCGGCGGCCCAGCTCCAGGTCGCCGGCCAGGGGCGCGGCCTTGACCAGTGCCTGGCGCTCCCAGGGCTGGGCCCATGACTCGTAGTAGTTCACGGTCGCAGCGAACGAGCGCGTCAGTTGCCCGCTGGCCCCCTCCGGTCGCAGGCGCATGTCCACCCGAAACACCATCCCCTCGCCTGTGACCTCCTGGAGGGCGGAGATGGTGGCGGTGGCCAGCCGGTCGAAGAAGTCGCGAGTGCTGAGTCGTTGGACGGCGGTGGAGGTGGCTGAGGGCAGGCAGTCGCCGTCATCGCTGTAGACGAAGATCAGGTCAATGTCGGAGCTGTAGTTCAGCTCGCGTCCGCCCAGCTTGCCCATGGCGATCACGGCTATGCTGGCGGGGCCGGAGGGGGCCATGGGAGTGCCCCACTTGGCGCGCAGGTCCCGCTCGCACATGTCCAGCGCCACCTGCACCTCTGCCGCGGCCAGGTCGGAGATCTCCTGGACGACCATCTCGAGGTCGGCCAGCCCCAACAGATCGCGGGCCGCGATGCGCAGCAGTTCCCTGCGCTTGAAGCGGCGCAGGGCGTCGCGGCGGGTGCGCCGGGTGTGCAGGGCGCTGACCTCGCGGCGCAGGTCCCGCAGGAGCCAGTGGGCGGGCCGCGGCCGCGACAGCGCGTCTGGCTCCAGCAGGTAGTCCAGGTACTCAGGGTTGCGGACCAGGGCGTCGGCGCAGAACTGGCTGGTGCTGGCCAGGGCAGTGAACAGGTCGAGGCCGCGGGGGTCGTGCGTGAGCCGCCGGTACAAGGCCGCCGGATCGCCCACCGCCTGCGCCAGCCGCTCCCAATTGCCCAGAGCCATCAGCGGAGCGGGGCAGTCACGCAGGCAGCGCAGCAGCTCGGGAAGGGCCTCGGCCAGCGCCTGGCGCGACTCGGGCTCGCCGCCCAGGGACTGGAGCAGGGCATCCGCCCGGCGCCAGTCGGCCAGGCCGTAGGCCCGCAGGGCGGCAGCGACCGCCGCCTCCTCCAAGTCCGGCGCCAACAGCAGGTCGCGCACGTCGCTGAGCACGGCGCCGGGCGACTCTCGCCCCTCAGCCGGAGGGTCGCCACGCTCGGCCGCGCAGTCGGCTTCGCTGGTGGGAGGGTGCATCTTCGCGGGGCTCTCGCCGACGTCGGTCTCGTCTGCGGCCTCGGCGGGCACGAATGAAGAAGCCCGCCCGAGGGCGGGCTCAGTTTCAAGAGCTAACGCCTCTACTCCCCTTCACCCGCCACTAGTAATCCTCTTCGTCCCCATACCCGTACGAGGCCGGCCCTCCGAGGCCGCCCATGGGGCCCGCGCCGGGTGCGGGCGCCGCGCCCAGCGGCAGGGAGAAGAGCTCTGCGGTGCAATGGTCTATGTCGCCTACGCGGCCAATGGGCAGTTGGAACTCGAAGTGGTAGTACCACCCCTTGACCCCGTCTACCTTCAGGACCTTGCCGTCCTGTCGCTTCCACGACTCCCGCTCGGGAAGGTGCGAGTAGCGCGACAGGGGCACGACCTTCTCGCCCACCCATGACGGCGTAGGGATGGTAACGGCGCCGCCGTCGGCGTGACGGTTCTCCACCGGCCGACTGGCGAAGGGGAAGAACACCGCCTCGCCGCCCGCTCCGCCTGCACCCGAGGGGCCCATCATCGGCCCTCCAGGCCCGCCGTAGCCGCCCTCCTCGTCGCCAGGTCCCATCATCCCGGAGCCGGCGGAGCTCATGCCGCCTGCCGCGGCGCCGCCTCCGCCGCCATGTCGCCAATCCGAGGCAGCATAGTAGAGCGTGGGCGGGCGCACCATGTCGCAGATGGTGCTGCCCGAGTGGCCAGCCGGCTGCTGGATCGGCGCCACCAGCCGCTTGTCCTTGGCGTCGTAGACGGTCAGCTCCACCACGTTGCTGCCCCAGAGTTGGCTCCAGTGGTTGATAGCCTCCTGCGACAGGAACAGTCGGTGGTACTTGAACATGCCGCCGCGGTCGGTGATGAAGTAGAAGGGCTCGCGTCCCTCGCCGCGCCCAGAGTAGTTCTTCAGCCGCTCCAGCAGGCGATTGGCGAACTTGGGCCTGGGATGCATGATCGCGCCGACGCGCACGGTGCAGGTCTCAGGCGTGGCCTGCGGGCCGGCCACGTCGGCGGTGATCTTGGGCATACTCACCTCGAACCAGAAGCCCTCGGCCAGGGCTTGCTCGTGGAGGTCGGCCATGATCTGCATTTCGATCTGGCGCTGGGAGATGTCAATCTGAAGGCCCGGTCGCACGGCCCGGCCGATCTTCCCCTCCGCCGGGAGCGCCGCCTCCACCCGGCCCAGGAAGATGCGCGCGAGCTGGCGCCACTCGATGATGGTGAACCTCTTCGTGCGGTACTCCTCGGGGATGCCCGCCTCCGCGATGCTGGGGTACTCGGCCACCGCCTCGTCGTAGGTCTTCAGCAGCGACTCGGGCATCTCCTGGCCGCCGGCCGTGGGTCCCGCGGCCGGCGCCGCTGCCGTCGGCGCCGCGCCTGGCGGCGCCCCGGGAGGGCCGGTTGGGGCGCCGGGAGGCCCCGCGCTGGGGCCACTGGGGGCGCCCACGTTGCCGCCGCCCGAGGGGGCCTGCGAGAACAGCACACTGCCGCACAGGACCAGAGTTAGGAGGGCTGCGCCGAGCAGGACCAGCAAGCGCCGCTTAGAGGCCATAGTCGTATCACCTGGGACCTAGTGCGAAGGCGATTGTATGACTGGCGGCGACTCTAGGAGTATACCCGATGCGTGCGCCGGTGTCAACGTCTGGCATGTGCTGGGGCGGAGGCTGTCTCACGGCCGGCAAGAGCCAACGCAGGCGGCTGCCGTCGGTCGCGTGTCGTGACGGCAGCCGCCTGCGCGAGTGGCCCCGCACACGCTCGAGGCTAGGCCCAGGTCATGGGGCCGGGCATCTCGGCGATAACGGCGTCCTTGAGGAAGGCCACTGCCTTCTGGAAGCCCTCCCCGGCCGACATTAGGCTATCCTCGTGCTCGATGCTGAGCACGTGGTCGTAGCCGATCAGCCGCAGCTCGCTGATGATGTCCTTCCAGACCGCGGCGTCGTGGCCGTAGCCGACGGTGCGGAAGATCCAGGCGCGGTTGATCTCGTCGCCGTAGTGCTTGGTGTCCAGCACGCCGTTGACGGCGGCGTTGATGGGATCCACGCGGCTGTCCTTGGCGTGGAAGTGCTTGATGACGTCGCCGCCCAGGCAGCGGATGGCGCTGCAAACGTCTATCCCCTGCCAGAACAGGTGGCTGGGGTCGAAGTTGGCGCACATGCGGTCGCCGCAGTGCTTGCGCAGCTTCAGCAGCGTCTCCGGGTTGTAGACCAGGAAGTTGGGGTGCATCTCGAAGCAGACGTTGACCCCGTGCCTGTCGGCGAACCTGTTCTCCGCCCGCCAGTAGGGGATGGCCACTTCCTTCCACTGGTACTCCAGCGCCTCCAGTTGGTCCTCCGGCCAGGGAGCGGTGACCCAGTTCGGCACGCGGTCGGACTTGGACCCGCCGGGCAGGCCGGAGAAGTTGATGACGCAGTCAATGCCCAGCTTCTGGGCCAACTGCACGGTGGCCCGGTGCACCTCGTGGTTCCGCTTGGCGAAGCGCTTGCTGGGGTGCAGGGGATTGCCGTGGCAGCTCAGCGCCGAGAGGATGAGGCCGCGGCTCTCGATGGCCTTCATGAAGGCCTTGCGCTTGGCCGCGCTCTGGTTGAGCGCGAAGGGGTCGCAGTGGCCGTCACCGGGGTAGTTGCCGGTGCCGATCTCCACGGCTTCCAGGCCGGATTCGGCCAGGTAGTCCAGCACGTCCTCCAAAGGCTGGTCGCTCCAGGGAGCAGTAAGCACGCCGATCTTCATCTGCTACTCGACCTCCTCGGGAATCTCCTCGATGATGGGGGGCTCCATCTCAACAAAGGGCTCAGCAGAGCCCGGGGGCGCGGAGTCAGAGTACCACCTGGCGTGGCCATCTGCGAAGGCGAAGTTGTTGCCCCGAGTGTGGCGGCCGGGGACGGGGATGGAGGTCAGGGCGTCGTTGGCGTTGTTGGCCTCGGCCGTTGAATCGTAGAGCAGCACGGTCTGGTTCGGGTCGGCGATCTCCTCCAGGATTGCCCCGGACAGATCGGAGTTCATGGCGTAGCTCCACTGCGACTCCGGCGCGGCGGGGCATGCGTAGACGGCCTGATTCTGTATGTGGACCATGGTAGCGTCGCACCAGGTGTCGGCGGGCGGCAGCATGAGGTCGTAGTCCTGCACGTACATCATCTGGCCCAAGGCCAGTTGCCTCAGGTTGTTCAGGCAGGAAACCTGACGCGCCTTCTCTCGGGCTCTGGCAAACACCGGGAATAGGATGGCCGCCAGGACGAGGGTGATGGCCACCAGGACGGCGGCGATCGCTGCGACTACCACCCACACGATGCCGCGCCCCATGCCGCCCTCCCGGCGGGCGGGGGCAGCCGGCGGCGTGGGATAGGCGCCGGCCGGGGCGGCAGCCGCCGCCGCGGCGGGCGCCGGCGCCGCGGGCCCCAGGGCCGCACGCAGGCCCTCGGCCGCCTGGCTGGCCTGCTCGTAGCCCGGGTCTATGGCGAGCGCAGCTTCGTAGGCGGTCAGGGCCTCCCGGTGGCGGCCCGCGCTCTGTAGCACCACGCCCAGATTGTACTGCGCCAGGGCGCTCTGGGGATTGATGCTCAGGGCCGCCCGTAGCTCCGTGGCCGCCTCCTGGTGCCTCTGAAGCTGCGCCAGTGCCAGGCCGAGGTAGAGGCGCGTCTCAAAGCTGCCCGGGTCCTCGGTGGCCGCCCGCCACAGCAGGTCCGCCGCCTCCTGGCTCTTGCCCTCCTGAAGCAGGCTAAGGCCCCGTTCCCAGGGCTGCTGACCCTCCGGCATGTCGCCCTTCCCTGACCTAGCCGAGCTTGACGCCAGCGAGTGCTACAGCGAGACTTCGGCCGAGAATGTCATTCTGAGCGAGCAACGGGAGCGAAGAATCTCGCTGTTGGGCTCACAGCCGCGGGCGGCCGCGTGAGATTCTTCGTCGTTGCCTCCTCAGAATGACAGAGCCTCGTTACTAGTAGCGGACCCGCTCCCACCTTTTGGTCTTGTTGGCCTTCTCGACGGCGTCCATGACGGCGTTCACGTAGACGCCGTCCTCGAAGTCGGGGTGCGGGTTCTCGCGAGTGCTCAGCGCCTCCAGCAGGTCGCGCACGGTATTGATGGTGCTGTGCTCGTAGCCGATGTTGTGCGCCGGCGGCCAGTAGGCCGTCA
>JBHIEF010000156.1:0-10485 GCA_046760465.1 Armatimonadota bacterium | reverse complement strand
CCCCGGTCCTACACAAACGTAGCATCCAGCGATTCGCCTCATATATCTTCACTAATACGCGATAATCACGCACTTTCTTTGGCAGTAACGTTGACTTTCTCCAAGTCACATGCAATAATATGCATGCGATGAACGAGATGGTAGCCAAATGCCCGGTATGCGCGGCCGACATGGCCGTGACCCAACTCACGTGCAGAGCCTGTAGCACGCGCGTGGAGGGAGATTTCGCGCCCGGTCGCTTCTCTGGGCTCTCCGCCGAGCGCTGGCAGTTCCTGGAGACCTTCCTGCGCTGCCGCGGCAACCTGACGGACGTGCAGGCCGAGCTGGGCATCTCGTATCCGACGGCCCGCAACCGGCTGGACGACCTGCTGGCTGCCCTGGGCTACACTCGGGAGCCCTCCGAGGGCCATCGCGACCGCCTCGAGACCCTCGAGGCCCTCGGTCGGGGCGAGATCACCGTAGAGCAGGCCCTGGCGGCCCTGAGGCGGCCCCAGACCAGCAAGGAGGACACTCGTGGAACGCGAACGCTTGAAGATCCTTGAGATGGTGGCCGAGCGCAAGATCACGCCGCAGCAGGCGGCCGAGCTGCTCAAGGCTGTGGAGCAGCCGGAGGTCACCGAGGAGGCCTCCGGCCGGAAGCCCAAGTGGCTGCGCGTGGCGGTGACCGAGCTGGACAGCGGGGATAGCAAGGTGAACATCCGTGTGCCCTTCATGCTGGCCAGGTGGGGGTTGAAGATGGGCGGCAAGGCCGCCATCAAGCACGGCGAACACGACCTCGACCTGGCCGAGCTCGCCCGCGCCATCGAGGAGGGCGCCGGCGAAGGCAGCACGCTGGTGGATGTCGAGGACAGGGACAAGGGTGAACACGTCCGCGTCTGGGTCGAATAGGGCCTCGGCTCGGCCCGCCGGCCGCCGCATCTCTGGGGCTAGAAAGCGGTCGCCGGAGCGATCTCTCGCTCCGGCGACCAGGCGCGACGCTCAACAGCTTCCGCAGCTCTCCACCGCTTCTGCAAGGGACGTGTCCACTGGTTGCTGTGGTTGCTGGTGTTCGCGGCCTTGTGTGCCTGCTTCGGTCAGAAGTCCCTTTCTGTAGCCTCGGCTCTTCCTGGCGCTCTGTTTCCGCCTCTGCCCTACCTCTACGGCTCTGCTCCTCTAGCGTACCCCGCGCCTCCAGCCACATCGTACCCGCGCTGCCGGGCCGGGAACGTGGTCCCGAACACGGACGGGTCCAGCCAGGTTATCGGCACCTGGCCGCCCAATCTGTATCCCCCTGACCGCCTCCGCACGGCTCTGCGCGGCAGGAGGGCGCGCCTGGGGCGCGAATACCCGCGATGGCGTCGCGACAGCCACGCCTGCCAAGTCACAGCCTACGCCGGGGCGACGAGACCGCATGGCCGCACATGCCACCAGCTCAGAGAGGTGCCTACTTCCGCCCACGACTGGTCCCTACGACCTCTCTGTGGTGGTGGCCTTCCCCAACACCTACCACGTGGGCATGTCCAGCCTGTCCCTGCAAGCCGTCTACGGGCTGGTCGCGGGTATCGAGGGGGTGCGTGTCGAGCGCGCCTTCGTGCCAGACGACGCCACCGGCCCTGGGGCCAAGGGCGACGCCCGGTGGGCCTCGCTGGAGTCGGGCACGCCCCTGCGCGATTTCGATGTGGTGGCCCTCTCCGTGAGCTTCGAGCTGGACTACCTGAACGTGCTGGCCCTGTTGGACCGAGGCGGCATTTCGCTCCTGACGAGGGAGCGCACCGAGTCGCACCCTGTCGTCATCGCCGGGGGCGCCGCCATCACCGCGAATCCCGCTCCTTTGGCCGACTTCGTGGATGCCTGCCTGATTGGCGAGGCGGAGGAGGCCCTGCCGCAGGTGATTGACGTCCTGAGGAGCGCCCGGGGTCGCGCCGAGGCGCTTCCCGCGCTTGCGGCCATGGACGGCATGTGGGTGCCCTCGGTCAACCGCGAGGGACCCGTGCGCAGGCTGGCTGTGGCCGACCTAGCCCGCTTCGAGACGGCCTCTGTGTTCCTCACGCCCCACACCGAGTTCGGCGACTGCTTCCTGGTCGAGGTTGGCCGTGGCTGCGGCAGGGCCTGCCGCTTCTGCTTGGCCAGTCACATCTACCGCCCTCTGAGGCAGCGCAGCGTCGAGTCGCTGGTGGCGACCGCTGCGCGCGGCCTCCGGCACACGGACCGCATCGGCCTGCTGGGCGCGTCGCTGTCGGACTACCGAGACATTGACCAGCTTGCGACCGAACTGGCCGACCGGGGGGCCAGGCTCTCGACTTCCTCCCTGCGCATCGAATCAGTGAGCCAGCCGTTGCTCAGGGCACTGTCGGCGGGAGGGCAGAAGCAGATCACGCTGGCCCCCGAGGCAGCCAGCGCGCGCCTGCGCGAGCTGATCCGCAAGGGCACCACCGACCAGCAGCTCTTCTCCGTCGTGGCGGGCGCCCTGGCCGCGGGCCTGAGCGCCGTCAAGCTCTACTTCATGATCGGCCTGCCCACGGAGACTGACGAGGAGGCGCGGGAGATCGCCGGGCTGGTCGCGCGCCTGGAGCAAGCCTTCCCCGAGGCCAGGTTCACCGTCAGCGTGGCCCCCTTCGTGCCCAAGGCCCACACCCCGTTCCAGTGGGCGCCCATGGCACCTCAGGCCATGCTAGAGGCGCGCACGCGCGACGTGAAGGCAGCTCTCCAGCGCCATGCGCGTGCCTCGGTGAGCTCCGAGAGCCCCCGCTGGGCCGTCGTGCAGGGGATCCTGTCGCGCGGGGGCGCGGAGCTGGGCCCAGTGCTGCTGCACTGCTACCGAAATGGCGGCACCACGGGCGCCTTCAGGCAAGGGCTTAGGGCCCACGGCCTCGAACCTGATGCCTACCTGGCCCCGGACCAGCACGCCGACGCGCCTCTGCCGTGGGATTTCATCGCTGGCGCGGAAGACAAGGCGACTCTCTGGCGCCAGTGGCAGCAAGTTACCGGGAGGTGACGCGAACGTGGAGGACTGCATCTTCTGCAAGATCGCCGCCAAGGACATCGAGAGCGAGGTCGTCTTCGAGGACGATCAGGCGGTCGCCTTCAGAGACCTCAACCCCCGCGCCCCCTACCACTACCTGGTCATACCCCGGACCCACATCCCCACGCTAAACGATGCCGGGCCCGAGCAGGAGCCGCTGCTGGGGCATCTGCTCAAGGTGGCCGTGGACGTGGCCGCCCAGTTCGGTTTTGAGAACTCGGGCTACCGCGTGGTGGTCAACTGCAACCGCCACGGCGGGCAGGAGGTATTCCACCTACACGTCCATCTGCTCGGCGGACGCCAGATGTCCTGGCCGCCCGGATAGTCGCCGCGCCGCATGCCCGCAGGGGCACGGCGGGGCCTGGTGTGAAGTCGCTCACGCTCCCTCGGCGGCTGGGCGATACCCCACGGAACGACCCGCACAAACCGATTGACAGACGCATGGTTGGCGGCTATACTTACCCCTTTGGCGAGTCGGCCGCCCGGACGCGAGGCCTGCGCTGCGCGGCCGTGCGAGAAAGGAGAGCGGGAGGACTGTGAGAGGTCCTACGATTTCCGAGCTGGAGACCAAGGTGCCCAGCAAGTTCTCACTGGTAGTAGCCGCCGCCAAGCGCGCCCGGCAGCTCAACGCCGGCGCCACGCCCCTGGTGGAGTGCGATTCCAAGCATCCCCTGACTATCGCCCTGTACGAGATTGCGGAAGGCAAGATCGAGGTCGAGGAGGTGGAGGCGGAGCCGGACGAGGACTAGCCTCCCCACCGCCATGCCTGCCAAGCGTGACTACTACGAGGTCCTGGGGCTGAGCCGGGAGGCCTCGGCCCGCGAGATCAAGTCGGCCTACCGCCGGCTGGCGCGCCGGTACCACCCGGACGTCAACCGCGAGGACCCCGACGCCGAGGAGCGCTTCAAGGAGATCGGCGAGGCCTACGCTGTGCTCAGCGACCCGCAGAAGCGCGCGCAATACGACCGCTTCGGCCACGCGGGCCCGCAGGGGATCGGCTTCGACTTCGACGCCGGCTTCGACCCCTTCAACCTGTTCGAGATGTTCTTCGGCGGCAGCCCCCGGCGGCGGGGAGTCACCGTCGAGCGCGGCGACGACCTCCAGTACGACATGGCCATTGACCTGGAGGACGTCTACGCGGGCGCCGAGCGGGAGATAACCATCAGCCGCCTGTGCGTTTGCGAGCAGTGCGGCGGCAGCGGGGCGGCGCCGGGCTCCTCGCCGGAGACCTGCTCCACCTGCGGGGGCGTGGGCCAGGTCCGGCAGGCTCGGGAGTCCTTCTTCGGTCGCTTCGAGACCATCGCCACCTGTCCGCGCTGCCGTGGTCAGGGTCAGTACGTGGCCGATCGCTGCGCCATCTGCGAGGGCGCCGGGCGCGCACGGAAGCGCAGCAGGATGACCGTGCGCATTCCCCCCGGCATCGAGGACGGACAGCGTCTGTGCTACGAGGGCGAGGGGGACGCCGGGCCTCAGGGCGCGCCCTCGGGCGACCTTTACGTGCGCGTGCTGGTCCGGCCGCACGACACCTTCGTGCGCCGTGGCCGGGACATCATCATCGAGCAGCCCATCACCTTCACGCAGGCAGCTCTGGGCGATAGCATTGAGGTCCCCGCCCTCGGCGGCCCCTGTCAGTTGACCATCCCCGCCGGCACGCAGACGGGCGAGAGCTTCTGCCTGCGCGGCAAGGGCCTGCCCGCGCTGCGCGGCCATGGCGAGGGCGACCAATACGTGGTGGTAACCGTGGTCACACCCCGGCGGCTCAGCGAGCAGCAGAAGCAGCTCCTGAGGGAGCTGGCCGCCCTGGGCGGCGAAGAGGTCAGGGAGCACGAGCGCGGCCTGTTCGACAGGATGCGCGACGTGCTGGGCCGCTAGCTGCACCACACCCACCCGCGAAACCTCAGCGAGACGGCAGGAGAGAGCGGGAACGGGCGGGAAAGCACTTCGATGCCCGTCGCCGCGCACCCGGCGCGGCTCGGTCGGCGTGCTGTCCGGCGCCGGTAGAGGAGCGGAGCCTGAGATGGACCAGCCCACGGGCGCCTTCTGCCTGGTACTGCACTCCCACCTTCCATACGTTCTCGACCACGGCACCTGGCCGCACGGCGCCGACATGCTCTACGAAGCCGCCGCCGAGACCTACCTCCCCCTGCTCAACGCGCTGGAGACTCTGGTGCAGGAGGGGCACAGCCCTGCGCTGACCATCGGGATCACCCCGGTGGTGGCCGAACAGCTCGCCGACGAGCGCTTCAAGCAGCGCTTCGCCGACTACCTGCGCATGCGCATCGGCTTCGCCAACGACAACGCGCAGGAGTTCGACTGGCACGGGCGAGACCACCTCAAGTGGCTGGCCGAGCGCTGGCGCGGGCACTGCGAGTGGCTGCTGCGCATGTTCGAGGAGAGATACCAGGGCGACCTGGTGGGCGCCTTCGCTCGCCTCCAGGAGGACGGGCACATCGAGATCCTCACCTCTGCCGCCACCCACGCCTACCTGCCGCTGCTGCTCGAGGAGGTCAGCATCGAGGCGCAGGTCAAGCAGGGCGCGCAGACGCACGAGCGCCTCTTCGGACGGCGCCCACGCGGCTTCTGGCTGCCGGAGTGCGCCTATCGGCCGGCGGGGGAGTGGCAGCCGCCTGAGGCCATTACCGGCGAGGTCTGGGAGCCCCGCTACCGCGTGGGCCTGGAGGACGTGCTGGGCCGCAACGGCATAGACTACTTCATCGTGGACAGCCACGCGTTGGGCGGCACGGCCGAGCCCGTGCCCGTGTACGTAAGCTGGCAGGACACGCTGGGCAAGCTCTGGGGCAAGATCGCGCGCCTGCGCGAACCCCTCGGCTACAACGGCGAGAGGACCCCCTACGCACCCTACTTCGTGGGTGGGAGGTTCGAGCATCACCCGCCCGTGGCCGCCTTCATCCGTGACCCCCGCACCGGCCTACAGGTCTGGAGCAAGGACCTGGGCTATCCCGGCGACGGCTGGTACCTCGACTTCCACAAGAAGCACTTCCCGGGCGGACACCGCTACTGGCGCGTCACCGATGCCTCGGGCGATCTGGGCGCCAAGCAGGAGTATGACCCCGGCATGGCGGCCGACCGCGTCCAAGACAACGCCAGTCACTTCGTCAGCCTGGTCAAGTCCGTGCTGGCCGAGAACCCCCGCCCGGACGGGCAGTCGCCGGTGCTCTGCGCGCCCTTCGATGCGGAGCTGTTCGGCCACTGGTGGTACGAAGGACCGCACTGGCTCGAGACGGTGACCCGCTGGCTCAGCGACGCGCCGGAAGTGGCGCTGATGACCTGCGGCGACTACCTCGGGCGTCACTCCCCCACCTCGGTGGTCAATCTGCCCGAGGGCTCCTGGGGCCAGGGCGGCGGGCACTGGGTCTGGCTCAACGAGTGGACCGACTGGATCTGGAAGCGCGAGTACGATGCCGAGGTGACCATGCGCTGGCTGGCGCTGGACCACTGGGAGACCGCCGACGAGCCGACCAGGGAGCTCATACGGCAGGCCGCCCGCGAGCTGTTCCTGCTCCAGTCGTCCGACTGGCAGTTCCTGATCAGCACCTGGACCGCCCGCGACTACGCCGAGGCGCGGGCCAACGGACACCACAGCGACTTCAGCCGCATCGCCGACCTGGCCCGTCGCCAGGCCTCCGGCCAGATGCTCAGCCCCGAGGAGCAGGCGTACGTCCAGGAGCTGAGGCAGCGCGACAACGTCTTTCCCGACCTTGACCCCGGCTGGTTCGTGACCGCCTAGCTGAGGTGAGCGGCGTGCGAAGCGCAGCCGTCGTGCGTGCGTGCCTGGCAATGTGCCTGGCGGCCGCTCTGGCCGCCGCACCCACTTGGGCCCAGAACTTGCTGGCCAATCCGGGCTTCGAGGGGGGCCTGGCGCCCGACGGCGCCCCTCAGGGCTGGGTGCGCTACGGGGGCGGCGCCGAGGGCACCGAGCTGCGGCTGACCGAGGAGGCCCTGGAGGGGCAGTCGGCGCTGCTCCTGCTGGACCAGACCGACGTCCTGCGCGACCCGCGCTACTCGATAGGCGTGGCCCAGGAGGTGCGCGCGCGGCCGGGCGGGCGCTACCAGGTGCTGCTGCGGGCCCGGCCCGTCTTTCGCTCGGACGAGCGGGCGGTGCTGCTGCGCCTTCAGTTCCTCCCCAGCGAGCGCGACTTCATCGTCCCCATCGCCCCCAAGCTGGGCAGGGGCTTTCAGGTGGTCAACCTGCTGGCCCTGGCCCCCGAGGACACAAACGCCGCGAGGCTGTACATCTATTCCGCCAACATCGCCCGCAGCGAGACGGTCATAGACGAGGTCAGCCTCACGGAGCTGTCCCCCGAGGAGTACCGCAGGTACGCCCCGCTGGCTCCGTACAACAGCAATGGCATCGCCGAGGCCTTCCCCATCCCCCGCGCGACCGTCCTGGCCGAGGGCGGCGAGGCCAGGGCCACCATCGTGTCCGCCAAGGGCACCGAGTACCTCGACTTGGCCCAACGCCTGCAACGCAGGCTCAACGCGCGCTCGGGGGCGCACTTCCCCGTCGTCGTGGACGTGTCCGGGGTTGACTTCGCCCGTCGCCCGCACCTCATCGCCCTGGGGAAGATGAGCAACAACGAGGTCATCGAGCGCCTGTACTGGACCAAGGCGGCCGTCGTTGACTCCGTGTGGCCGGGCCCGGGCGGCTATGTGGTGCGCACGGTCACGAGGCCCTATGCTTTCCCGGACGCCGAGCAGGCCATCGTCCTTGGTGGCAGCACGCCGGCGGACGTCAGGGAGGCCGTGGACGCCTTCGTGCAGCACCTCGAGGGCCAGGAGCGCCTGCTGGCGCCGAACCGCGCGGTTGCGCAGAGCCCCCAGGCCGTGAAGGACGGCGACTATCCTCGCCCCTCCACCCCCTCACAGGCCCTCGACCTCTTCATCGAGTCGGCCTCCGCCCGGGTGCGTGGCTCCCCCTACGATGCCTGGAGGGATGCCCTGCTCTACCTGGCCGAGTGTTACGCCGAAGACCCCGGCCTGAGTCTCTCCGAAGAGGACGTCAGCCGCGCCGCCGAGCTCTTCTACCTGTGGCAGGCCGTCGAGGGCGACGAGCTGTTCAGCGACGAGGATCGGCTGGTCATCGCCAATACGCTGCTGGCCATCCTCCACGCCCTGCCGGAGCGCATCCCGGGCTACCACCGGCTGGACGTGCGGCCCACCGTCATCTCGCCGGACACCAGCCGCCCGCTGCTGGGCCTCTACTACGGCGCCCGCTACTTCTGGCATCACTACGGCAACGTGGACGAGCGCATGTCAACCTACCTGCGCAAGTGCCAGCAGGCCTTCGGCGCCCAGTACCGGTCCTACAAGTCGCGGGCCGACGTCGCCGCGCCACAGACGCTCGCCCTGCGCGATACGGTCGAGTACGCGCTGAACGAGAACGACCTGACCATCTTCGAGAATGGGATGGTCGGGCGCTGGGCGGACTACACCAGCCTGATCTGCCAGCCCCACGGCGGCGCGGCGCCGTTCGGCGAGCCGGACCAGGGAGCGGACCGCCTGGAGCAGATCGCCCTCCCCTACGCCCTCTGGTACCACCGAGACGGCCGATACCTGGCTCGACTGCGAGAGCTGGACGAGGGCTATCGCAGCCCCTACCACGACGATGTCGAGCCGCAGGCGCCGGAGCACGAGGCCTGGTCGGCCCACGCTCCCATGACCATGCCGATGTTCAACCTGCGGCTGCCAAAACCGGTCTATGGCGGCCCCAAACAGCAACCCACCGTCAACCAGGAGCGCGCCTTCGACAAGCTGGCCCTGCGCACGGCCGGGCCGCTGGGCCAGTACCTGCTGATAGACGGCTACGGCCGCGGCGAGGGCGGGCACTACGACACCAACGCCATCGTCAGCTTCATGGACCGCGGCGTGCATTGCCTGCTTGATGGTGGCGAGGGGGCGAGCAGCACCACCCAGCACAGCATGGTCAGCGTGCTCAAGGACGGCCTGGCGCCAGACGCCGTGCCGCCGGCCGCGGCCGTCCTCCATCGGGCGGACTTCGATGGCATGTCCGTCGTGCAGACGGTCGTGCGCGACTACAACGGCGTGGACTGGTATCGCAATCTGTTCTGGCACCACGGCGGCCCCCTGGTCGTGCTGGACGCGCTCCAGGCGCTGGAGGAGGGGGAGTTTCAGGTCGACTGCGACTACATGGTCAACGGACGCTCGTCCGCAGAGGTCCAGAGCGGCACGCTGACCGTGGCTCTGGACAGGGCGCGTCCGGGCAAGCCGGTCGATCCCGACGAGCGCATCCGGCTGGACTTCCACCTGCTCGCGGCCAATGATAGCGGGCTCGAGTTTGCGGGCGAACCGGTGTCTGCTCCCGGCTTCCCGGTCCGTCAGCGCCGGCAGGTTGAGTTGGCCGAAGGAGAGATGGTCAGCTTCCAGAACCTGCTCTGCACCTCCGACCCCGACGCGCCGCCCGCGTACGGCCTCCACCGCGCGGGAGAGCGCGGCTGCATCATCAGCGGCCCCGACGACCGGCTCGCCTACGCGGGCGTTCGCGGGGCGGAGATGCCCTACGACGACGTGGTGCTCGGGGCGGACGTCTTCTACGTCAGGCCGGACCGCATCATCGCCATGAACCTGGCGGAGTTCCGCTGGGGTCGCCTGATCATGAGCGGCAAGGGCGCCATCTCGATTGACCTCGACCTCCGGACAGGCATTGGCGACGTGGTCGCCGAGGGGGCGGGGCTGCTGCGCATCATGGGCCAGCGCGAGGGCGAGGTGCGGGTGGACGGCCAGGTGGTGCCGGCCAAGTACCACAAGGGCGAGCTGCTTACCGTCCCTATCCAGAAGGGCCGCCACAAGGTCGAGGTCAACCCCTGGGTGGTGGACGAGTCACTGATCGCCCGCATTGCCGCCGACCTGGAAGACCTCAAGGCCGCCGCGCCGCAGTATGTGCAGCGACGCCCCGTTGGCATTACCCACGACATCACAGAGATGTGGAGCACGGCCGCAACTGTGATGCCGGTCGGCCCGTTGGACGTTGCCGACGTGGACGGTGATGGCCTGGCCGAGGTGCTCCTGGCCACGGGGGAGACCGTGCGGGCGTTCGCCGCGGACGGCACGGAGTTGTGGGCTTCTCGGGCAGGGGGTTACATTCGCGCGCTTGCGCCCTGTGGCGGCGGGCGCGTCGGGCCGAGCGTAGTAGTGGCGACAGACCGGGAGGTCAGGGCGCTCGGCGCGGCTGGCGAGGTCGTGGCCCGCGCGAAGCTGTCGAGTTTCTCCTCGATATGGCCGTACAGCACCTACATGACTGCGGTTGGCCAGGCGGGACCTGAGGAGGCCCGCGTGCCTCAGATCGTGGTCACCCAGTCCACGGGGGAGGTAACGTGGTTTGACGAGGCCCTGCGCCAGATGCGCCAGGTCAGGCTCTTGGTCGCCCCGACGAGCCTGGCGACGGCCGACCTCAATGGCGACGGCCTTCAGGAGATCCTGGTGGGTACGGTGGACGGCAAGCTGCG
>JBHIEF010000155.1:0-10500 GCA_046760465.1 Armatimonadota bacterium | reverse complement strand
CGGAATCCGGGCCTGTGCCCGATGTCGGGTCCCCCTGGCGCCGTGGTCGGCAGGAAGGAGAGCGTCTGCCCGAGGCGAACTCGACCACGGACCCACCCCCAGGTTCGTTGACGTGCGAACGCCGAGTGCGTAGGGAGAATGGAGGTCAGACATGAAGCGCGCAATGGTGTTGTCCTTGAGTTTCATGCTGGTGGCCGCAACGCTCTGCTCAGTTCCGGCCCTGGCGCAGGAGCCGGAGTACACTCTGAAGGACTATATGCCGTATACGGTCGGGTCGAAGTGGATGATGAAGTCCGTGGGCGGCGATGGCGATCAGACTAGCACCTACGAGGTCCTGGAGGCACGGAACGTCGGAGGCCAGCAGGCGCTGCCCATCGTGATGAAGACGGCCGAGGGCCAGATTCGCTTCGGCACGCTGGAACTGGTCACCGCCGACAAACTGACCATCTTCGGGTCCCTCTTCAGGCGGGGAGGCGACCAGGGCGGCCAGACGACCACGGTCAGGTATGAGCCGGCGGCCAGCTTCCCCGGCAAGATGCGCGCCGGCCAGAGCGAGGAAGCGGCCCTGAAGGTCAACATCGGTCAGCGGCAGATGGACGTCACCATCAAGCTCGAGCTGGCCGCCGTTGAGGCCGTGACGGTTCCCAAGGGCACCTTCGAGGACTGCCTGAAGCTCGTCTACACGACTTCGTTCGGGCGCGGCGAGATGAAGCGCACCGTCTGGTATGCCAAGGGAGTCGGCATGGTGAAGACCGAGCGGACCGGGCGCGGCGGTCAGGGCACGCGCGTGGCCGAGCTCACGGACTACTCGTTGGTGAAGTGAGGAGAGGGTGTCGTGCCGTGCGGCCGGCGAGGTGACGGTGGAGGAGGCCCTGATTGACCAAGCGTGAGGTCGTGCGTGCCGTTCTCGAGGGCAGGCGCCCTCCGTATGTGCCCTGGCACTGCCAGTTCACCAAGGAACCGTGGGCACTGCTCGTCCAGCACTTCGGTGGCGAGGACCCGGCCGAGCGTGCGCTCGACAACCACATCCTGGAGCTGGGCTCGGCCATCGGGTTCTTCGAGGATGTCGGCGGCGAGCGCCACCGTGACGTTTTCGGCGTGGTCTGGGACCGGAGCATTGACAAAGACATCGGGGTTGTCGAGGGGTGTGTGCTCCCCGAACCCACACTCGAGGGTTACGAGCTGCCCGACCCGCTGGACCCGCGGCTCTTCCAGGACATCCCCGAGCGCATCGCAGAGCGCCCTGACCGGTTTCGTGTCTTCTACGTAGGCTTCTCGCTGTTCGAGCGCGCCTGGACGCTGCGCGGCATGGAGAACCTGCTGCGCGACTTCATTGACCATCCCGACTTCGTGCACGAGCTCTTCGCGGCGATCGCCGATCACAACATCGCCCTGGTCAACGAGGCGCTGAATTACGACATAGACGCAGTCTACTTCGGCGATGACTGGGGGCAGCAGCGCGGGCTCATCATGGGCAAGCCCTTCTGGAGTGAGTTCATCCGTCCGCAGCTCGCTCGCATGTACGGCACGGTGCGCGAGGCGGGCAAGTTCCAGATGATCCACTCCTGCGGAGATGTGGACGAGCTGTTCGACGACCTCATCGGCCTGGGAGTGAACTGCTTCAACCCGTTCCAGCCGGAGGTGATGGACTGCCGCCGTCTGTTGCAGGAGTATCGCGGCCGCGTCGCCTTCCACGGCGGCCTTTCCACGCAGCAGACGCTGCCCCATGGCTCCGTCGGCGAGGTTCGACGAGAGGCCCGGCGTCTCCTGGAGCTAGGCCGCGAGGGCAGCTACATCTTCGCGCCAGGCCATGCGGTGGAGGGTGATGTGCCGCTGGGGAACGTGCTCGCCTTCATGGATGAGGCGAAATCACAACCTGGCTACCTCGCCCTGGCCGCACGCCCATGAGGCCAGGGCCGACCCGCACAGGCCCTCGTGCAAAC
Source organism: Armatimonadota bacterium (assembly GCA_046760465.1). GTDB lineage: Bacteria > Armatimonadota > Zipacnadia > JAUWAU01 > JBHIEF01 > JBHIEF01. The sequence continues at coordinate 8,557 of JBHIEF010000155.1, read as the reverse complement.
ACCCGGACTCGGACTGCAGCTTCTCCTCCAGCCTCCGCCCGTAGCCGCCCGCACGTGGTGCCGTCGCAGGACCTCAAGGCACCAGGGAGGCTACTCGATGCTGGGGGTAGTGTCTCCCTCCAGGTCGCCGAGGGCGAACTGGATGCCTGCCAGGAAGTGCCGCAGCGCGAGCGGATTCCAGTAGGTCTCCAGGAAGTGGCCGAGCGTGCTGTAGAACACGCGCCCCTTGCCGTACGCCCGCACCCAACTGACCGCGTAGTCCTTGTCCGGACGCTTCCCCGGGTCGTCCATCTGCGTCAGATCGAGGCTCAGAAGCACGCGGACCCGTTCGCGGGAGTACGGTTCTCGGGAGATGTAGATCTCGTCGTGGATGCGGAATCCCTTGCCCTCGAAGCAAGCGTTCACCGGATGGTCGGGGTCGTCCAGCTTGATGGCCACCTCTTGGGCGATGTGACCACCGTAATAGCCCCCCATCATCTCGCCGTATTCCTGCCACCCCTGTAGGGCTGCGGTCGCCGCGTGAATCCCCACGATGCCCTTTCCGCCAGCCACGAAGTCCAGGATGCTCCCCTGAATCCTGCTTCTCATCTCCTCCGCCGCCGTCTGCTCGTTCTTGGGGAGCTCGTCGAAGTTGGGCGGCAGAAAGGGCTCGCGCTCGTGGATGTTGTTCATCACCAGGCCGTCGTACTGGTCGAGGCTCTCCGGCAGCAGCGTCGCCGGATCCTCGCTCACGACCGCCTCGAATGCCCCGCTCTTCTCGCCCATGATCTGTAAGGCCCTGGCCGCATAGGGATTGGGCTGGTGCGCGTGCATTCGGCCCCATACCAGGACCTTCCGCGGCTGCTTGGGCGCCACGGCTGGCTCGGCGGGCGCGGCGTCCTGCATCTTCTGGATCTGCTCCACGGTGGGCATGGCGACAGTCCTTTCCTGCGCGCGTGCGTTTGACAACGGCGCGGCCATTGCGCTCAACAGCGCAACGGAGATCGGGAGCGCCCTCATGTCCTCTTCCCCTCCGATTGACGGTGTTCTCGGCAGTGACGTCACGTAGGCCCATACTCATCTGGGCTCGGCGGCCGCATCCAGATCGCCCGTCGCGAACTGGATGCCGTCCAGGTAGAACCGCAGCAGCGTGGGGTCCCAGTAGATCTCGGTGCGGTGCCCGAAGGCGGTGTAGAACACGCGCCTCCTGCCATACCGCCGCACCCAGGCCAGGGCGAAGTCGCCGTCCGTGCGGTGGATCCAGTCCACCTCCATGTTGCTGGTTTCAGTGTCCAGGGACAGCAGCACGCGCAGCGTCTTCCGCGAATAGGGCTCGCGGAACTGGAAGACCTCCTCAGCGATGCGGAAGTTCTCCCCCTCGAATGCAGCCAACACCGGGTGGTCGGGCTCCTCCACCTTGACGCCGACCTCTTCGTTCCAGGGATGGCCCCAGTAGCCGGCCCCGAGCATCTCCTGGAACTCGGGCCAATGGTTGTTGGCGCCGATGGCGTAGTGATAGGCGACGATGCCTCCGCCGCCGGAGACGAAATCGAGCAGACTCCGCCGCAGCAGTTGCTCGACGGTTTCCTTGTCTTCTCCGTGTTCCTTCAGCCTGACCATAGCCTCGTCGGTGGGCGTGATCCAGCGACCGTCGCTGTTGTTCATGACGATGGCGTCGAACTGCTTCAGATTCTCGGGCAGGTACATCGCCGGATCATCGCTGACCACGGGCTCGAACGCGCCGGTCTTGACACCGAGCACTTCCATGGCGTACGTGCCGAAGGGGATGCACCAACGCTTGTGAGGCGACTTCTCCATGAGCGGCGTGTTCCAGATCAGCACGCGCCGAGGCTCCTTGGGAGCGACCTGTGCCTTGGCCGGCGCCGCCGCCTCGATCTCACGCTGCCGATGCTCGGGCACCTCGTCGGGCACCACGGGCACCTGGATGCGCTCCGCCGACTGGGCCACTGCCTGCATCGCTGCCAGCACCGAGAGCGCCAACGCCCCTGCCGTCCAGACGACTCCCCTGGGCCAATTGCATCCGGCCATCAGATGCTCGTCCTCCGGTCGAGAATGCCGGGAGCCATGGGACGCCTCACAGCGACCAGCCCTCCCGGTATTCGCGGCTAAGCGCCTCGTTGGCCTCAGGGCTGTTGACGATCTTGCAGGCTATCGGGTCGTACTCGATGGCGTGGTCGAACTGCGTGGCGACATTGCCCAGCAGCAGGAATTCGACTAACGGGCCGCCGTAGTTGAAGTTCGACATCGCCGGCTCTCCACCCCGACAGGCCCGCAGCCACTCGCGTTCGTGGCCCGGCGAGCGAGGCACTGTCTGCGGCTGGTCCTTGATCCCCTCGAATTGCCCGTTGCGGATGAGCGTACACTCGGTGTTGTGGCCGTTGCCGTGGAGCTTGCCCTCGCTGCCCACGATGAGAAGGCCCGCGTGGTCGTGCCACTTCTTCTCGCCCTGGTCGCCCCAGTCCAGTGGACGCTCCAGCAGCTCCTCGATGCGCGCCCGGGCGCCCGGGGCGCGGCTGCCGTTGTAGTAGTGGAGGGCCACCGGCGGCAGCTCGCCTCGCGCAGGAATATCCCAGCGGATCATCTCCCACTTCGGGAACGAGTGTCGGTCAATCTCCGAGACCACGGCCTCCACGGTGAGCCGCGGCGTCCCCCCGGCCGCGGGATCGGCGTACCACAGCGAATCCACCTTCAGTGACTTGAAGGCCAGATTAGCCGTGTGGGTCGCCCAGTTGCCTAACTGCCCGGTCCCGAAGTCGCGCCAGCCGTGCCACTTCAGCCAGTCAGGATGGAACGGACGGTAGGCGGCTGGGCCCAGCCACAGGTCCCACTTGAGGTGGTCGGGAACGGGCTGCTCGCCCTGGGGAAGCTGGCGGGCCCCCGGCCCGCCGCTGTCCTTCCACACGTAGACGTCCCGGATTTCGCCGATCTCGCCCTCCTGGATCAGCTCCAGCGAACGTCGAAACGCCTGGCTGGCGGTTCCCTGATTGCCCATCTGCGTCGCGACTCCCTGATCCGCCGCCGTCTCGCGCATGACACGCGACTCATACACGTTGTGCGTGAGCGGCTTCTCGCAGTAGACGTGTTTGCCCCGCTTCATGGCCGCCACCGACGCGGCAGCGTGCGTGTGGTCTGGCGTCGCTACGACGACCGCGTCAATCTGGTCGTCCATCTCTTCCAGCATCTTGCGGAAGTCGTGGTACTTCCTGGCCTCCGGCATCTTCGCGAAGGACTCCCCGGCTCGCTGCTCGTTGACGTCGCACATGGCCACGACGTTCTCGCCCAGCTGCGGAATCGTCTGCACGAACCAGCGGCCGCGGCCCCCAACGCCGACGAGACCTACGTTGAGCCTGTCATTGGCCTGTGCGGTGCAGACGGATCGGCTCTCGCCGAGCACCATCAGCCCCGTGCCGCCGAGTGCCGCGTTCCTGAGGAAGGTGCGGCGGCCCATTCGCGAGGTCATGACACCCCACCCTTTCGGCTTGGAGCGACGCGTCGGTTCCATCAAGGCAGAGGTAGACTTGGCTCCCCCCTGGCAGCGACAGGACCGCGGCGCGCCATCTCCTGCTGCGCTGTCTGCCTTCTCCCCGCGCTGTCGTCATCCTCCCCAATACGCCTGCTAAGCTCCCTCCCTCCCCGCTGCGCAGAGCCGTGGTCGGCCGCTGCACGGGTCGGGTGAGTCCCCGGTATGAGAACGACTGTCCTGCCGTTCCACCGAGAGGGATGAAGCGAGGTCGTGCGCCCGTTCACGTGGCCCGGGTCGGCCAGAGCCCAGCGCGATGTGGCCAGGCCCCGCACGGCGAGGTGCGTTTCCGTGAGGTTGGGAAGCTGTCCGAGGCTACTGCCCGGCCGTACGCGCGTAGTCAGCCAGTGCGGCCACCAGAACGCTCGGAGGCCTGATGAGTTCGATCCCCAGCGACCACGGCGGCTCGTCTCGTACCACGCGCCGCACCACCGCTCTGGACTCGCGGTGACCTCGGGACACTCCCGCCACCACTGGGCCCGAGAATTGGATGGTGAACTCGGTGCCCCGCCGCGCCTCGGCGATGCGAAGTCTGTGTGGGGCGATGTGCAGCTTGGCGCCGCTGGCACTGATGTCAAGCACTCGCGCGGGATGGCGCTCCCGGCCCAGCCATATCGTGGCCTCGAGCATGTCGCTCGACACCGGCACTCGGGCCTCTGAACGTTGGTCCGCCCAGCTGATCTCGCGCGGCAACGCCAGCGACAGGAGCAGGCGGCCGGCCGCGATCGTCTCCGCCTGTCGGCAGTCGCTCACCAGGCGCCACCGCCCGGGGCCGGACGCATCGTGGAACTCGACCACGACCTCGCCGTTGTCCATCTGCGAGGGCATCTCGCCCGATGCCAGCACGTCCATTACCAGAACATCCTGGTCATCCATCCCGGCGAAGAAGGCAGCCAGCTCGTGGCCTGCGATGCTCAGGGAGGCCTCAGCGCCCGTCTCGCACAGTTCGTGAAGCCAGTCCCGGATGACAACGGGGCATTGCGTGCTCATGTGAGATCACCGCCCAGGGCTTCGGATCCGGCTGGCGCCTGGAACCTGTAGCCGACGTTGGGGACGGTTATGATGAGGCGGGGCAGACTAAGGCCCGTGCCCAGCTTCCTGCGCAGGCGCTGGATGTGCACGTCCAACGTGCGAGTCCGCATCTGGCTGTTGTAGCCCCACACGTTCTGTAGGAGCACTTGCCGGGGAACGACGCGCCCCTCGTTGGCGGCCAGCAGGTGCAAAAGGTCGGATTCCTTGGGCGTGAGTAGCCTCTTCTTGCCGTTGGCCACCACCTCACGGTGCACGGCGTCAATCTTGATGGTGCCGAAGTCCAGCACGTCTGCATCGCGGAGAGAGGGAGCGTACTCCTGGACGCGACGCAGCCTCGCCCGCAGGCGCGCGATCAGCTCGCGAGGGGCAAACGGCTTGGTCACGTAGTCGTCGGCCCCCAGCTCCAGGCCAACTACGCGGTCGGCTTCGCCGTCCCGCACTGTGAGCATGATGACGGGCTTGGTGGTGCGTGTCCGAACGCGGCGAAGGACCTCGAAGCCGTCAATGTCGGGGAGCACCACGTCCAGCAAGATGAGGTCGGGCTCCTCGTTCCGGTCACGCACCAGGGCCTCGTTACCGCTGGCTGCCGTGAGCGGATCGAAGCCGTGCTCCGTCAGGACGCGGGTGAGCATCTCCCGCACGTCGTCATGGTCGTCTACCACGAGGATCTTGGCGCTCATCTGTTCCATGCCTCCCTGCTCGCCTGCGCCTCTGAGGACCACACCAATTGTCTCGGGCCTGGTGGACGCCGGCGGTCCAACCTTCCGAGCGCCCTCCTCCACAAGCGGCACCCGGTGTTTATCTTCTGCCTGGTCCATGCATCGAAAAGGCCAAGGCATTGGTCTAGAATCGTAACGGGGAGGAGCTACAGGCCATCTCCTGCACCTCCAGAGCGGCCAGCGCCGTCCGTGCCGCGTTCTCGGCGTGTAACTGGGCGCTGCCACGTCGCGGGCCATGGCAGCAACCTCGGGCCGCCGCAGGTGTCGCCGTCTTCCGTGCCCGAAATCACTGTTGCGTCGGGTTTACGTTCCGCGCGGAAGGACTCCGCACGGGCCAGTTCGAAAGCTGGCCAGTGGCCACAAGGAGGGAGACTGCTCATGCGAAGCCCAAAGCTTTTCGCGCTGTCGTGTCTGGCTCTGCTGGTTGCACTGTGCAAATCCGTGCCGGTGGCGGCCCAGGGCGTCCCGATGCCAACCAGGGGCGTCACGGTGCAGATCAGGCTCGGGCTCCAAGACAAGGAGGCGACGGCATGGGACGGGCGGCTGGAGGTCGTGCCAGGTCGCCTGCTGGCCCTGGTCGGCCCGACCCGCCGAGGTGACCGGGTCGGGGAGGGCAGTTGGCGGCTGCGAACTCGACCGGCAGGCGGCCAGCGCGGGCAGCAGCAGCGGATCCAGCCCGTGGTCCTTCGGGCTACGCTCGATGGGCCACCCACTGCGGTCGTGAAGATCACCACGCCGCAAGGCGCGTTCTCCTTCGCTTTGGGTGACCTCAGACCCGGGCAGGCGCAGTCGTTTCTCGAGGACCAGGCATCCGTGCAGCAAGTGCCGCTGACGACACGGCTCACGGCGGAGCCGGCAGAGGAGGACTTCCCCTCGGCCGCAGCGGCTCCCGATGGTACGATCTGGCTTGCCTATACCAGCTATCAACAGGGCAACCCGCTGGAGCTGCCTGAAGACGCCAGCATTCCAGACGACTGGTCCTCGTTCGAGACCAAGGGCAACGGCGATCTGGTAAGGCTGCGCCACTTCGACGGCGCCGTGTGGTCCGAGCCGATCAATGTCACTGCGGAACTCGGCGACGTATGGAAGCCGACCGTCGCCGTGAACGGTGAGGGCGAGGTGCTGGTCATCTGGAGCCAGAAGATGCGGGGCAACTGGGACCTCTACTGGCGCCGATGGGACCCGCGGGGTGAGCGGTGGTCTTCGGTGCGGCGGCTAACGGAGGCGCCCGGCGCCGACCTCGATGCCGTCTGCGCCGTCGGTTCGGATGGCACGGTGCACGTGGCCTGGCGCGGGTGGCGCGGAGACAACTTCGACATCCTCCACACGGTCCTGCCGGACGGGGCCAGGGCAAGCGAGACCACGGTCTCCTCCAGCCGAGCGAACGACTGGAGCCCGGACATAGCAGTTGACTCCGGCAACACCGTTTACGTCGCCTGGGACACGTACGATCGCGGCAACTACGACGTCATGCTCAGGGCCATTCCCGCCGGGGGCCGCGCCCGACTGCCCAAGGCCGTGCCCGTTGCAGCCACGTCACGCTTCGAGGCCCGCCCCAGCCTGGCGTGCGACTCGCAAGACCGCCTCTGGGTCGCCTTCGAAGTGGCCGCCCCGCAGTGGGGGAAGGACTTCGGCTCAGTGTGGAAGGGCCCCAGCGGTGTGCCCTTCTACCTCGACCGGGAAGTCGCCGTTCGCTGCGTGGTCGGCAGCCAGGTGCGCCAGACGAAGGGGAGGATCGTAGGGCCGGAGATTGACACCAGGTATCCGCCCAGCAAGCGAATGCGCCTGAGCATGCCGCAGCTATGCCTGGACGAGCGTGACCGCGTGTGGGTGGTCTACCGACGGCATCCGCTGGAGACGGGCGCCGGCACGCGCTGGGACAGCTACGCGACTTGTCTGCTGGGGGAGGCCTGGTCTGAGCCGATCCACTTGCCCAACTCCGGCAATCTCCTGGACAACTGGCCGGTGCTGCTGCCCCTGAAGGGCACTGGGCTGCTGGTGATCCACAGCAGCGACGGGCGCGGCGGCGGAGCCAGCAGTGGGAACAACGATGTGTATGCGGCCATTGTGCCCGCTCCGGACGAGGTGTCGAGCGCGGCCCTGGAGCCGGTGCCCAAGGAGACCGTTCAGGAGCAAGTGGTGCATCCCAGCGAAGTCGCCGACATCCGGCGGATGCGCAACCGCCGCGTGAAGATCGGCGGCAAGACGTACCAGCTGCTGCGCGGCGAGTTTCACCGCCACACGGCCTACACCAGCCATCGCGACCAGGACGGTCCCTTCGCGGAGATGTGGCGCTACGGGCTGGACGTGGCTCGCATGGACTGGATCGGCAACGGCGATCACGACAACGGCGGCGGCCGCGAGTACTCTTGGTGGATCATCCAGAAGCACACCGATTTCTACTTCCATCCGCCGACCTTCATCCCCATGTTCACCTACGAGCGCAGCGTCAGGTATCCCAGCGGACATCGAAACGCCATGTTCGACCGGCGCGGCATTCGGCCTCTGCCGCGCGCCAAGGGCGACGACCTGATGGGCGACCCGGAGACTGGCTCCCCGGACATCAAGCGCTTCTACGCTTACCTGAAGTTCTTCGATGGCATCTGCGCCTCCCACACCAGCGCCACCAACATGGGCACCGATTGGCGCGACAACGATCCCGCCGTGGAGCCGGTGGTCGAGATATACCAGGGGCACCGACAGAACTACGAGGAGCCGAACGCACCAATGAGCGCGACTGACGCTTCTGACAGTATCGGCGGCTATCGAGCAGCCGGCTACGTATGGAATGCCTTGGCCAAGGGGTATCGGTTGGGCTTCCAAGTCAGCAGCGACCACGTCAGCACTCACTTGAGCTATGCAGTCACTCTCGCAGAGAGCCCCACGCGCGAGGCGATCCTCGATGCCTTCAAGAAGCGCCACTGCTACGGTGCCACCGACAACATGATCCTGATCGCGCGCTGTGGCGATCATTTGATGGGCGATCAGTTTGCGTCGGACACGCCACCCACCTTCAAGGTGACTGCCGTTGGCACGGGCCCCATTGCCCGCATCGCCGTCGTCCGGGACAACGAGTACGTCTACTCCTGCGAGCCCAACAGGAGACAGGTCGAGTTCACCTGGCGGGACCTGGCCCCCAAGTCCGGCCAGAGCAGCTACTACTACTTCCGCGTGGAGCAAGCCAACGGCGCCCTGGCCTGGGCGAGCCCGATGTGGGTCCGGTACGAGGGTGCCTAGTGCTTTCTTGCGCAAGTCTGGTCATATTGCGATAGATGTGTCATAATGG
>JBHIEF010000154.1:0-10520 GCA_046760465.1 Armatimonadota bacterium | reverse complement strand
AGACGGCCAATACTACCGGAATCGAGGGAGCTTGTCAAGCCGCGCCGCGCGGGCCCCTCCAGCCGCAATGATGGGTGCCAGCGCAGGCTGCTCACCGCCGCTTACTTCAGCACGCGTGCGCTCCCAGACCTGGCGTGGGGGCACGATCCCGGCCCACAGGCACTGTGGCCTGGCCAACATGACCACCTCGTCATGCGGCTTTCTTCGGCCAAGGGCTTGACATGTCTGCTCCCCTAGAATATGATGTCGCTCGCACACTATCCCGACCGGCTTAGTGCAGATAGGCGACGCGGGGGGCCAGCAGGCGGCACGCGCTCCCGTTAGGCAACTTGGAAGAGCAGTGCGGGTAGCGCAGGCGCGGGACTCCCGAGAAGCGCGTACGCACTCTCGTAGTCTACTAATCGGGTAGGAATTATCGTGATGAGCAGAACGGGCACATACGTGGCGTCGGTGAGTGCCGCCCGGCGAGAGTTGGACAGCGGCGCAGAGAACCTCTCTGCCGCCGAGGTCATTGCGTGGGGCGTTGAGACCTTTGGAGACCGCATCGCTCTGGCGTGCAGCTTGGGAGCCGAGGACATGGTGCTCGCGGACATGCTCAGCCGCATCGCCGCCGGGGCGAGGGTGTTCACGCTGGACACTGGACGCCTGCACAAGGAGACGCAAGACCTGCTGGAACGGGCGCGCGAGCGCTTCGATCTGCGTTTCGAGGTCTACTCGCCAGACGCGGCGGCGGTGGCCGCGCTGGCGGAGGCTCACGGACGCGACCCGTTCTACAAGAGCGTGGAGTTGCGCAAGCTGTGCTGCGAGGTGCGCAAGATGGCCCCGCTGCGGCGGGCGCTGTCCGGACTTGACGCCTGGATCTGCGGTCTGCGGCGGGAGCAGGCCGTCACCCGGAAAGACATACAGAAGATCGAGAAGGACGCACCGCCGGGCGGGCTCTGCAAGCTCAACCCCCTGGCGGACTGGACGGAGGACCAGGTGTGGGACTACATCCGGGGGCACGATGTGCCCTACAACGATTTGCACGACAGGGGCTTTCCCAGCATTGGCTGCGCGCCCTGCACCCGGGCCGTGCAGCCAGGCGAGGACGTCCGCGCCGGGCGCTGGTGGTGGGAGCTGCCCGAGCAGAAGGAGTGTGGCTTGCATGTGCGTCGCTAGCCACGCCCCAGCGCATAGGAACGGATCAATCGTGCCGGGGATCACGCCGCACGGCGGCCATCTGGTGAACCGAGAGGCACCGCCCGATGCCGAGTTGCGCGCTTCGGCCCAGGCGCTGCCACAAGTGGTACTCAGCCGGGCGACGGCGGCGGACCTGGTTCTGCTGGGAACGGGCGGGTACAGCCCCCTGGAGGGCTTTCTGTGCCGCGAGGACTACCGCAGCGTCCTGGCCACGATGCGCCTGCGCAATGGCGTGCCGTGGCCGATTCCAGTCGTGCTGAGCGTGGATCGGGAGGCGCTCTGGCGGGTCAAGGTGGGGTCCTGCGTAGCTCTGGCCACCGCCGATGGCCAGCTCATGGGCACCATGTCGGTCGAGGACGTATTCCGGCGGGAGAAGGGCCGCGAGGCGGAGCTGGTGTACGGCACGACCGACGAGGCGCACCCCGGCGTCAAGGCCATCTACGCCTCCGGAGGGATGCTGATTGGCGGGCCCATCACCCTCCTGTCGCGACTCACCAATGGCGCCTACGCCGACTACCGGCTGGACCCCGCTCAGACGCGAGCCGTCTTCGCCGAGCGGGGCTGGCGCCGTGTGGTGGGGTTTCAGACGCGCAATCCCATTCACCGCGCGCACGAGTACCTGATGAAATGCGCGCTGGAGATCGCGGATGGCATATTCGTCAACCCGCTCGTGGGGGAGACCAAGTCCGGGGATATCCCTCCCGAGGTACGCATGCGCTGCTATCGGGCGGTGCTGGATTCCTACTTCCCGGGCGACCGTTATCTGCTGGGAGTGCTGGACACGGCCATGCGCTATGCCGGACCCCGCGAGGCGGTGTTCCACGCCCTGATTCGACAGAACTACGGCTGCACCCACTTCGTGGTGGGGCGCGACCATGCGGGCGTGGGCAGCTACTACTCGCCCTCGGACGCGCACGACATCTTCGACCAGTTTGAGTTGGGCGAGATCGCCATCACGCCGCTGTGCTTCGACGGTGCCTTCTACTGCTACCGCTGTGACGGGATGGCCACCGTTCACACTTGCCCGCACGAGCACGCCGACAGACTGGAGCTCAGCGGGACCAGAGTCCGTGAGCTGCTGGCGGCCGGCACGCTGCCGCCGCGGGAGCTGACCCGACCGGAGGTGGCCGACCTGCTTCTGGAGGCGTACGAGAAGGGACTGCTCTGAGCGAGGGGAGCCGGGCAATCGCCCGCAGGAGGGCCGGCAATGGCTGCTAAGCAAGTGGATCACTACATTGAGGACGACACCCGCGAGGTCGAGGTGGACGCCGACATCGAGGGGCGCAGGGGCACGCTGGACTTCGACAGCCTCAAGTCCGGCGGGGTCATCAAACAGCGCCAGCGCGACCAGTTCACCGTTCGGCTGCGCTGCCCCGGCGGGCGGGTGCCGCTGGACAAGCTGAAGAAGATCGTCGAGGTGGCGGAGCGCTACGGCGGGGACTACGTGCATCTATCGGTCCGCCAGTCCATCGAGATTCCCTACGTTGACTTCCGGCAACTCGGTGAGATCCAGCAAGAGCTCCGCGAGGTGGGCCAGGAGATCGCCTCCTGCGGGCCTCGCGTGCGCGTGCCGACGGCCTGCTCTGGATGCGAGTACAACCCCAACGGCCTGACCGACACGCAGAAGATGGCGCGGCTAGTGGATGAGCAGTTCTTCGGCACCGAGCTGGCCCACAAGTTCAAGATCTCCTTCTCCGGCTGCCCCATTGACTGCGCCCGCAGCAGCGAGATGGACCTGGGCTTCCAGGGCGCGGTGCGTCCCGAGTGGAGCCAGGAGACGTGCATTGGGTGCGAGATCTGCGCCAAGGCCTGCAAAGAAGGCGCCATCGAGGCCGACCCGGCGACGGGCGAACCGATCTACTACCCAGAGAAGTGCCTGTACTGCGGAGACTGCATCCGCGCCTGTCCTACAGAATCCTGGGAGGCTGCTGAGATTGCCTGGCTCGCGCGCTGCGGCGGCAAGCACGGCCGCCATCCGACCGTGGGGCAGGTGATCGCCGAGTTCGTCAGCGACGAGGATGTGCCGGCGGTCATCCAGGCGGTCCTGGACTGGTACAGGGAGCACGGCAAGGACAAGGGCCGGACGCGCATCGGCACGATCCTCCTGGACCCGGCTGAGTGGGAGAGCTTCGTGGATCACCTCAAGCAGGCCCTGGGGGACAAGGCCGCGGCCCGGCCGCTGCCCCCCACGCCGGTTGACATTCACTTCGCACACCGCTAGCGCCCGGAGCACTGCCAACTCCCACCCCCCGCACGGCAGGGCCCCCTCCTCTCCAGGGGGCCCTGCTGCCGTTCTCAGGCCACTGGACTCCGTCTGCAAGCCGCCGCACGTGGGGCATGTGCGTTTCCTCGTAAGCCCTCCGGGGAACAATCCGGCCGGCTGTTTCGTCGGATTAGTCAGTGGCGAGGAGGAGAGAGCGCAGCCGCCTCGAATCGTGTGATCAGAGGTCCGCCGCCTCAACTCCGCATCAAGACCCAGCCGTCGTTAGGAGCAGGCTGACGTGTCAGGGGGTAGCCAGATGATTCTGGGTAGGAAGGTAACCGTCTCACACGTACTGAGTGCCACTGGCTTTGCTGCGGTGGCCGTGATACTGGTGGTGGGCTTTGCGGGCATGGCCGCGCGCGGGCAGGACCGTCCCGGCGCCGGGGAGATCCCGCGTCTGGGCGTGGAGGTGATCGGCCAGACCGAGCTGCTGACCGACAGCAGGGCCTCCCTGCGCGTGATCGCCACCGATCACGGGGCCAAGGCGCCGCTGCGCCGCGCCGGCGTTGGCATCTATCTGGCCAGCGACCGAGGCACGGAGCGGCTGCTGAGCGACCGGACCGACCGCTACGGCACCCTCGACGCGCAGTTCGACATCCCCGACCTGGAGCCGGGCAGCTACAAGCTGCGCGTGGCTGTGGAGAGCCCGGTGGGGGACAAGGAAGTCGAGCGCGACGTCACCCTCAAGCGCGTCAACCAGATTCTGCTGACTACCGACAAGCCCATCTACCAGCCCAATCAGGTCATGCACGTGCGGGCGCTGGCCCTGCGTAAGCCCAAGCTGCACGCCGTGGCCGACGAGGACCTGACGCTGGAAGTGATGGATGCCAAGGGCAACAAGGTCTTCAAGAAAGTGCTGAAGACCGACGAGTTCGGCATTGCGGCGACGGACTTTCAGCTCGCCGACGAGGTCAACATGGGCCGCTACACGGTGCGGGCGCTGCTCCAGGAGGACAAGGCCGAGAAGACCGTCACCGTGGAGCGCTACGTGCTGCCCAAGTTCAAAGTGAAGACCAGCCTGGACAAGGACTACTACCTGCCCGGCGAGACCATCAAGGGCACCATCCAGGCCGACTACTTCTTCGGCAAGCCCGTGGCCCAGGGCGAGGTGACGGTGCGCCTGTCCACCTTCGACGTGGAGCTGTCGGAGTTCCAGAAGATAACCGGCACCACCGACGGGGATGGCAGCTACCAGTTCGAGGCCAAGCTGCCCACCCACTTCGTGGGCACGCCCCTGGAGCAGGGCGACGCGTACCTCCAGGTTGACGTCTCGCTCAAGGACCAGGCCGACCATATCGAGAAGACGACGACCACCTCCACGGTGGCCAAGGACCCCATTCGCATTGATGCCATCCCGGAGACCGGCCACGTGGTGCCCAAGGTGGAGAACGTCATCTACGTGATGACCACCTATCCCGACGGCAGCCCGGCCGAGTGCCGCGTGGACTTGGGCCGGCGCGGGCGCGTGCTGCAAACGGACTCCATGGGCATCGCCAAGTTCGAGGTCACGCCCGAGGAGTCGCCCTTCGAGGTCAGGATCCGCGCCGCCGACGCGCGGGGCAACGCGGGCGAGAAGACCGAGAGCTTCGAGTTCGATACGCACAAGCAAGGCGTGCTGCTGCGCACGGATAGCTCCGTGTACAAGGTGGGGCAGACGGTGCGGGCGACGGTGCTGTCCCCCGGCCAGCGCGGCACCATCTTCTTCGACCTGATCAAGGACCGCCAGACGCTGCTGACCCGCGCCGTGGACCTGGAGGACGGGCGGGCCAGCACCCGCTTCAGCCTGGGCCCGAACCTGGAGGGCACCATCTGGCTGTCGGCCTACCGCATCATGCCCAGCGGGGACATCGTGCGCGACAGCAACGCCCTCTACGTGGACCCGGCCGACGACCTGACCATCAACATCAAGCCTGACAAGGAGACCTACCTGCCCGGCAAGGAGGCGCGCATTGACTTCCGCGTGCGCGACGAAAAGGGCGATCCGGTGGCGGCCGCCATCGGCCTGAACATCGTGGACGAGAGCGTGTTCGCCCTGCAAGACATCCAGCCGGGCATGGAGAAGGTGTACTTCCTGCTGGAGCGGGAGCTGATGGAGCCCAAGTACGAGATCCACGAGTTCACGCCCCGCATGATCGTCGAACTCCCGAAGCCCGGCCCCATCCCGCTGCCGGCCAGGGCCGAGCGCCGCGACCAGGCGGCCAAGATCCTGTTCGCCTCCGCCGAGCTCCCGGAGGACAACTTCTTCGCGGTCAACACGTTCATCGAGGACCTCAACGCCCTGAAGACCGAGTGGGCCCAGGCCATCGTCAAGGACGCCGAGACCATCCAGAACGCCTACAATCGCTACCGCCAGCAGCGGAACCGAATGCTCACCTACACCGAGGGCCTGAACGCGCTGGTGGAGGCCAAGCTCATCTCGCTGGAGCAGACGCGCGACCAGTGGGGCAACCAGTACCGCCTCCAGAAGGAGCCGTACCGGCCTGAGGAGGACGACAACGTCCATCAGATCTTCCTGACCAGCGCCGGCCCGGACGGCGAGTTCGACACGCTCGACGACATCCCCGGCGTGCCACCGTGGCCGTGGGCGCTAGAGGCCTTGAAGGACGGCGGAGCGATTGACTTCGCCGGCGCCTGGATGGCCCAGGGCGAGAACCGGGCCATGCCCTTCATGTTCGGCGCCCGTGGCGGTGGGGGCATGATGGTGCGGCGGATGGTCGGCATGGGGCCGATGGAGGAGGCTGCGGCAATGCCGATGGCCGCCGTGCCGGACGCGGCGCCCGGCATGGCAGGCGTGCCCAAGGCCAACGGGGGCAAGCCGGAGGTGCGCATCCGCGAGTATTTCCCCGAGACCATGTGGAGCGAGCCGGCACTCATCACCGACCGCAACGGCCGCGCGCGGCTGAAGGTGGACATGGCCGACTCCATCACCACCTGGCGGCTGACGGCCATGGCCAACAGCGTCATGGGCCAACTGGGCAGCACCACGGAGGGCCTGAAGGTGTTCCAGGACTTCTTCGTGGACATTGACCTGCCCGTGGCCCTCACCAAGGGCGACCAGGTCAGCATCCCCGTGGCCATCTACAACTACCTGCCGGTGGAGCAAGAGCTGCGCGTGGAGCTGACCAAGGAGGACTGGTTCACCGTCTCCGGGGGCACCGAGGAGAAGCTGAAGATCGCCTCCAACGACGTGGACGTCGTCTACTTCACCATCACCGCCAAGGAGATCGGCCACAAGAAGCTCACCGTCCACGGGTACGGCAGCCAGATGAGCGACGCCATCAGCCGCGAGATCGAGGTCGAGCCCAACGGCCAGCTCCAGGAGATCGCCTTCAACGGTCGCCTGGAGAAGGACCTGACCCAGACGGTGACCATCCCCAAGCAGGCCATCGAGGACGCCAGCAAGATCCTGGTCAAGGTCTACCCCGGCATCTTCAGCCAGGCGGTGGAAGGCCTCGACAGCCTGCTGCGGATGCCCTTCGGGTGCTTCGAGCAGACCAGCTCGGTCACCTACCCGAACATCCTGGTGCTGGACTACATGAAGGCCACCGAGCAAATCAACCCGGAGATCCGCATGAAGGCTGAGGGCTACATCAACACCGGCTACCAGCGTCTGGTGACCTTCGAGGTGCCCGGCGGCGGCTTCTCCTGGTTCGGCGATGCGCCGGCCAACAAGATCCTGACCGCCTACGGGGTGATGGAGTTCAGCGACATGTCCGAGGTCCATCCGGTTGACCAGAACGTCATCACCCGCACGCAGCAGTGGCTGCTCGGTCAGCAAGAGGCCGACGGCTCCTGGAAGCCGGACGAGCAGTACCTCCATCAGGAGAGTTGGGGGCGCATCCAGAACAACAAGCTGCTGCCCACGGCTTACATCGTATGGGCCCTCTACGACAGCGGCGCCAAGGACGCCAAGGCGCAGAAGGGCCTGGACTACCTGAAGGCCAACTGGAAGCAGGCCGACGACCCCTACACGCTGGCCCTGGTGTGCAACGCGCTGGTGGCTGCTGACCGTGACGGCGAGGCGACCGCGGCCGCGCTGAGCAAGCTCATTGACATGGCCAAGGAAGAAGACGAGAAGATGTGGTGGGAGTCCAAGCTGACCACCGTGACTCATGCCCGGGGCAACACCGCCGACGTGGAGACCACGGCGCTGGCCGGGTACGCGCTCATCATGTCGGGCCGCCATCCGGCCGAGGCCACCAAGGTGCTCAACTACTTGATCGCCAACAAGGACCCCAGCGGCACCTGGGGCTCCACCATGGCCACCGTCAACGCGCTCAAGTGCATGGTGGCCTCGCTGAAGTCGGCCACGCAGGTGGTCAACGCCGAGGTCAGCGTCATCTGCAACGGCCAGAACGTCAGCGGCTTCGCGCTGGACGAGACCAACAGCGACGTGTTGCAGCAGGTGGACCTGAAGGAGCACGTCCGCCCCGGCGACAACGAGGTGAGGATCAAGTTCGCCGGCGAGGGCAGCGCGCTCTACAGCATCGTGGCCAAGTACTACCTGCCCTGGGAGCGGGTCAAGGACCCCGGCCCGGGCTTGATGAGCATAGACGTCAAGTACGACAAGACCCAACTGGCCAAGGACGATCTGGTCACCGCCAGCGTCACCGTCCGGCAGAACATCCCGGGCAAGTCCGGCATGGTGGTCGTGGACCTCGGCATCCCGCCCGGGTTCATGGTCGAGCCGGGCGACCTGGAAGAGCTGGTCGGGTCCAACGTGATCCAGAAGTTCAACCTGACCGGCCGGCAGATCATCGTCTACCTTGACGAAGTGGACAGCGCTAAGCCGGTCAGCTTCCAGTACCGCCTGCGGGCCAAGTTCCCCATCCGCGCCAAGACGCCGAAGTCCATGGTCTACGAGTACTACAACCCGGAGAACCGGGGCTTCGCCCAGCCCGTGGACATGGAGGTGAGGGCGGGGTAACTGCAGCCCGCCTTAGCCGACGCAGGACGCGATCAGGGGCGCCCGCGGTAGCGGGCGCCCCCATCGTTTGGCCGGTCGCCTCCTCCGGCTCGGGTCCGCTACTGGCCGATACGCAGGACCTTCCAGGCCTCGCCCTCCTGCACCAGGTGGAGGGGGATGGCCGGGCCCTCCGGAGGCACCAGGTCCACCGTGGCTCCCGTCTCGGCGGTGCGAACCTCGCCGACCTCATACTCCGTCGAGGAGAAGAGCGCGGCCCACTGCATCAGCTCGCCCACCTTGGCCTGGCGCACCTGATCGGTGATGAGGGCCCGCTGGCCTTGCGGGAGGCTATCCCAGTCCTCGTTCTGCTGGCGGGCCAGCGTATCGTAGGCAAACAGGTCTGCGGCCGCCGAGGTGTCCCTCTTCGTGATCGCCTCCAGGAACTGCCGGGCCGCGTCCTTGGCGCCGCTGCTGGCCCCGCCCCCGCATCCGGCAGCGAGGGCGACCGCCAAGGCCGCCAGCGGCGCAATGGTCCGTGCAATGCCAGTCATGGGAACATCTCCTTGGCAAAGGCGTGGGCCCATGTCGCCATGGGCGCGCGGCCGAGGGCCATGCTCGCGTGAGTTGCGTCAAACACATGGCCCAGTCGGCCACATTCCTATTGACAAATGCTGAGGATGTATTAGGATTCGAGGGGACACTGTGGCATCCCTCCAACTAGGACGACCTCCCAATCGCTCTTGAGGCCGCCCACGACGGATATCGCTCGATGTGCCGGCAGCACAGCGGCGCGTGGGGGCAGTGGACAGCATGTCGCGCTACGACGTTGACGAGGAACTGCTGGAGCACGTTACCGAGTCCAAACCCACCGATGCCTGCTTCGTGCAGGCCATGGTCCACTTCTATCGGGGCGAGCTGAGCCGCGCCAACACCTGGCGCCAGCGGCTGGACGCAACCACCAACTGGGCCGTCGCGGCCACCGCCGCGCTCCTGAGCATCGCCTTCTCCTCGGGCTCGCAGGCCCACGTGACGGTGATCTTCGCGGAGTTGATGGTGCTGGCGCTGCTGTGCATCGAGGCGCGGCGCTACAGATACTACGACATCTGGCGCTCACGCATTCGCATCCTGGAGGAGGACTTCCTGGCCCCGCTGCTGCACCCGCCGCGCGGGGGCAAGGACGCCGAGTGGGCCGATCTGCTCTCCGAGGACCTACACCACCCACGCTTCAAGATGCCCTATCACGAGGCCTTCGGCCGACGCCTACAGCGCAACTACTGGTTCCTGCTGGCCATCCTGCTCATTGGCTGGGTGGTGAAGGTGGGCACGGTGCCCAGCGGCGCCGCAGCCACGGATTTCATTTCCCGAGCCTCCGTGGGGCCCGTTCCCGGCATCGCCATCGTGCTTGCCATGGCCGTCCTGCACGTCTTTCTGCTGGTCACGGGAGCGGCAACGGCCCTCAAGCGCTCTGCCCGGGGCGAGGTGCTGCCCATGGAAGTAGTTGGGCGGCGCTGGCGGCCGGAAGCCGATCGCGACGAGTTCGACGAGCGCTACTCGCCGTAGCGCGCGCCAGGGATAGGGCCGGAAGTGCCGGCGGCCGCCCCAACCTGCGGCGCGGCCGCTGTCTGGAACGCGTGCAGCTCCCTCACCGCTAGTCGGAGTCCTCTCCCTCGGCTTCCTCCTTCTGGTCCCACTTGACGCCGTCCAGCTTCCAGCCGGTGGCTTCCTTGACGAAGGTGAGCCGCTCTCGCTCCGCCTCGCCGGGGCCGTAGAGCACCATCACGTCGGCCCAGGCTTTGCTGCCGCCGTCGTAGTGGTCGCGCTCGACGCGGATCCCCTCCAACCCCCGGGCGTTCCAGCCGTGCTCCACGGGGCCCAGTTCACCAATCTGCTCCAGGAGCTCCTGTCGGTAGCGCTTGGACAGAAGCAGCTCGACGTGGGGGTAGTGCACGCCCTCGCGCTTGGGCAGAGGGCGCAGATCGTAGTTGTACTCGATCAGGGCGTGGATTTTGCCCAGGTGGCTATTCGGGTGTGGTGGGGTGGCCATGACCGCCTTCTTGTTCTCCTGTGCCAGGGTCAGCGTAATCTGCCGCTGCTTGTAGTCCACCCAGGCTCCGAAGCCCTCGGCCACAAAGCGCAAGGGCACCATCACTCGGCCTCGGATGCTCTGAGCGG
>JBHIEF010000153.1:0-10593 GCA_046760465.1 Armatimonadota bacterium | reverse complement strand
TACGAGCGGCGTCTCGCCGCGTAGTTTCCGTTTGTACGAGCGGCGTCTCGCCGCGACCGAAGCCTGGAGGCCCTCCTCGTGGCAACCCGCCCGCAGCCACACAAGAGCGCACTCCGCAAGGGACGACGGAGTCTCCCCAGGACCTGCTACTTCATCACTCGACGTGCCGCCCTGCGAACGACCGACGTGCTGGTCCGAGGTGAGGCCCCGTGGGTGGTAATCGAGGCCCTACGATGGCAGCGCGACAAAGGCCGCGTGCGTTTGATGGGCTATTGCGTCATGCCGAACCACCTGCACTTCATCATGGTACTGCTCAGGCATTGGGAACTGGGCGCCTTGATGCAGTCCTTTGGCTCCTTCACGGGCCACGAGATCAACCGCCGACTCGGCAGGCACGGCACTGTCTGGGACAGCGGGTACTACGACCATGCCATCCGCGACGAGGCGGAGTTCGAGACCCGTCTGGCCTACCTGCACGACAACCCCGTCCGGGCCGAGTTAGTCGAGCACGCGGAGGACTGGCCCTTCTCGACGGCCCATCCCCGCCTGGCGCCAGACATAGACTGGGCCTGGTGGCGCGGCATCGAGGGGCACGGCAGTACCTAGTCGCGGCGAGACGCCGCTCATACAACAGGAAGCCCGTTCCCAGAACCCGGTGGCTGCGCGCCCGTCCCTCTGGGCGCTCCGACCCTCCCCCCGCCAACTGGCCAACCAGCCCACACCTGTGGCCTGGGTATCAGCCGCACAGGCGCCTGGGAACGCGAAAGGGCGCCGAGCGCGTTCTCTGCACTGGGAGCCGCCCATGACCTTCCAACAGCGCATCATGTCCGTCTTCCAGGGCCGGCGCGTGGACGTCATGCCCTGGTTCGCCGATCTCACCTACTGGTACGCCGCCGCCGTGGCCCGCGACGGCCTGGAGGAGCGCTACCACGGTGCCGGCGTGGTCCAGCTCTACCGCGACCTCAACGTCGGCTGCCACGAGCACGCCCTGAACAGCCCCTGGAAGCTCGAATACCCCGACGTCGAGATCACCACCGAGGAGCAGACCGACTCCAATGGCCGGCCCCGGCGCCAGGTCATCACCTGGCAGACCCCCGTGGGCGCCATCGAGCAGATCAAGGAGTACGAGCCGGTCAGCTACTCCTGGGCCTACCTCAAGTACCCCGTGGCCACGGCCCAGGACCTGCGCGTGCTGCGCTTCATCTTCGAGAATCAACGGGTCACGCCCGACTACACCAACCAGGAGCGGCAGATACAGATGTGGGGCGACATGGCCGCCTGCGCCTCCCTGCCGCCGCGCACGCCCCTGGCCAACCTCATCGTCATCTGGATGGGAGTGCTCAACGTCGTCTACGCCCTGGCCGACTTCCCCGACCAGGTGGAGGCCACCCTCGAGGTCATGGCGGCCGCCGACGACCCCATCTACGACATCATCTGCCACTCCCCCGCGCCGCTGGTCTACATCCCCGACAACATCACCGCCGAGGTGGTCAACCCCACCCTCTTCGAGAAGTACTACACGCCCTACTACCAGAAGCGACACCAGCAGATCCACGCCGCCGGGAAGTACACCTTCGTGCACGTGGACGGCACCATGAGGGGCGTGCTGGAGCGCATGGCCGCCACCGGTGCCGACTGCGCCCAGTCGCTCACCCCCGCCCCCGTCGGCGATGTACCCGTCGGCGAGATGCGCGCCCTGGCCGGGCCCGATCTCATCCTCTGGGGCGGCGTCCCCGCCGCCTACTTCAGCGAGATCTACCCCGAGCAGGCCCTGGCGGACATCGTGATGGAGTGCATCCAGCACCACTTAGAGCCCGGCAACTTCATCCTGGGCGTCTGCGACCAGGTGCCCCCAGACGGCGACATCAGGCGCGTCAAGCTCGTCAGCGACCTCGTCGAAGAGCACGCCCGGTACTAGGGCCCGGCCCCTCCCAGCACACACCAAAGCCCCCCCTGTGGCCGGCCCAATAGCGCACCTCCGGCCTTCGGGTTAAATTCCCTTAAGGTGGCGAGGCCTTCTGCCCCCTGGGGGCGAACCGTGCCGTGGGAGTGTTGTGGCTATGCCTAGGACGACGGCCAGCCTTGCCGCTATCGGCCTCCTCCTGCTGGTGGGAGGCACCGCCTGGCCCCAGCGGCCCGATCGCCGCGTCGTGCCGCGGCTGCCTGCCAGCGACGCCAACGCCAACCGCGTCCACGATCGGGCTGAGGCCGCCGCCGTGGCCTTGTCGCGCCAGCCCGGCACCCTCCAGGAGCTCATCGTCTGCTTCGACCACGCGCCCAGAGCCATTGACGCCCAGCGCATCCGCAACCGCGGCGGAACGGTACACCAGGTCTGGAGCAGCCTGCTCTACGCCGTCCACTGCCGCCTTCCCCCGGCCGCGGTGCCGGCCTACGTCGCCTCGCGCCCGGATGTGGTCTGGGTCGAGCCCGTCTTCCCGTGCCACGCAGACCTCGCCTACGCCAGCCGCCAGAGCCGCGCCCGCGACGTGTGGAACGGCGTCATCAACAGCACCAACTACCTCGGCGACGGCAGCCACGCCATCGCCATCCTCGACACCGGCCTGGATGACAGCCACCCCGACTTCGGCAGCCGCATAGTGGCCTGGACCGACACCTCCGGACTGGGCTACGCCAATCCCATTGACATAGACCAGCACGGCACCGCCGTGGCCGGCATGGCCGCCGGCAGCGGCGCCCAGGCTGGCACCGCCGACTTCTCCTTCAGCCTGGCCGAAAGGGTGCCCAGGCAGGTCAACTTCGGCTACTTGCACCGGTTCCACCTCAGCGTCGGCGCCACCCCCCAGACCATCACCGGCCGCCTCCTGTTCGAGTCCACCGGCAGGGAGCATTTCCTGGAGCTGCGCGACGACGGCTCCTCCACCATCGGCTCCGGCAGCAGCAGCACCCAGGGCTTCACCGTCACCAGCTCGGCCGTCTCCAACGTGGAGAGCTTCACCTACGAGTTCTTCTTCGGCAAGGCCCAGGGCGGCCCCACCAGGAGCGCCGCCAGCCAGCTCGACGTGCCCTACGACTCGCTCGACAGCCGCAACCTGCTCCAGGGCATGGCGCCCAATTGCGACCTGGTGGGCGTCAAGGTGCTCGACGACACCGGCTCGGGCACCACCATGACCATCCTCAACGGCCTCACCTGGGTGGACACCAACCGCAAGACCTACGGCATCACCGTGGCCAACGCCAGCCTCAGCTTCGCCGGCGTGATCGTCCCCTCCGTGGACACCGCCGTCAACAACCTGGTGGACCACGGCGTGGTCTTCTGCGGCAGCGCCGGCAACGGCCAGGACGATAGCCCACCCACCACCGCCGGCTCGCCCGGCTCGGCCACCAAGGCCATCTCCGTGGCCGCCACCAACGAGAACGACGCCATCACTGCCTACAGCAGCCTGGGAGAGCCGGGCACGCCGGTCAAGCCCGACATCGCCGCCCCTGGCGGCAGTCTGGTCACTCACGCCAGGATCTACACCGTGGACAGCAACGACAGCGACGGCGCCCTCTCCGGCTGGCGGGCCACCGACCGCTACGCCGACGACTACGCCCAGTTCGCCGGCACCTCCGCCAGCTGTCCCATGGTCTCCGGCCTGGCCGCCCTGGTGGCCGACGCCCTCGACGTCACCTGGGACCACGACTCCAACGCGCACTCGCTCCTGGTCAAGAACCTCATCTGCCTCAGCGCCAGTGAGGTCCAGGCCGGCGAGGACGCCGTGCCCACGCTGGAGCGCGACACCAGCATCGAGGTCGGCGCCCCGCCCGGCAAAGACCGCGTCGAGGGTTACGGCCGCGCCAACTTCGACGCTGCGGTCGAGGCGGCCGCCCTCTCCATCGCGCCCTCCACCCGCAACATCGGCGGCTGGAACTCCTTCACCTTCACCTTCGGCGACGGCCCGCTGGACCGCAAGGTCTCCATTCGCCCCGTTTCCCTGGTCGCCGACGTCGGCTACAACGTGGTCCTGGAGGTGCCCAGCGGCGCCGACTTCGACCTCTACCTCTACGAGGCGGACCTCACCGACGGCAACCCCAACTTGCTCGACTCCAGCACCGACACCGGCCTCGGCGACGACGAGTTCATCGGCTTCAAGCCCGCCTCCAACACGCAGGGCTACATCGTGGCCCGCTGGGTCTCCGGCAGCGGCCTGGGCGAGGTCTCCGTCGGCCAGGCCTCACCCACCGTCCTGCGCGTCGCCGAGCTCCAGGCCTCCGCCGCCGGCCCCCAGATCGCCCTCAAATGGCGCACCACCGTCGAGGCCGACGTGGCCGGCTTCCGCCTGGAGGCCAGCCCCACCCGCAAGGGGACCTACCGGCCCCTCATCCCCGGCCTCATGGCCGCCAAGGGCCGGGCCGTCGGCGGCGGCTCCTACGAGTTCCGGGCCCCCCGCCAGGCCTCCCCACGCTGGTATCGCCTGGTGATCGTCCACGACGACGGACGCGAGGAGCCCAGCGAACCCGTCCTCGTCCGCTGAGCCAGCACCCCCGCGGCCCGACCCCTCACCGGCGCACAGATTCTCCGCCCCTCCAAGCAGTCCACCGAGGAGGATCACGACGATCCGCGGCGAATCTGAGCGCGCGGTCCCTGGTGTGGTCCCGCAGTACCAGATACACACGCCCTGTCGGAGGAGATGGTAGTGCGCCACACCCGCGTTCTGTTGTTGCTGGCCTGCCTGCTGGCAGCGCTCAGACTCTGTGCACCAGCCGCACACTCCCTCGTCATCCCCATGGACCTCGCCGACCTGACCCGCGCCGCCCAGCGCGTGGTGGTGGCGCGAGTGGAGGACGTCCGCGCCGCTCAGGACCGGCCCGGGCGCGCCATCTACACCTTCGTCCGGCTCACCGTGGAGGAGACGCTGGCCGGCCCGCGTGGCCCCCAACGGCTCATGCTGCGCGTCCCCGGCGGCCGGATCGGCAATCTGCGCTACGTGGTCAGCGAAGTCCCCAGCTTTGCCGTGGGCGAGCGCTGCGTGCTCTTCCTGGCCCCCGGCCGCTGCCCGCTGGCGGGCGCCTGGCAGGGCAAGAAGACCATCGTGGACAACCGCGTGCTGGGGGAGAACATGTCGCTCGGCCGGCTGCGGCAGGACGTCCGCAACTTCGCCCTCGGCGTACCGGCGCTGCGCTCCGGCGGCGAGGACTTCGCCACTCAGCCGGCCTCGGCAGTCGTTCCTCCAGACGTCCGCAGCGCCGGCGTGAGCGCGCGCGGCACCACCACCATCCTCGACGATGACTTCGAGGGCGCCTTTCCGGGGTCCTGGTCCCGCTCCGGCAGCCCCACCTGGGGCACCACCACCTACTACTCGCGTTCGGCCACCCACAGCGTCTTCTGCGCCGGCAGCTCCATCACGCCCCCCAGCAACTACGCCGCCAACATGAACGCCTGGATGATCTACGGGCCCTTCGACCTATCCGACGCCACCTCCGCCGAGCTGAACTTCTACCTGAGGAACCAGTCCGAGCTCAACACCGACTACGTGTGGTGGATGTCGTCGGCCGATGGCACCAGCTTCAGTGGCCAACAACACTCGGGGACCCTGGCCTCGTTCACGCTCTACACCCTCGACCTGGCCAGTCGCCTGGGCGACGGCTCCGTCTGGATCGCCTTCGTCTTCACCAGCAACGCCACCAACCAGTACCAGGGGGCCTTCATTGACGACGTGGTCCTCACCAAGGAGGTCCCCGGCGCCGACGCTCCCGTGATCACCAGCATCACCCCCGACCACGCCTTCGCCGGCACCGGCTACTCGGTGACCATAGACGGCAGCAACTTCGGCAGCACCCGGGGCACCAGCAAGGTCGAGTTCTTCCGGCGCAGCGGCCAGCCCAAGCTGGAGGCCGCCTCCTACAGCAGCTGGAGCGATACGCAGATCGTGTGCACGGTGCCCGAGGACGCCAGCTCCGGCCCCGTGACCGTCTGGACCTCCGCCGGCGGCACCAGCGGCAACTACGACCTGGACATCACCTTCGGCTACGGCGGCATCTATTGGTACGCCGCCGACATCCCCCTGGACTTCTACGTCAACCCCAACACCAGCGACTGCACCGGCGAGGAGACTGCCGTCTCCTCCGCCGCCACCACCTGGAACAACAACGACGGCGGCTCCTCCTTCAGCTTCAACTACCTGGGCACCACCAGCCTGACCGTCGGCGATACCTCCGACGGCAACAACGTCTGCTGGTGGGCCACCGACCTGCCCGACGGCACCGCCGCCTGGAACAGCTACTGGATCTCCGGCGGCCAGCCCGACCGCATGGTCGAGTTCGACATCGAGTTCAACGACACTTACTACACCTGGAGCACGGCCAGCTCCACCCCGGGCACCGAGATGGACGTCGAGACCACCGCCCTGCACGAGCTGGGCCACTGCTTCAACCTCAGCGACCAGTACGGCACCGCCGACAGCGCCGAGGCGATGTACGGCCTGATCTCCAAGGGCCAGCAGAAGCGCAGCGTGGACGACGCGGACACCGTCGGCGTCTACTACATCTACGCGCCGCCAGCCCTGGTTCGCCTGGCCAACGTCCAGGCTCTCGCTCGAGGCCTCGGCACGCTGCTGCGCTTCTCCTACCTCGACCCCCGCCCCCTGGCCGAGTTCCGCGTCTACCGTCGCTCAGGGCGTGGGGGGCTGGTCAAGCTGGGGTCACTGCCCTACTCCGGCAGCGGGGCAGACTACGAGTTCCTCGACCAGCGCGCGCCCGCCGACCCCACCCAATACCGCATCGGCGCCGTGGACTTCGACGGGAGGGTGGAGCTACTCGACCTCTTCCCCCTGCCTCCCCGCTAGCGCATGCCAGCCGAGCCCCGCCTTGACCGACTGCGCCGCCTCCAGGCCTCCCGCGCCCGCCCGTCGTCCCGCAGGAGGATTGCCGTGTCCTGGTCGGGAAGCACGACCTGGAGGCAGGCACCCAACATGGCCGATATCGCCGCCGTTCAGCACATCATTGAGCCCTTCGCCGCAGGGCTCCGCCGGCTTTACGGAGGCCGACTGCGCCAGGTGCTGGTCTTTGGCTCGTACGCCCGCGGCGAGGGTTCGCACCACTCCGACATAGATGTCGCCGTCCTTCTGGACGACTTCGACGATGTCTGCGCCGAGCTGGACCGCATGGGCGACCTGATCTGGGAGGTGTGCCTGGAGCACGACACATTGCTGGCCGTCGTGCCGGTGCGGGAGGCCGACTGGCGCGACGGCGGCGAGCCACTGCTGCGCAATCTCCGACGAGAGGGCGTGCCCGCTTGGACCCCGACGTAGAGGCCTTGCTGGCCCGGGCCGCGGAGAGCATCGAGGCCGCCGACCAGTTGCTGTCGGCGGGGCATCCTGCCTTCGCCGCCTCAAGGGCCTACTACGCCATGTTCTACACTGCCCAGGCCCTCCTGCTCAGCCAGGGGCAGACCTACTCCAGCCACCGAGCCGTCGTCGCGGCCTTCGGCAAGGAGTTCGCGAAGACCGAGCGCCTTGACCCCAAACACCACCGCCAACTCATAGACGCCTTCGAGCGCCGGCAGATAGCCGATTACGCAGTCAGGACGGAGATCCCCGAACACGCTGCTCGCGAGGCCGTCGGCTGGGCAAGAGAGCTCCTGGCCGCAGCCGACCGCTTTCTTCGGGAATCGGGCTAGCGGCTCCCCACCAGAAGATCCCCGCCTCTCAGCCGGACCCCTTTGTCTTCAATTCGCGCCTCTCCCCGCCTACGTCTTGAGCCTCGGCATCGGCGACAGCCCGCGCGTGCTGCGCGCCCGCGACCGGATCAGCATGGCCTCGATGTACCCCCGCGCCTTGTCCGGGTTCTCGGTCGCGTACATGATCTTCTCGTGATCCAGGCTGTTGACCCGATCGTTGGCCGCCCTCAGTGCGTCCATGCAGTTGATCAAGGCCCGCTCCACCGGCATCCGCTCCGGGTTGATGTCAATCCCGAAGTACCCCTGGTACCCGTACATCTTCAGCACGTACAGAGCCGCCTCCGTCTGCTCCGGCGCGATGACTCCCACGTTCAGGTCCTGGTCGTAGTTGCCCAGGGGCTGCGAGTTCCAGTGCGTGTGCGCGAGCTTCCCGTACTCCATCACCAGACTGAACGCATAGGGCAGGTCCTCGTAGCCCATCAGCACGTGCCCCACCTCGGGGTTCAGCCCCACCAGCGCGTGCCCCCGTTTGAGGATGCTCTGGTTCTTGGGGTGCTTGAGCATCCCCTCCACCTTCTGCGCCATCAGAATGCCCTCAGGCGTGGTGCCGTAGAGGATCTTGCCCCGCGGCTCGTAGGGCTTGGGCTCCTCGGCCACCCTCACCCCCGGCACCGCGTCCATGGCCTCGGCCAGGCCCTGACAGAACCGGTCTCGCGCTCGCACCAGGTCAATGCCGAAGGCATTCTCATAGCCGTCAATGCCCGGCCAGACGATGGAGAAGTCCGTGCCCAGCTTCTTGTTCAGCTCCAGCGTGATCTTGGTCCGCTCGATGGCCTTGCGCCGCACCCGCGCCACCGGGCTGGACAGCGCCCCCCACTCGAAGCTCGACTCGAAGAACAGGTTGGGCACGATGGTGATCAGCCGGATGCCCGTGGCCTTCTGGAAGCTCAGGAACAGGTCCAGGTTGTCCTCGTTGACCTCATTGGGGTAGTGCGCCTCCAGCCCCACCAGGCCGTACTTCTTCAGGCCCGCGGCCGTCTCCAGCACCTCCTCCATGCCCATCTCGTCCACGTACCGGTCGTGGAACCGCCCCCCGCCCGGCGCGAAGAACCAGACCCCCGCGCTGAACTTCAGATCCAGCTTGAAGGACTTCATGTGCCTGAGCTGCGCGTCCGCTCTCTTGCGCTTGGCCTGCCCGCGTAGGTCAATGAGCGCCATGGCCTTGCCTCCTTCGGGTCCGCGTGCAAATCCGGTTCCCCGTCTGGTGTGTGGGGCTGTTACTTCGCCAGCGCCTCGGGGATGCCCTCCCGCTCCACCCACCTCGCAGCCGACCACCGCTTACCGATTACAGATTACGGATCACCAATCACCGATCCGTTTGACCACCAACGCCGACAGGTCATCGTCCGCCTGCCGGGCGAACTCGATCGAGGCCGCCAGCACCGCCTCGGCTATCTCCTGCGCCGTCTGTCCCTGGCGCTCCCGCGCCGCCGCCGCCGCCCGCTCCATGCCGAACTCCTCCCCATACCTGCCGCGCGCCCCGCTCACCCCGTCGGTGCACAGCACCATCACGTCGCCCGGCCGCAGTCGCGTCACGTGCTCCTCGTAGTCGGGGTGCGGCACCGCGCCGATCACGATGCCCCGCGTGAACAGCTCCTCGCCGTCGCCCTCCGCCCGCAGCAGCCGCGGCGGCACGTGGCCGCAGTTTACGTACGTGAGCCGCCCCGTCTCCAGCTCCAGCAGACCGTAGAACAGCGACACGAACCGCTCGAAGCGCAGGCTCTCGAAGTGCGGGTACAGCATCTTGCTGACGTGCTCGGCCACCGCCCGGGGCTGTTGCAGCACCTCCACCGCCGCGTGCACCGCGTGCTTGAGCAGCGAGATGTCCAGCGCCGCCGGCACGCCGCGCCCCGATATGTCGGCCATGCAGATGCCCACCTTGCCCTCACCGGCCGCCAGCACGTCGAAGTAGTCCCCGCCCACCTCCCCGCCAAACTCCAGCGCGTGCCCCACCTCGTACCCCGGCGTCGGCGGCAGCCGGGCCGGGAACAGCATCTGTTGCAGGCTGCGCGCCGTGACCAGGTCCCGCTCCGTCAGCAGCGCACGCTCGTGCGCCCGCGCCATGAACCCCGCCGCCAGCGCCACCAGCAGGACCCAGGGGACCTTGGTAGTCAGCGCCGCCCACAGCGTCACCATGGCGGGCCGCTCCGCCGCCATGATCGAGGCCACTGTGTAGAACAGCGAGGCCAGCACGCCCGTGCCGAGCCCGCCCGCCAGCCCCAGCTCCATCGCGCCCATGACCACCAGCAGGAAGTAGACCGGGAAGAAGGCCTGGCCCGCATCCTTCACGCCCACGATTAGGGCTGTCACCAGCCCCAGGTCAATGGCCAGGGTGATGGGCCGCAGCCACAGGACGTTCCCCCAGCGCGAGTAGACAACCAACACGACCCAGCAGTAGATGGCCCCCCCGATCACCATGCCAGAAGTCCTCGGCTCCAGGGAGACCGGGCTTCCCTTGTACCCCAAGGCGGAGACGACGAGGAAGGCGAGAAGAAAAGCAAGACGAAAGATGAGGGCGACCAGTCCCGCCTCCTCGCGCTCCGCCAGCCCAAGGCGCCCGTCCGTAGTTGTGTCTCGGTTCACGGGCGACACCGACCCTCACACAACGCCTGGGACTGCGACGCTCCCTCACCTTGTTCCACCTTCCACCCCGAAATCCTCCACCCCCCTCCCGCCATCCACCCGCCAACGTGCGGTGGACTGCCGTAGGGCAGGAGCTTGCCTCCTGCCCGCCCTTCGCCGTTGTAGGAGCCGCGTCTCGCGGCGACTTGGGGCGGGGTGGCGAATGTGGAGTGCAACGTCCTGCGACATCGCCTGGCGATGTCGCCCGATGTTGCGGGGCGTGGCCGGCGCTGGCTGGCGCGCTGTGGGTAGTCGCAGGCTTCCCTGGGCTGAGCTTGCCGAAGCCAGCCTGC
>JBHIEF010000152.1:0-10611 GCA_046760465.1 Armatimonadota bacterium | reverse complement strand
AGGGACGGGCTTTAGGCCCTTCCGGGCCCTCTATCGACTATAGACGGCGGGCCAACCCCTCCAAATACTCCCTCGACGCAATGACCGCCTGCGTCATTTCCTCCTTGGGCGCGCTGGCGTGAGTGAATATGTTGACGTACCCCGGGTAGTTCACCTGGCGCAGCGCTCGCAGCACCGGCAGGAAGTCGAGCGTGTTGTCCCCCGGCAGTTCGCGCATCCCCGGCGCCCGCTGCCAGGCGTAGAAGAAGAACAGCTTCTCGCCCACGGCCTGCACCGCCTCGGGCACCGGCTCGCCCGCGCCCATGACGTGATACGGTGCCAGCGCCATCCCCAGCGCGGGCGACTTGGCCAGCGACACGAACTCGCGCATGGACGCTATCGTGTTCAGCGACGTCCCGCCGTGGTTCTCGCCGGCGATCTTCAGGCCCAGCTCCTCCGCCCTCTCCACCAGCGGCGCCAGCGCGTCTATCCCCGCCTGCACCGGCTGGCCCCGGCGCGCTCCCCCGCCCAGCACGGCCACCTCGCCGCCGGCCTCCTTGAGCCACTCCAGGCGCTCCAGCCGCTTGTCCCCAGCCGTCCGGTAGATGGAGAAGGCCCATAGCTTGAGCCCGGCGTCCTCCACCAGCTCGCGGAGCTTGTCCGGGCCGTTCTGCTCCACCCACGCCATGTGGTTGACCCTAGTCGCGGCGCGCTCTTCCCACACGTCCACCGCCTCGCAGCCGGTCTTGGCGATCTCCTCGATGGCCACCTCCAGCGGGCTGTTGTGGTACATGCAGGTGGACATGCCGAACCGGAAGGCCGGCTCTTCCTCGGCCTCCTGCGCCGGCACCTTCGCCGACGCCAGTGATGCCATCGCCCCACCGACCGCCGCCGACCTCAGAAACGCACGCCGCGTCATGTTCTCTCTCATGGCCATTGCCTGCCCGTCCTTTCTCGTCTTTGTAGGAGCCGCGTCCCCGCGGCGACTAGCCGTTCCAGCGATCACGCCCTCAAGCCGCCCTCTCCTTCGTGTAGTTCAGCAGCCCGCCCGCCAGGATGATCTCCACCTGCCGGGCCGTGAAGTCGTGGTGCAAGGCCAGCTCCCCATCATCCTGCGAGCGGTTGATGGCCTTGATCGGCTCGCCCGCCTTCAGGCTCTCGTGGACGTTGACCAGCTCAAGCTGATCGCCCTGCTTCAGCGACTCGTAGTCCTCCGCGCCGATGGTCAGCGGCATGATGCCGAAGTTGACCAGGTTGGCCTTGTGGATGCGCGCGAAGGACCTCGCCAGCACCGCCTTGACGCCCAGGTACATCGGCGCCAGCGCCGCGTGCTCGCGGCTGGAGCCTTGACCGTAGTTCTCTCCCGCCACCACGAGCCCGCCCTCGGCCTCTTTGGCCCGCTGCGGGAAGGTGGGGTCCACCTGCTCGAAGACGTGCTCGGAGATGGCCGGGATGTTGGACCTCAGCGGTAGGATCTTGGCACCCGCCGGCATGATGTGGTCGGTGGTGATGTCGTCCTCCACCTTCAGCAGCGCGCGGATGGTCAGCGTGTCCGGCAGCGGCTCGTTGATGGGCAGCGGCTGGATGTTGGGCCCGCGCACGACCTCGACCTTCTCGGGCTCGTCCGAGGGCGGCAGGACCATGCTGTCGTCAATGAGGAACTCCTCCGGCGTCTGCACCTCGATGGGCTCGCCCATCGAGCGGGGATCCGTCACCTTGCCCTCCAGCGCCGCCGCGGTGCACGTCTCCACGCTGGCCAGATAGAGCTGGGCATCCTTGGTCCCGCTGCGCCCCTCGAAGTTGCGGTTGAAGCTGCGCAGCGACACCGCGCCGCTGGGCGGCGCCTGCCCCATGCCGATGCACGGCCCGCACCCGCTCTCCAGGATGCGCGCCCCGGCCGAGAGCATGTCCGCCAGCGCGCCCTCGCGAGCGATCATCTCATACACCTGCCGCGAGCCGGGGCTGACCGTGAGGCTGACGCCAGGATGGACCTTGCGCCCGCGCAGCATGCGCCCGACCGTGACCATGTCCTGGTAGGACGAGTTGGTGCAGCTCCCCACGCACACCTGGTCCACCTTCAGCCCCTCGATCTCGGACACCTTGCACACGTTGTCGGGCATGTGTGGCTGGGCGATGAGCGGCTCCAGCTCCGACAGGTCCACCTCCACCACCTCGTCGTACTCCGCGTCCTCGTCTGGGGCCAGCTCGGAGTAGTCGCCCTCCCGCCCCTGAGCGGCCAGGAACTGCCGCGTCACCTCGTCGCTGGGAAAGAGGGAGGTGGTGGCGCCCAGCTCCGCGCCCATGTTGGTGATGGTCGCCCGCTCGGGCACGTTGAGCCCGGCCACCCCCGGCCCGCCGTACTCCATGATCTTGCCCACTCCACCCTTGACCGTCAGCCGGCGCAGCACCTCGAGGATCACGTCCTTGGCGCTGACCCATGGCCCCAGCTTGCCCGTCAGCCTGACCAACACCACCTGCGGCATGGGCAGATAGAACGCCCCTCCGCCCATGGCCACCGCCACGTCGAGTCCGCCTGCGCCCATGGCGATCATGCCCACCCCGCCGGCCGTGGGCGTGTGGCTGTCCGAGCCCAGCAGCGTCTGCCCGGGCACGGCGAACCGCTCCAGGTGGACCTGGTGGCAGATGCCGTTGCCGGGGCGGGAGAAGTAGATGCCGTACCTGGCCGCCACCGACTGAAGGTACCGGTGGTCGTCGGCGTTCTCAAAGCCGCTCTGGAGCATGTTGTGATCCACGTAGCTCACCGAGCGCTTGGTCCTCACGCGCTCCAACCCCATGGCCTCGAATTGCAGGCAGGCCATGGTGCCGGTGGCGTCCTGCGTGAGGGTCTGGTCAATGCGGAGGGCGATCTCCTCGCCGGGCACCATCTCGCCGCTGACCAGGTGATCGGCGATGATCTTCTGCGCCAGGTTCTGTCCCACGTTCATGGCCTCCTGACATGGAAGAAGCGACCCGTCGGGCCAGACTCAGGGGGAGTGTTCTCTAACGAACTCGACCGCCTGCTCGTACGTGAGGATACCGTTCTTCGCGCCGATCGTCTGTACGACGCTGGCCGCATTGGCGCTGCCCAGGCGCATGGCCCGTTCCACGTCGTCGCCCAGGATGACGGCGGCCGCGAAGGCCGCGCAGTAGGCGTCGCCCGCCCCCAGCGCCGAGACTACCTCCACCTCGCAGGCGGGCGCGTAGCGAAGCTGCTCGCCGTCGTAGACGCACGACCCCTGTCTGCTGTGCGTGACCACCACCATGCCGGGCCCGCACCCCTTCAGCACCTTCAGCGCCGGCATCAGCGCCTCGGCCCAGGCCCCCGCCTCGCCCTCGCCCCCCGCATCTGCGGACGCCTCCCCCGCCCGCTCGCCGGCCAGCGCCAGCGCCTCCCGCCGGTTCAGGAACACGATCTCGATGGTGCTCAGGATCTTGCCCAGCGCGTCGAGCCCGTGGGCGATCTGCCGCGAGCCCGGGTTGAGCACCGTGTTGACGCCGTGCGCCTCGGCGAAGTCGGCCACGTCGTCCAACAGATGGCTGGCGCTGCCCGACAGCGACGAGATGTACAGCCAATCCGCCTCCCGCAGCCGCTCCCAGGGGATGTCCTCGCGCGCGATGTGATCGTTCGCCCCGCGGAAGCACAGCACGGTGCGGTCGCGCTCCGAGCTGGTGAGGATGACGGAGAACCCCGTGCGATGCCTAGCCGTACGCACCGCCGTCGAGCAGTCTACCCCGTGGGCCTCTAACTCCTTGATGATCTGCTCGCCGTCGTCGTCGTCGCCCAGCTTCCCGCAGAACCTCGTCTCCAGGCCGAAGCGCGCGAAGCTCACCGCCGTGTTGGTGGCCCCGCCCCCGGTCTCGAAGATCGCGTCGGGCAGGTAGATCTTCGCCGGATAGTCCAGCGCCAGGACGCGCTCTCGTCGTCCCGCCTCCTCCACCGTCAGTATGCGCGAGGGCGGATCGAAGAAGATGTCGCGCGTGGCTGTGCCAAAGGCGACGATGCTGGGCATGCGCCTTCTCCCCATTTCTGCGCCGCCTAGTTCGAGCCGCAGTGGGAGAGGTCCTTCGTTGCCGGCGTGCCAGCCCCTGCCACTTTCGCCGTCCCGGCAGGACAGATCAGGCGCCGGGGGGAAGAGGGGCGAACATCCATCATTCGTGCTTCAGGGAGCAACGGGCAGGTTGTGCGGAGTTGGAGCTGGAGCGGGGGTGGTGCGACTCCGCAGGCCCAGCCGTGCCGATTCCCCAACCTCGTGTCCGGCGCTGAATCGGCACGCCCTCTCCTTGACGCACAGGGGGAGCATTGAGCATGTTCAGCAACTTGAGCGCGGGGGCCATCGGCGTGGGCGGCACGCTGGAGGAGCTGCTGGGGTATGCGAAGGCGGGTGGCTTCGGGGGTCTGGACCTCAACATCTCCCAGGCGAGGCAGAAGGCGGACGAGGGCAAGCTCGACGAGGTCCGCGCGGCCTACGAGGGCGCCGGCCTCAAGATGGGCGGCTGGGGGCTGCCGGTGGACTTCCGCGGCGAGGAGGAGAAGTTCCAGGAGGGCCTGGCCGATCTGCCGGCGCTGGCGGCCGTGGGCCAGGACCTAGGCTGCACGCGCGTCCCCACCTGGATTCTGCCCTTCCACGAGGAGCTCAGCTTCGAGGAGAACTACGCCCTGCATCAGCGGCGGCTGAGAGCCTGCGCAGAGGTGTTGGCCGACCACGGCTGCGCGCTGGGGCTCGAGTTCGTCGGCCCCAAGACCATGCGCCAGGGCAAGCAGCACCAGTTCATCCACGACATGCCCGGCATGCTGGCGCTTTGCGACGACATCGGCACCGGCAACGTCGGCCTGCTGCTGGACTGCTGGCACTGGTACACCAGCCACGGAACGCTGGATCAGATCACCGCCCTCCAGCCCGAGCAGGTCGTCTACGTGCACGTCAACGACGCGCCCGAGGGCGTGCCGGTGGACGAGCAGATTGACAACGTGCGCACGCTGCCCGGCGAGACGGGCGTCATTGACATCAAGGGCTTCCTGTGCGCCCTCGAGCAGATCGGCTACGACGGCCCCGTCACGCCCGAGCCCTTCAGCCAGAAGCTGCGCGAGATGGCCCCCGAGCAGGCCGTGCGCGCTACCGGGGAGTCCATGCGCAGGATCTTCGAGCTGGCCGGCATCACGCCGTAGCGAGCGGGCCCGCGCCCCTCGGGCCGCCCTTGTGGGAGCGGCGGCTCGTTTACCCTGAGCCGGTGGAAGGGCCGCGACCAAGGTGCTCCTGAGAGAAGACGCCCGTGAAAGGCCCCCTCAGCCAACACATCCGCGACTCGGTCGGCATGCTCATCCCCATCTGGTTCCGGGAGGAGACCGGCGAGCAGGGCTGCTACGAGCTGCTGGGGAGGGCCCTCGAGGACGTCGAGCTATTCGTCCGGCCCGACAACCTCCTGCTGGTCGTGGACGGCTGCCCGGTGGCCGAGGGACCCGCGCGCCGCCTCCACGCCGAGATGGCCGAGCGCCTGGGCGAGGCATGTCGTCTGCGCGTCTTGGAGGAGAACCTGGGCAAGGGCGGCGTCGTGGTCGAGGGCTTCCGCCAGTTGCTCGGGCACGAGGGCCTGCGCTGGTTCTCCATCCGCGACGACGACGGGGACCATTCCATCTACGACCTGCCGCACCTGTTCCGCCTGGGCGAGCAGATGCTCTCCCAGGAGCGGACCGACACCATCATCGTCTGCGGTCGTCGAGCGGGCCGCGACCGCCCCCTGGGCACCTGGCGCGCCGAGTACGAGCGCCTGCTGGCCGAGCTGGTCTGGGAGGCGCTGAAAGCCGCCCTGGCCCGCGACGGGAAAGCGCTCAACAGCCAGTACCTGAACGCCTACGCCCGGTATCCCGACCTCCAGAGCGGGTATAAGCTCTATAGCCGCGCCGCGGCGCAACTGGCCGCCGATTGCTTGCAGCGCGAAGCAGCCCAGTACCCCGACTACGAGCTGCTCGGCTGGGGCGTCGAGGTCGTGCCCGCCGTCGAGGCCCTGCTGGCGGGCGGGCTCTGGGGGGAGATGATGCGCATCACCTATGAGACCCAGCCCCAGAGCACCTTCGACCGCACCGACCTGTGGGGCAGTTACGGCCGCGAGGCCGCCTGGGCCCTGCGCCGGCTGGAGCTCCCGCCGGCCCAGGCCTTGCAGTTGATGGACAACATCCTGCCGCACTGCCGCCTGTACCAGGGCGGCGTCGGGCGGGATGAGCTGCTCAGACTCCGGGCCTTCGTCGCCCGCGAGCTGGGCCTCGACGAGCCCGGCGCCGACATCTCTCTACCGGAGTTCTTCTGATCATGCAGCGCCGAGACGGATACGGAACGCTGCTGGCACCCGGGGCCGCCGAGACGCTCCTGGCCCGGCGCATCGCCGTCATGTTCGGGCTGACCATCGTGCTGGTGGGCGGCACCCTGGCCGTCCGCCAGCGCGCCCTGCGCCAGGCCAGTGCCTTCCGCCAACTGCTCAGCGTGGGCAAGGCCGAGGTGGTGCAGCCCGAGATGCCCCAGCCCCGTCCCGGGCGCAAGTTCGTCGCCGTCGAGGTGGTGATGGAGCCCGGCGGGGTCGCCCAGTCATCCGTGCGGCCCCATGAAGTGCGGCTGCGCAGCAGCGACGGCCGCGGCGTGTACGCGGCGCTCTTTGGCGAGCCCATCGAGAGCATGTTCGAGCCCGTCGAGGAGGTGGGCGCCGCGGCCGCGCAGCGCGTGCGCCTGGTGTTCGAAGTGCCCGAGAGCTTCCAGCGGGGGAAGGTGTTGTTCTGGGGCGATGAGGTGGGGGAGGTCGAGCTCGTCGCCGAGTGAACCCTTGCCAGACCCGGGGTCGGTGCACGCCCCATGGTCACCGTCCGCAGGATAGAGACCATCAGCGACCTCGAGGCCCTCAGCCCCGGCCTCGCCCAGCTCCAGAATGAGGCTCACCGCGACCTACCCAACTTCCGTCCCGTCCAGGCCGAGGAGTTCGTCAACAAGGCCAAAGCGGACCGCCGCTGGCCGGCGCGCCTCCTGTTCGTGGCGGAACGAGAGCCTCCGTCCGGCGCGCCCGAGCCCGCGCAGTCGGGGCCGGTCGGCTTCGTCTCCGTCGAGCCCACCTGGCAGGCGCGCCCGGGCGGGGACATATACCCATACGTCGGTGGCGAGATCGTCCTCCAGCCCAGTGCAGTGCCCGCGGCGGGCGGGGACGATGAGGTCCAGGGGATGTTGCTCCGCCGCGCCATGCGCGAGTTGGCCTCCCGCGGCCAGCAGCGCATGCACGTGGTCGTGCCGACCCAGGCCGACCGCCTGCAGGCCCTCTTCGTCCGCGAGGGCTTCCGCGAGCACCGGCGCCTGTTGTCGCTGAGGGCGGAGGTGGGCGCCCAGCCCTTGAGCGAGGCCGCCGCCACCACCCGGGCCATGCGCGAGCAGGACTTGCCCGCCGTCCTGGCCCTGCACAATCGCTGCTTCACCGGCCTGCACAAGGCCTATGGCTGGGAAGACGTGCGCCCCGAGGACGTGGCCCTGCTCCAGCGGACCGCCCGCACCTACGATCCCAGAGGGTTCGTGGTGGCCGAGTCCGAGCAGGACATCGTGGGGTACGCCGTGGTCACGGTGGATGAGGCTCTAAACGCCGAGCACGGCCTCAGCCGAGGCTTCTTCGCTCTGGGCCCGCTGGGGCTGGCGGCCAGCAGCGGCTCCCCGCCCGCGGTGAGCAGGGCCCTCATGCTCGCGGGGCTCACCTCGCTGGCCGCGCTGGGCTGTAGGGAGGCCGAGCTGGTCACCGAGGCGCGCAGTGGCGTGGCCCTGCGCTTCTTCCGCGATCTGGGGTTCGAGCCCGCGACCGAGTGGCTGGTGCTGGCGGCGAGGCTCTAAGGGCCCGGCGGCGGCCGGGGCACCGGGAAGACGCCCGCCGGCCCGCGGATGGTGGCCTTGGCCGGGCGCAGGGATACCGCCCGCCACAGCTCCTCCAGCGCCTCCGCCGTCCGCCCCGACTGGTCCAGCGCCTGACTGAGCCGGTAATGCGCCTCGTAGTTCTTGGGGTCGGCGTCCAGCGCGGACCGGTACTCCACCACCGCCTCGTCCAGGCGCTCCTGACGGTGCAGCACCCACCCCTTGCCCACGTGCGCGTCCGGGTTGGCCGCGTAGTTGGCCAGCAGGCGGTCGTACGTGCGCAGCGCCTCGGCGTAGTCGCGCCTGGCGCTCAACACGGTGGCCAGGTACAGCAGAGCGTCGAAGTCATTGGGGTCCAGCTCCAGCGCCACCTGCACCTCGCTGATGGCCGCCTGCTCCTGGCCGTCGGCGGCCAGGGCTCTGCCCAGGTTCAGGTGCGCCTCCGGGCTCTTGGGGTACAGGCGAGCTAGCTCCAGCGACTCCGGCACCTTGCCCTCGAAGGCGTGCTCCTGCACCAGCGCCTCGACCTCCAGGGGCTCCAGCGTCATGTCGTAGCGCGTGTCCGCCTCCAGGCCCGCCCGCAGTTGCCCGTAGCCCTCTCTGGGCATGCCGGCCCGAATGAGCGCCTCCGCCAGGTAGTAGTAGTGCAGGAATTCGTCCGGGCGCAGCCGCGCCGCCTCCTTGCAGTGCAGAACCGCGCCGCTGTCCGCGCCCGCGTGGGTCAGCAGCCGCCCCAGACGCAGGTGGACGATGGCATCGTCGGGGTCCGCGGCCAAGAGCGTCTCCGCCTCGCCGATGGCCTCATCCAGTCGCCCCGCTGCGCTCGCCGCCGCCGCGTAGCCGGCGTTGGCCAGCGGCTCCTGCGGTCGCTCGGCCAGCCATTGCTCCGCCTCGGTTACCGCCTCCTCGGCCTTGCCCGCGCTCACCAGGGCCACGATCACGTACAGCCGCAGTGCCGGCTGGCCGGGATCGGCCGCGGCCGCCTGCCGCAGCAGCGGCAGCGCCTCCTCGTACTGGCCCGCCATCAGCAGTGCGATGGCCTGGTCAGACGGCCCCCGGGCCGGCTGGCCCAGGGCGCACGCCGCCAGCAGGATGCCTGCGAGCCCGGCGCAATATACCTTCATCCTACCTTCCTCCGACCGTACGCTTAGCCTCAGCAAATAGGGGCGACCGCCAGGCCGCCCCTGCATGCTCGTGGCCGGTGTTTCGGCAGCTTGCCTGCCCTGAGCGGCGGACCTCTCGGCCCGCAAGCCGAAGGGCTGCCGAAACCGATTCTCGCCCTCACGCCCGGCCCCTACTGATAGCCCTTCCACTTGCTCTCCAGCTCGGGGTCCGCCACCGTCTCCATCAGGTACTCGGCGAACTCCTGCCCGGTACATCCGGTGTCGCGACCCGTCACCTCCAGCTTCTTCTCGTACTGGCCGCACACGTCCAGGGCCATCTCCAGGCGGTCGCCCTTCTCGGTCAGGCCTATGTGCCGCAGCAGGAAGGCCCCCGCGCGGGTGATGCTGCTGGGGTCGGCGTAGATGTCTCGGCCCTCGCGCACCATCTTGTCGCCGGTGCCGTGGATGGCCTCGAACATGGCGTAGCGCTTGCCGATGTTGGCGCTGCCCGCCGTGCCCACCCCGCCCTGGAACTCGGCCGCCTCGTCGGTGATGATGTCGCCGTACAGGTTGGGCAGCACCATCACATGGAAGCTGGTGCGGCGCTTGGGGTCCACCAGCTTGGCGGTCATGATGTCCACGAACCAGCTATCCACCGCGATGCCCGGGTAGTCCTCGGCCACGCACTCGGCGACCTCCAGGAACTTGCCGTCGCTGGTCTTGACCACGTTGGCCTTGGTGACCACCGTGACCTTGTCGTCGCCGCGCTTCTTGGCCTCCTCGAAGGCCAGCCGGATGATGCGCTCGCTGCCCTGGGTGGTGATGGCCTTGAAGTCAATGGCCAGGTCCGGCCCCACGTTGACGCCCTGGCTGCCCAGGATGTACGCCCCCTCGGTGTTCTCGCGGAAGAACATCCAGTCCAGGCCCTCGCTGGGGACCCTGACTGGCCGCACGTTGGCGAACAGGTCCAGCTCCCGCCGCATGGACACGTTGGCGCTCTCGATGTTGGGCCACTCGTCGCCCTTGGAGGGCGTGAGCGTCGGGCCCTTGAGGATCACGTGGCATTTCCTCAGCTCCGCCAGCACGTCGTCGGGGATGGACTGCATCTTGGCGGCGCGGTTCTCGATGGTGAGGCCCTCGATGTCTCTGATCTCCACCTTGCCGCTGGCCAGCTCATCGGCCAGCAGGAACTCCAGCGCCCGCCGCGCGGCCGCGGTGATGGTGGGCCCAATGCCGTCGCCTCCGCAGCAGCCGATGATGATGGTATCCAGCGCCGAGTAGTCTATCCAGTCCTCGGCCGCCTTCATGCGCTCTACGCGCTGAAGCTGCTGCTCCAGCAGCTTGCCGAAATGCTCCTTGGCCTGCTCGATTGCTTCGGTGCTCATCCTGCCCCCTCGATTCTGCGGGTTGGTATGCGGGGAAATCGGCGCGGGGACGCAGCGCGCCTATTCCCCGTCGCCCGCGCGGCTTCCTCCTTGTGAAGGCCCGGCCGCCTCCCCCTCCTCGCGCCAAGGTAGGCGCGTGGGAGGCAGCTCCAGTCCTGGCCTGAGTCTGTCGAAAGCTGCCGACTAGGGGTGGCAGGGATTGGGGATGTTGGTCCCCCTCCGCCAGCCCACCAGGAATTCCCCCTCCTGCCTACGAAATGCCGGGCGCGCCAATCC
>JBHIEF010000151.1:0-10666 GCA_046760465.1 Armatimonadota bacterium | reverse complement strand
CGGCACCCAGAAGATGGCGCTGACGGCCAGCCAGAGCCCGACGTTGCCCGCGTTGGCCAGGACCCTGGACAGGAAGCGGCCCGGCCCGCCGGCTTCGATGAGCGTCAGGTCCAGGAAGGCGAAGTGGGTCTTGTCGCTTAGCTCCAGGAGCGGCTCCTTCTGCTGCCG
Organism: Armatimonadota bacterium; assembly: GCA_046760465.1. Classification (GTDB taxonomy): domain Bacteria; phylum Armatimonadota; class Zipacnadia; order JAUWAU01; family JBHIEF01; genus JBHIEF01. The sequence continues at coordinate 10,498 of JBHIEF010000151.1, read as the reverse complement.
GTTCTGCTCGCGGATGGACATGATCTGGCTGTAGAGCTGCTGCTTGCGATGACGGTTGGTCTCCTTCAGGTACTTCTCCACCAGTTCACATTCCTTGGCCCCCAGCTCTCTAATCCGCGCCCCGCGCGCGTAGTACTCCTTCGTCTCGTCGTCGGTCTGGCCGATGAGCTTGACCACCCGCCCCAGGTCCCGCAGTTGCGCGACGACGCCGTCGAGGCTCTCGATGGGGACGCGGGCGAGTAGATGCGCTGTGTCGCGCTCGCCCTGGCCGATGCGCAGCTCCTCGCTCTGCACGTAGCCGTCGGCCTTCTCGATGATGGAGGTGGCCCGCTGGTGGGCGTCCTCGACGTCCTTCACCTCCATCCCCATCTCCTTGTGGGTGACCTTCTGCCGATCGCCGGACAGGTCCCGCCACGGCTTGGCCGGCGGGCTTCCTGGAAAGTCGAGGTAATTGGCCGGCGCCCGGAGGACCTCATCTCCGGCTGGTACTTCGGCCTCCAGTTCGGTTCCGAGCCGTTGCTGGGCCGCCCTGACACGGTCGTCGGCCGGTCCCCCAAAAGAGTCGAATACGGAGTGGCCGTCCACGTGGTCAACACCAGCAGAGGCCGGTGCTGGGCGGTACTTGCTCCCCAGGGAAGGTATGGCATCGGCACGCTCCGTCCGGCCCCTGGCAGTCGGAGGAGCGGACGGCAGCCGCTGGGGAAGCGCCTCGATGGACTCCGGCGCCTCCTCGGCCGCCGGAGCGTCTGTCGTGAGGGGACGCTCTGCCTGGGCGCGCCAGCTTGGTCGCGTGGAGGGCGCTCTGCCGAGGCGAGGCTGGAGGGCCGTGCTCAACGCAACGACCAGCACGAAGGCGGCCGCCAGCCCGGCCACGCTCTTGACCATGGCGGGCCAGAGCGGGCCCGCCGGCTCGCGAGGGTGCTCCGCCTGCGCGCTGCGCAAGGCGCTCACGCACCGCGTCTGGAGGTCGCTCGGCGGCTCCTCGTCGGGAAGCTGCTCCAGCACCTCGTCAAGGGGCGAGCTGGATTCGTCCTTGGGCCCCGGTCTCATCTTGGTTCTCCTCCGCCAAAGTGGCCTTCAGCATCACCCAGAGCTTGCTCATGGCCCGGTGCAGTCGCCACCGCACCGTGCCCTCATCCACCTGCTCGCCGCAGGCAATCTCCGCTGTGGAAAGCTCCGCGAAGTAGCGCAAAGCGACGGTGCGGCGGTAGACGTCGGGCAGCCGCTGAACGGCCTGACACACTAGGTCATTGCGCTCCCGGAGCGTGGCGATCTCCTCCGCCGTTGGGTCGGGATCGGGGAGCTCCTCGTCTAGCTCTTCCGGTGGCTCGTGCCGGCCCGCCCTCCGCCGCCAGTTGCGGTTGCAGTTCAGCGCCACCCCGTACAGCCAGGTGGCGGGCCGGCACTTGCCCCCGAAGGTGTGCGCGCTGAGATACGCCGAGACGAAGGTCTCCTGGGTGAGGTCGGCGGCGACCTCGCGGTCGCCGGTGAGGCGCAGATGCAGGTTGAAGATGCGCACGTACTCGCTGGCGACGAGCCCTTCCCAGGCGGCTCTATCGCGGCCCTTGAGGCGGCGCTTGACGCTGCCCTCGGTTACCCTTCTGAGTACGTTCAGGCTCATCCCCACTCCGAGCTCCCGAACGACCACCGTGCGCCGGTCACGGGTCGCGTGCCGGCCGCAAGCCTGGGCTGCTGTCGGCTCTTACTTGCTTAGTGGCCCGGAATTGCGAGGATGTTGGCGCTTCTTTGGCTCAAAGGGAGCAGTGGTGGGCGCGTTGTGGCCGGGGGTAGCAGCGCGAACGGGCGCTCCCCGGCCTGGGGTCTCTCGGCGCGGCGGTGGGCGGCCCTGCGCGGGCCGCTGCGGCGTGGTTGTGCGCCTCGCCGCGTCAGTCCACCTTGCAGAGCTCGTAGGCCTCGCGAATGGCCGCCAGGGTCGGGCCCTTGGGGATGAACTCGTGGCCTACGTAGAGATCGTAGTCGGTCTCAGCGATGGCGCGCATGATCGGGGGGTAGTAGATCTCCTGGTCCTCGTCCATGTCGTGGCGGCCGGGGTTGCCGGCCGTGTGGAAGTGGCGGATGTGCTCGATGTTGTCGGTGATGGTGCGGATCAGGTCGCCCTCCATGATCTGCATGTGGTAGATGTCGTAGAGCAGCTTGACGCGCGGCGAGTTGACCATCTCGCAGACCTTGACGCCCCAGGGCGTGTAGTCACACTGGTAGTCGGGGTGGTTGACCTTGCTGTTGAGCAGCTCCAGGCACAGGTTGACGCCCTTGTCCTCGGCCGCCTTGGCCACTCGGCTGAGGCCCTCGGCCGTTATCTCGGCGCCCTTCTCATCGTCCAGCCCCTCGCGGTTGCCGCTGAAGCAGATGAGGCCGGGGATGTCGTACTCAACTGCCACCTCCAGGTTGGCCAGGATCTCCTGCTCGATGCGGTCGTGATTCTCGCGCTTGTTGAGGCCGTTGGAGAGCGTGCCGTGGCCGCCGATGATGGCGATGCGCATGCCGTTCTCGCGTATGAGGTCCCAGTGCTCCCGCGGGCCCATCTCGATGGAGGCGTAGCCGATCTTGGCGGCCTCCGTGATCAACTGCTCCGGGGTCACGTCGTCGCGAGCGTAGCACCACCAGGCCAGGGACTGCTTGATCGGGGTCATGTCGAGCTCTCCTTCTCCCTTTGCTCAGGACCTTGCGTCAGCGGGGGGCCTTCGCCGGCGAAGCCCACTTCCCTCCCACAGGGCGGGCGCAAACCGGGCACCTCTGGCGCGGGGAAATGGCGGCCAGAGGCGGCGATCCGGCGCCCGCCGGCGACTCGGGCGCGGGTTGACCAGGGCCGCCTTAGTGTGGTAGCATGGACCCGCGGAACTTCTGCCAACGGCAGACGTCAATAGATGGTATAAGGTACACGCTGCGGGGACCCGGCGGCGCACGTCGGGGACGTATCGTGGCGTGCTGAGATGGTGCCTACGGGCGCCAGGCAGCTCCCCCACGAGTGAGGTGACCAGGCGCTTGCGGTGGGCTAATGCGCTCGCGGCAGCTGGCGTACTTGCACTGGTGGCGCCCGTGTGCCTGGTTGCCGCGGCGCCGGCCGCGGACGGACCAGCTCCGTCGGAGGCCACGGCAGAGGCGGCCGACACTCCCCGGGCCGGCGATCCCCAGGACGGAGAGAAGGCGGCCCCGGAGGTCTCTGGGGCCACGGCGCAGGTGGAGGTCACGGCCGGTGGCGGCGACGGCGCCCCTCCGGCCGCCCCAAACACGTCGGGCCGACCCCTCGCCTCTCCCGATAGGACCAGACGCGGGCTGGCGCTGACCAGCGGGTACCGGCTGCGGCAGTCGGCCCCCAAGTCGAGCCGCAAGCGCGGAGCGCTGTTCGACCTGGAGTGCTATCGCGACTGGCAGTGCACGGGGCGCGCGGAGCTGCTCTTCCAGACGCAGAGCCTGAGCGGCGGCGGGCGCAGCGCCTACTACGGACAGTACTACAACACCGGTCCCATCGAGGGTTCGGCCAGCGTGCACATCGAGGGCCCCATGTTCCTGCGGGGCCTGAGCGCGAAGCTGGATGCGACGCGGACGGGGGGCTTTGGCCTCAACGACACGCGCTGGGTGATGACCTACGCGTGGGGCAAGGGGGCCGTCTCCTACGGCGACCTGAACATCAACCTGGGCGGCAACCAGTTCGCCAACTTCTTCAAGCAGATCCGCGGCACTTCGGGCGAGTACTCGCTGGGCAAGAACACGACCTTGACGGGCTTCTATGCGCGCGAGGAGGGGAGCATTCAGCGGGAGAGCTTCCCAGGCAACAACACCTCGGGTCCCTATTTCCTACGCGTGGCTCCCATCCTGGACGGCTCGGAAATCGTGAAGGTGGACGAGCAACTGCTGCGCTTCGGGCGCGATTACGTGCTGCACTACGAGACCGGGCAGTTGTACTTCCAGCCGCACGACGGCCCCATGCGCATCATCCCCAGCACCTCGGTCATTGCCGTGTCCTACCAGTCGCTGCGCGGAGGGGTGGGCGGAGCCCTCTACGGTGGGCGGGCGGAGACGCTGATCGGCAAGAACCTGCGGCTGGGATTCGTGGGCGTACGCCAGAAGCGAGACCTGGCGCGGAATGCTCAGGACACGGCCAGTTTCGCGCGCGACATCTTCTACGGCTCGGGCAGCACGGGTCCCTTCCAGACCAGCTACCGGCCCCTGGTGCCGGACGGGACCTCGGTGACGATTGGCGGCTCGCGGAGGCTGGTGGAGGACGGCCTGCGGGTAGAGGTGGATGCGGTGCCCCAGGTGGAGGGCGTGGACTACTCGGCCAACTACGAGTTCGGCGTCATCGAGTTCTTCAGGATCGTCCCCCCCACCGCCACGCTGTTCGTGGAGTACTACTACTACGTGCCGCGGCAGCAGGTGGACATGGGCGGGTCAATCATGGGCATGGACTTCGCCTACGACCTGTCCAAGAACGTGAGCATGACCGGGGAGATGGCCTTGAGCGCGGAGGAGGGCGGCGGCAGCGGCCTGGCCTACCGGACGGGGGTCAACGCCAACTTCAAGAGGCTGCGCATTCAGTCTGACTACCGGAGCGTGGCGCCGGGCTTTCAGTACATCAACACGGTCGGCTTCCAGCGCCAGGAGCAGGGGCTGAACTTCCGCGCCGACTACGATCCCATAGACCATGTGAATACGTACTTCTACCTGAGTCGCGCGAAGAGCAACCAGGGGTACTTCTTCGGCTCCAGCCCGTACGGCTACACCAGCGCGCCCATCGTGGGACAGCCCGGGGTGCCCGGCGCCCTCCAGACCGGCTCCTACGGCGGGCTGACGGGGGCGGCCGCCACCAGCGGGCTGGAGGTGATGGCGCGGCGGATGGACGCGGGTGTGTCGCTGAACTTCCCCAACTGGCCCAGCCTGCGCATCTCGCGGGAGTCCATGAGCAACGAGGGCGGGGGCTTGGGCGACAGCGAGAACGCGACGCTGCGCATCCAGCTCGATTATGTGCCGAAGAGCAGGAAGTGGGAGGTACACGCCGGCCATTCGGTGGCCGACCAGACGTACCATCGCATGTCGCTGGTGGACGATGAGCCGGCGTTGACACGACTGTCCACGCAGACGGCGACCTCCCACTTCTCGGGGAGCTGGCGTCCGTCGGCAGCGCTGAACTTCTCAGCCGATGTGAGCCTGAACAAGGCGCTGGACCAAGGGGGCGACGGCCAGGAGAGCAGCACACGCATGATCCGGGCGGCGGCCAACTGGACGCCAAGCCAGAAGCTGACCGTGAGCGTGGACCATCTGGTGACCGATTCGACTGGTGGCCTCTTCGGCTCCCTGTTGGGAGGCTACGGTGGATACGGGTACGGAGGGTACGGCGGGTACGGGGGCTACGGCGGATATGGCGGTTACGGCGGGTACTACGGCGGCACGCCGGGCGCGGGGCTGCCCGCGGCGCCGTCCCAGGTAGGCGCAGAGCCGGAGAGCCAGGGGCGCAGCCACTATACCGACAGCAGCACGCGGTTGACGACCTCCTGGCGCCCGAGCAGGAAGCTCAGTCTGGACCTGACCGGCAGCAAGCGGCGGTACGAGAGCGGCGGAGGGGTGGGCTACCGCGCCGACAGCGACCAGCTCAATGTCAGCCTCTCCGCCTCCTACAGCCTGAGCAACCGGATGCGCCTGTTCGGCAGCGTAGGAGCGGACAAGATCACCTTCCTGGGTGAGAGCCGGGGCGAGGTGACCAACCGCGATCTGGCGGTGGGGATAAGCTCCGGCAACTTCGGCAAGGGCCTCAACTGGGGGGTGCAGTTCCGCAAGCTGGGCGGGCGCAGCCCGGGCTACTCGTCCTTTGGCTCGCCCACGCCGACGGCCGAGTCCATACGGACGGGGAGCACGGATATCTCGGGCAACCTCGACTGGGTCATGTCGGATCGGTCCACGGTCGGGCTGCGCGCCGCGCACTCCACCTTCAGCGGCGGATTCGGCGACTCCAAGAAGCTGGATACCGAACTCAGCTACCAACTGCGGCTGAACGACATCATCGGGGTAACGGCCAGCTTCCGGCACATCAAGAACAAGGCGGGAGACAGTCCGGGCTTTGGCGGTGGCTATTACGGGCGCGACTACACGGCCAACATCCTCAGCGTGAGTCTGAACGCCCTCTTCAACCAGGGCCCCGGCGGCGGAGGGTACAGGGGCTACCGCGGCAGCATGGGGCGGCCCGTCAACCCCGGCCTGTACGGCAGCTTTGGGCCCGGGTTCGGCGGCGGCGCCTACGGCACGGGCTATGGTGGCTACGGCGGGTACGGCGGTTACGGAGGGTTCGGCGGATACGGCGGCACCGGTGCGCTGGGCTCCGGCCCGTTCGGCGGCGGCAGCGCTGGATACGGGTACTTTGGCTCAAGCTACGGCCGATAGGCTACGGGGCCGGCGGCGAACGGCGCGCCGGCCACTTACGCTCCCACGCTCCCCTTAGTGTGAACACATGAGACCAATCAGGATTCAGCGGGCGCCTCTCGCCCGGTGGTTCGGGAGGGTGCACTGATGCGTCATGCCCATGGGCGGATGCCGGGAGCGCCGCGCGGCGGCAGCCGAGGCCCCAGGCAGCCGGCGCTGGTGCTCCTGCTGTGTATCGCTGCGGGCGCGCTGCGGGCGGTGCCCGCCCAGGGCGCTCGGCCCTTCCGCAACGTGGTCAACATCCCCTTCGAGACCGTGAGCACGGGCCCGCAGGGGGCCGTGGTGGTGCCCCTGGACGGCTTCTCCGCACGCCATCCCCGCCTGCGGGAGCGCGCCCTGTGGCGGGCGATCCGGTCTCAGCATGACCCGCGACGTCTGATGGGTGCCGCGCGGCTGGTGCAGCGGCTGCGCGCGGCGCGCGGCCTTCCCACGCGCTACCAGCCGCGCTTCCCGAGGCTGGTGGTGTTCGCACAGAACAACCGACCGGCGGTGCTCAGCAACGCGGGAGTGCGGGCTGCGGGCGTCGGCGCGCGTGCCTTGGGCGGGGGCACGCTGACGCTCAACTATCCCAGCGGGAGCTTCGACGGTCCGGGCGAGCAGGCGGCTCTCAACAGCCTGTTCGCCGCAGCCACGCCGCAGATCAACGCGCTGTATGATCCGCCGGCAGAGACGACGCAGATTGACGTGGAGGAGACGCCTGGGCTGCTGACCATCCAGGGCGGCCTGTACATACCGGGGACGCCGACGGCCCGGCTGCTGCTGCCGCCCTTCGATCCCGAGGTGGCGCCGGCCGACGATCTGCCCAACCTGTTCACCTTCCTTCAGTTGCTGGTGCGCGCCTACCACAATACGGCCTTCCTGTTCTTCGACGCGTGGGAGGAGGGATTCGCGCAGGTGGTGGCGTTGGACGTGATGGCCGTGCTGTACCCGACGGTGGACCCGATCTTCTACGCGGTCATCGTGCCCATCCCCTGGCACGATCTGATGAACAGGCCGGGCCTGAACGGGCCCAGCTTCTACCCGGCGAGCGGGTACTCGGGGATGCTGCCCTGGCGCTACGCGGCCTCGACGGCGGTGTGGGGCAAGTGCTTCGCGCAGGACACGCTGTTCTTCAAGAAGTTCAACCAGGCCTACTACGCGGCCTTCTCGCCGAGCCTGCCCGGCGACGTGCCAGCCCTGCGCAGCCTGGCGGCAGGCATCATGCCCACCATAGAGGGTCTCGACTTCAGCACCTGGTTCCACCTGCACCACGTGCTGGACAACAGCATCTCCTTCGGGCCCAAGGCCTACACCTTCCCCTCGCTCTTCCCCGAGGGAGACCAGCCCGATGAGTATACGGTGGCGCTGGCCTTCGCCTACTACAACGTGAACGCCAGCGGCGATGAGGTCCCCCTGGGGGGCACGGCGGACATCCTCTACTGGGACCACGACCGATCGCCGCCGGACATTGACGCCGGCGTCGGGGCCAACCAGGCGGTGATTCCGGCCACCGGCGCGGACGCGGGGACCGGCTTTGCCGCCCCCACGTTCTTCCCTCAGAACGTGGGCAACCAGGGGCAGGAGGGCAACGGCGGCCGCATCTTCATTGACATCGCGTTGGGTGGCGCCTTCTACACGCTGTTCTATCCGTACACGGGCCCGGGGCCCGATCCCGGCCCCAGCACGCCCTTCCAGAATGACTTCTACGGGGTCTTGACGGGCGCGGACGACGGCGAGGTGGTGGTCACACCGCCGGTCGGGTCGCCCGTGACCTTGCAGGTTGACGAGGGCGAGTTCCACGGGCACGTGGCTGCGGCGGGCTTCCCGCCCCAGGGCCAGTACCGGGTGGAGTTCTTCAATCCGGCCGGCGCCCTGCAACCCAACTTGACGCGATTGGTCAACGTGTACGGGCCGCAGTACTGCGTCCTGCTCGAGGCCGAGAACGCGGTGGGCTCGATCCAGGCGAACCTCCCAGCGGGGCTGTCGCTGATGTCGCTGCCCATTCTGGCCATGGCCAATGGCCAGATCCCGGCCGACCCGGCCGACGTGCTGGGCATCGCGCAGAACCGGCTGGTGCTGGGCCGGTGGGACCCGGACGCTCTGGGCGACGACAAGTACCGCTTCTACCCGCAGGTGCCGCCCTTCGCGCCGGGGCTCGGCTACTTCCTGCGGCTGACGACGGCCATCACCGGGCACACCATACCGGGCGTGGTGCCGCCCAACAGCGCCGACTATCGCGTGCCGGTTCTGGGCGGGTGGAACATGGTGGGGTTCCCCTTCAACCACGGCAGCAGCATCCTGGTGACCGATCTGGAGGTGGGCGAGGGCGACGATGTGCCGGTGCCGTGGAACACGGCGGCCAGCAACGGCCTGGTGGAGGGCGGCGTCTTCGACTTCGAGGAGGGGCGCACTCCGGAGACCGACACGGTCAGCAGCCTATCCCGGTTCAAGGGCTACTGGATGCGCTGCCTGAATCCGGACGGCTGCCAGATCTACTTCCCCGGCCCCACCGCCCCTGCGGGCGTGGGCGCGTTGGCGGCGCGGCCCGATCGCAGGCGGCGGATGCCGCCGCGGCAACGGCAGGGCGAATGGCAGCTCTCCATCCTGGCGCAGGCGGGCCCGCGCTCGGGCATTGCGCGACTGGGGGTCAACGCGGCGGCCAGCGACGGCTACGACCCGGCCTTCGACTTCCATCGGCCGCCGGAGCTGACGCCCTCGGCCGCCGTCTACTTCCCCCACGATGACTGGGGTGCCAACTCCGGCTACTTCGCGCGCGACGTCCGGCCGGCCGACGGGGCCAGGAGGACGTGGGACTTCGAGGTCTTCGTAAACGCGCCGAACATGGAAGTGACTCTGACCTGGCCAGACATCGCCGAGCTGCCGCGGGGCCTGCGGCCGATGCTGATTGACCACGACAGCGGCCAGCGCCGGCACATGCGCGTGGCGCGGTCGTACACCTACAACACCGGCACCACCGGGCAGCGGCGGCACTTCTCAGTGGTGGCCCGGTCCGGCCTCCAGGGCCTGCTGAGCATCACGAACATCACCCAGTCCTCGCAGCGCGGCGGGCCGGTGTCCGTGCATTTCAACCTGAGCCTGGACGCCGCCACCAGCGTTCGCGTGCGCAACATCGCCGGCCGCCTGGTGCGGGTGGTGCAGCAGAAGCAGCCCACGGCGGCGGGCGTCAACACGGTCGTGTGGGACCTGCGCAGCTCATGGCAGACCCGAGTGCCGCCGGGGACGTACCTGTGCGAGATAGAGGCGCGCTCCGAGGACGGGCAATACGCCAAGGGCCTGCGGACCTTGCTGGTGACGCGCTAGCCTATCGCCCCTCTCTGGAGGAGATCGAGCCATGGCATATGGGATCAGGGATTCGGCTTGGCTGCCCCTACTGGCCTGCGCAGCCATCCTGGCATGGGGGCTGACGGGAGGCTGTGGGGGCGGGGGCAACGGCCCGGCCCCGCCTCAGGGGAGCTTGAGCGGCACGGTCGTGGACCTGGACACCCAGGCGCCGCTGGCTCAGGCGGACGTGAGCGCCAGCGGCCGCAGCGATACGACGCCGGCCGATGGGAGCTTCCTGCTCGACAACCTCGCCGACGGGGACCACACGCTGACGGTCTCGCGTGTAGGCTACCAGACGCGTCAGTTGCAGGTGACGGTGTCGGGAGATACGGTGCTGCCGGCTCCCATCAGCCTGGCCCAGACGGGAGGCGGCCCGCCCGGCCCGCCGGCGACCATCTCGGGCACGGTTACCCTCAACGGCACGCTGGGCGTGGGCGACCAGATCACGGTGACGGCCGTGGATCAGTCGGACGCCAGCAACAACGACAGCGACACCTTGTCCGCTCCCGGGCCCTACGGCCTGCTGGTGCCGGGCGCGGCGACCTACGATGTTACCGCCTCGGCGCCGGGCTTCCAGTCGCAGGTGCAGGTGGTCAACCTGCCCAATCTGGGGGACACGGCGCAGAACGTGGACTTCACGCTCAGCCCCTAGCGCCGCGGTTGCCGGGGCGGGTGCGGATATGGTAGCATAGACGGGTCGGTCAAGTGGAACGCCAACGGGCAGCGAGTGTCAAAGTGGCGGGGG
>JBHIEF010000150.1:0-10681 GCA_046760465.1 Armatimonadota bacterium | reverse complement strand
CTGGACGAGCTTGGCCGACTGGGGATCGCTGAGAAGACGGTCTTCATCTTCTTCTCGGACAACGGCGGCAATGTGCACAGCCGGATCGGCCCGGACGAGCTGCCCCCCACCAACAATGAGCCGCTGCGAGCGGGGAAAGGGTCGCTCTACGAGGGAGGCACGCGCGTGCCCCTGCTGGTCTGCTGGCCTGGTGTCGTGGAGCCCGGCTCACAGTGCTCGGAAGTAGTCAGCAGCGTGGACTTCTACCCGACCTTGCTTGAGGTGGCCGGGGTCGGCGCGAACGCGGATCACGTGGTGGACGGCGAGAGCATCGTGCCGCTGCTGAAGCAAACGGGAAGACTGCAACGGGAGGCGATCTTCTGCTACTTCCCCCACGGGGGGCCGGCACGTCCCCCAGGCGTCTACGTGCGCAAGGGCGACTGGAAGCTGATCCGCCGGTACCTCACTAGCGAGCAGTTCCCGAACGAGTTCGAGCTCTACAACCTCCGGGACGACCTTGGCGAGACGAGGAACCTAGCTCGGGAGAGGCCTGAGAAGGTGAAGGAGCTGAACGCCGCCATTGAGGGCTTTCTGGCGGGAACGGGCGCGATCGTACCGATCCCGAATCCGGCATTCGACCCGAACACACGCCCAGTTGGCGGCTGGCGGCGCCTGGGACAGACCGTACTCTCACTAAAGGACGGCGTCCTGGTACTGGAGAGCGCCGAGGGCCGCACCCAGATGCTGACTCGCGACGTGCCCAACGTGTCCGGTTCGCTGCTGGTCAAGGTCAGGGCTCGGTCTGCCAAGGGAGGCGCGGGCATCTTCTACTGGGGCACGTCGGCAACGCCCCAATTTGCCCGCGAGCGACGCGTTGACTTCCAGCCCCGGCACGACGGCGAGTGGCATGAGTACGAGTTGCGTTTCAGGGCCGCGGGCGATCTCGCCGGCCTGCGCTACGATGGCAGCACCACACCGACCACCATCGAGGTCGCGTGGCTGCGGCTCTGCAAAGACGACGGCACGGTACTGAAGTCATGGGATTTCGGCGAGGGCCCACGGGTGGAAGAGTAGGCGCGCCGACCCGCTGGCCGCACGGGCCCTCCTACGAAGGCAGCGCGTGGGCGCCGCGAGGTGACGAAAGGCACGGAGGGCGCCGGTTTGGGAGCCGCTTGTGGAAGGTACGCTAGCAGAGAGTCTTGAGTGAGGGGAGCGATAGCCATGAAACGGCACATTGCGCTTCTGGTCGCGGCGGCACTGCTTGGGGCCCTGGCAGCCCACGCGCTGGAGCATTGGCTGATCCCAGCGGCCGCCCATGCGGACGGAATGGTCGAGGGCGCGTTCGGACAGGCGGCTCGGCAGGCGGATGGGTCCCTGGTGGTCTCGACGAAGGACACGACGCTGACGCTCACGCCCGACGGCACGGTGAGCGTAGCATCACCCGAGCAGTTGATCATCGGGGCGGCGGACGACGTAACGATCGAAGGCTACCGCGTGAAGATAGACGCATCAAGCTCGGTCGAGATCGAGGCATCCAGCTACAAGGCCGATCTCTCGGACTACAAGCTGGAGGCCAACAGGATCGAGATAGGCGAGCACTCTTCCGAGATCAAACTCGCGGGAGGCAGCGACCCCATTTGCATCAACGACGATGGCGACATCACCAAGAGCGAGAAGGTGAAGGCCCGGTAGTCCGACGATGCCCGGACTCCGGACGCTTTACGTCAGTGAATGCGTGCCCGAGCTTGCTGTGCAGCCTGCCCGATGCTCGGCACTCCTAGAGAGGCCACCCATGGGATTCCGACGAAGCGACAGAACGACTATGTACCAGCAGAAGGCAGAGGATCGTCGCGGGGCGCTCTTGGCTCTAGGGGCAGTTGCTCTGCTGGCCATTGCCTTGCTCCGGCCAATGGCGTCTGCGCAGACTCAGCAACCCCCGCCGCGGGACCGGATCCAGGCCCTGATCGTGACCGGCGTGGACCTACACAACTGGCGGGCGACCGCGCCGGTCCTGGCCCAGCAGCTCCACAGGGACCCCCGCATCGAGGTACACACGGTCGAGGACCCGCACTTCTTGGACTCAGCGGCCATCCAGCGCTACGACGTCATTGTGCTGCATTTCATGGACTGGCAGGTGCCGGCGCCGGGCGAGGCGGCCCGCGCCAACCTGAAGCAGTTCGTTGAGAACGGCAAGGGACTGGTGCTGGTGCACTTCGCCTGCGGCGCCTGGCAGGACTGGCCGGAGTTCAGGGACTTGGCGGGCCGGGTGTGGGACCCCAAGCTCCGCGGGCATGACTCGCGGGGGCCGTTCCGCGTGGACATCGTGAACACCGATCACCCCATCACCAAGGGCCTGGACTCGTTCGAGACCGATGACGAGCTCTACACGTGCCTGGCTGGCGACCGACCGGTGGACGTGCTGGCCACGGCTCGCTCGAAGGTGGATGGCAAGGACCACCTGATGGCCTTCTGCTTCGACTGCGGCCGGGGCCGTGTGTTTCACTGCGTGCTCGGCCACGACGTCAAGGCCCTATCGCCTGCGCCCGTGGGGGAGCTGTTCCGCCGGGGCACTGCGTGGGCCGCAGGCCGAGCGCCCGTGGCCGACCGGCCATAGGGCAGGATCCTGCCTGCTGCCTCGAAGCGCCCGCACCCGAGGGAGGCTGTGCCATGAGCAGCAGACCCAACCGACGTAAGTTCCTGGGCACGGTCGCCGGCGCCGGAGCCGCCTTGGCCGCCGCTGGGCCGCGCCCGTCTCGGGCCCAGCCCGGTGCCAACGAGACAGTCGGCATGGGCTTGATCGGCTGCGGCGGACGGGGACGGGGCGTGATGCGCGAACACATGGGCGTGCCCGGCGTCCAGATGGTCGCCGTCTGCGACGTGAACGAGCCGCGCATGCTCCAAGCGCGCCAGGAGGCCGGCGGCGAGAGGGTCCGTACCTACCACGACTACCGCGACTTGCTGGACGACAAGGACATTGACGCCGTGATCGTGGCGACTAACGGTCATTGGCACGTACTGCCCACGATCCACGCCTGCCAGGCCGGAAAGGACGTCTACGTGGAGAAGCCACTGGGGACATCCATCGGCGAGGGCCGCGCCGCGGTCGAGGCGGCCCGCAAGTACGACCGCATCGTCCAGATCGGCACCCAGCAGCGGAGCTGGGAGCACTACCAGAAGGCCGCCGAGATCATCCAGGCGGGCACGCTGGGCGAGATCTCGGAAGTGAAGGTGTGGGACTTCGACTACTTCTACCCCGGCTTTGGCTCGCCGCCGGACTCCGATCCACCGCCCGGCCTCGACTGGGACTTCTGGGTCGGCCCCTCGCCCAAACAGCCGTACAACCCCAACAAGATCAGCCGCCACTACTGGTTCTTCGACTTCGGCGGCGGCTGGCAGCTCGACTGGGCCGTGCACCACTACGACATCGTCAACTGGTGCCTGGGGGTCACCGAGCCGATCTCGGCCACGGCCATCGGTGGCTTCATGTGCTTCGAGGACACCAACACGCAGTGGCCGGACACCTTCTCCGGCATCTGCGAGTACGGTCCCGGCCCAGTGGCCAAGAAGGGCTTCCTGATGCACTACACCTACCGGGGCGGCTGCCGGCGCGAGCCCTCCGGCCACGGCAAGATCTTCTTCGGCACCGAGGCTTCGATGCTACTCGACCGGCACGGATACACCATCACGGCTGAGCAGCGGGGTGGCAAGAGACTCGGTGAGGTCATCGAGGAGTTCCGCGGGCGCGGCCCCAACCACGCCCAGGTCTTCATCGAGAACGTCCGCAACCATGCCAAGCCGTTCGCCGACGTCGAGGCCGGGCATCACGCCAGCAACCCCGGTCACCTGATGAACATCGCCTGGCGGGTCGGTCGCAAGATCTACTGGGACGCCGAAAAGGAGCGCGTCATCAACGATAGAGAAGCCAATGCCCTGGTGACCAAGCAATACCGGAAGCCGTGGAGGCTGGAAGTGTGAGGCCACCTGTGGCGCGCGTCTAGTTTGGCGGGCAGGGCGGATCCTGCAATACCGGCTGCCCGCTGGGAGGGGAGGCACGGCGCTGCACGTGGCGACTTCTCCCGGCGAGCCGAACCCCGCGTCGTCCCCGTCTCCCGGTGGGAAGACCCACGTAGACATCGCCAACTGGGCCGCCTCGCACGCTGAGCCGGACCCTCCGTGACCGGGGCGACCCCGACAATCGCGAGCCAGGCGTAGAGGAGCGCAAGATGAGACGGGACGAGCTCAGTCGCCGGCAATTCCTGCGACGGGCCGCGCATGCTCCTGCGGCCGTTGCAGCGGTCGCTGGGAGCGCAGCCAGGTCCGCGGAGAATGCTGCACGGAGGTCTGAGGCCACCATGCAAGTGGAGATCGCCCGACACGCCCTGGACCGGGTGCCCCTGTCCATCATCTTCGACGACTCGACCGTGCTGATCAACCTCAACTACTTCTGGATGCGCGATCGCAACCTGGTGGACGGGCAGAATCGCCGGTGGGAAGATGTGCCGGTGGTGCACCCGGAGTCCTTCACTCGCGAGTTCGCCGACTGGTGCCTGGAACACGGCGTCCGGGGCAAGTTCAGCGTTGTGCCCTGCCCGGCAGCACTCGGCCGCATTGACGAGGGCCTGCCCCTGTTCAGCAGGGCCCAGCAGGAGAGTTGGCTGCGCATGTGCCGAGAGGTCATCACCCCGGCTTTCGATATCACGCCGGAGATGATGACGCACTCGGTCGTCGTGGACCCGAAGACGCTAAGGCCCGTCGAGCCGCAGATCTGGGAGCAATACGAATGGCAGACGCTGCCGGTGGATCGGGAGGAACTGGTCACCGACTACATCGCCACGGCCTGCCGCATACTCCAGAATGTCGGGCTGCCCCCGGAGGGGGTCACCTCGCCGGGCGGCTTCGGCGGGCGCACGCTCGATCTCTACGCGAGGGTTGCGGGCCTAGCGGTGAGGGAGGTGACCGGGAACCCGACGCCCTACTTTTTCAAACGAGTATCCGCCGACGGCGCCGTGCGGACGCCCGTCTGGTACGCCGACCGCGATGCCGGGACAGCAGTGGGCGAGATCATCGCCTCCACGGGCGACTGGACCGGCTCATGGACCGGATACGGCGAGGTCAATGCCGACAAGTACATCACCGCAGACCTCGAGGGCGGCCGCCTACCCGCCGTCATCGAGGCAGGCGATCCTGCCGTGCTCATCAGTCACTGGCAGGGCTTCTACGGCCTGCACAATGGGGACCGCCGGGGTTTTGAGACCTTCAAGACCGTGGTCCGCCGCCTGAAGGAGCGAGACCCGAACGGCGAGCGTACTCAGTGGCGCAAGTGCAGCGAGATCACGAGCTACGCGTGTGCACGGGAGATGGCCGAGGTCACCGTGCGCGGCCACACGATCGAGCTAGATCTGCCCATTCGCGTTCCCGACCTCACGCTTCGCCTGACAGGCGTGACAGTCCGGGGAATCTCGGTGGACGGCAAGCCACTCACCCGCGCCAGCTCGCGGGCCGCTCTCGTGAGTGGGCATTTCCTGGTCGAGGACGACGTCACCCTCGCAGCCTTCGACCCGGCCGCCCGGCGGACAGTGGTCGAGGTGAAGACGTAGGCCTCGACACCGCTCCACCCGGGTCCCGCAGCGCTCTACTCGCCCCTCGACGACAACTCCGATCCAGAACGGGCGGTCACAGGCGGACCCAGCAGCCGTCGTGCGTCTGCCGCCATGGCGAGTGATCTCATCTGCGGCCGACGCGCTATTCCCGGTTAGATCGGCTCGAGCAACTCGAGCTCTGGCTCGCCTTCGAGGGCGTCGCCAGCTTCCGCCAGGAACGCCTGGAAATGAGGGGTCTCCATGTGCGCGTCGAGAGCCGCCTGGCTCTCCCATTCCTCAAGTACCAGGAGAGTTGCTGGGTCGTCCCGGCCCCGGCAGACGACGTACTCGAGGCACCCCGCCTCTTGGCGACTGGGCGTCGAGAGCTTGCGCAGGGCGTCCGTTAGCAGCTCCTCCTGCCCAGCTCGAGCCTTGAGGCGTGCGATGAGCTTGACCATGTGTGGTGTCCTCCATGCTCGTTACCTGGCGCCGCCCGTCGAATGCCGAGATTGACCGACGTGCCCGCTACCACAGGGACCGCCAGTAGGACTGGTCGGTCTCGAACGGGTCAATCTGGTCGCGAGAGAGATCGAAGCTAGCGGGGAGCACGCCGAACCGCTTCATCTCGCGGACGTACTGGCGGTTCGGTCGCCAGCCCGGCGTGGCATACCGAGGTATGGCGTCTCGGGCCTGCTTCCCCCTCTTGAGCGACTGGAGTAGTCGCTGGTAGTCGGTGTCGCTCGTGTCGGCAAACACCTCGCCGCAACTGCCCCAACCGCCGGCGTCCCGCGCCAGCGGCCCCAGCAGCAGGGGCGAGAGCTCCGGCCGCGTCATGTTGATGATGGCGTGCAGGCCGAAGCGGGCCAGCGGGTCGTTCTCGACCACACGTCGCTCATGGCGCGCGAGCGGGCGCGTTATCCCACGCGTGTCTGGCCATGGTGGCTCGCCAAAGGGGACGGCAGGCAACTCCCCCTTGCCGTGACAGCCCGCGCACCGGCGCCGAAGCACGTCTCCCTGCTCCGCCACCGGACGCAGACCGCCGCCGAAGAGCGCCATCTCCGCTTCATTCCGGAGCGCAGCGTAGGACCCGGCATACGGAGCTGCGCTCTCGATCCACAACCACACTGTGCGCCATTCTCTATCCGAGACCTTGACGCCATAGTGCGACGAGCCCTGCCCCGAGTCTTTGGCGGGCGTGATCGTTTTCAACAGCGGGCTCGCCGAGCTGCCGATGGTCCGCGGAGGCTGGTTGCCGTAGCCGTTCCTGCCATCGGCGACCAGCAGTCGGGCGAACAGCGCGTAGAAGCTGAGCGACCATTGCGGTCCGAGGTCGCCCTCAAGCACTAGGTTGCCCTCGGGCTTCGCGAAGCTGTGACAAGCCACACAGTGCCGGTCCAGAATCGGCTGGATGTCGCGATGGAAGTCGAGCACGTCGGGATGGCCATCGAAGCGCTGTATGCGACTCGGCTCGCGCTGAAGCGCCTGGAGTTGCCCGGCCTTCACGGCAGGCGGCGTCTGGCTACGCGGCTCGTGGCAGCCGACGCAGCTGGTCACCTCACCGGGCATGACGCTGACGAAGCTCTGCATTCGCTTCACGGACAGATCGTTCTCGTCGAGCGCAACGAAGAAGATGGCTCGATTCGCGGGCACCTCGAAGGAGGCCGAGCCGTCCTCCTCCACCGGCACGGTTCCCAACACGCGCTCCAGCGTGAACGTCCCCAGCCACGAGATCAGATCCGGGCCGCCGCTGAAGTTCACGGGCTTGGGCAGGACCTCGAGGACGAGCAGCTTCTTGATGTCGCCTCGCTTCACACCCGCCATCTTGCGTCCCCTGTAGACATCAATCAGCACGAGCTGCCCGCTGTTGCCTGTAGGGTGAGTGCGCGGACTCATCACCCGCTCTCGCGGTCGAGGCATCACCGGTCGGGGCTCGAAGCACATCCGATCCGACCGGTGGACCACCTGGGTCTGGCCGCGCCCGTTCATCAGGAGTATGTTGTTGCCCTGAGCTACGAGGAACAGATCCTCCGTCAGCGGGTACGGATCCGTGTACATCTGCCTGCCGTCGCTGATTCTGCGCGCGGCGCGGGGATCGTCGGGCCCGAGGCTCGGGTCGAACACAACCACATGCCCGTAGTGATCTCGTCGCCCGTGACCGGGCGAGTCCGTGCCCACGACCTTGCGCGTGCCGGGGATTGGCATAGCACTGATGTAGAGCGGGTAATGCTGCTGGTTGCCGTAGTAGGCCATCTGCCCCGTGCCATCGGGGTTTATCGTCCACAGATGGTGGTAGCCGACTTGGCTGCGGTCAACGTACTCCCAGCGCGTGTACAGGATGCGCCCGTCGGGAAGCACGGCGGGGGTGTTGTCGTGCTCCAGGTTGGCCGAGATCGGCCGTACATTCTCGCCGTTGGGCCCGCACCGGTAGAGCGTCCCCACCTGCGTCTTCCAGCACTGCACCCAACGCTTGCAGCGAGTGGAGACGAAGACGATGTCGCCGTCGGGCAGGTAGGCGGGCTCGTAGTCGTCGTACTCGCCATCCGTGAGCTGCCGAAGGCCGCCACCATCCACGTTGATCTCGTAGAGGTGGTAGAGATCGGAGCCCGGCTTGCGCCAAGCGAACAGGATCTTCTCGGCTTCGTAGTGCACAACTGGGTCGCGGATGGACCCGCCCCTGGCGTCCACCAGGACCGTGAGCTCGCCCGTCCTCAGGTTGAGCCTGCACAGCCGCCCTACGTCGGGCTTGCCGTTGCCCGCGTACGCCTTGTGTGTCTCGTCGTTGCCGTAGTAGCCAATGTTGGCGTACCAGTGCCCGTCTTCATAGGAGCTGCGGTTGGCGAAGATGATGTGCTCGACGTCTCGGAGTGGGCCGTCGAGGGCAGCCCGCAGCAGGTCCGGCTGCGCCCCTGCCGGGACAGCCGGGGCGGCGACCGCGCACACGGCAAAGGTCGCCAACGACACAAGAGCGGCGGCCGCCTGGATGCCCGGTCCCCGCCTGGAACGGCTCGCGTGCACCATCCCGTCACGAGCGGGCTGGCTCTGCTGCATCTGAGAACTTGCGTGGATTCCGAGCTGCGGTTCGTTTGCGGTGATGATGGAGACCTCCCACTTGCGATAGCGCCATTGCCTTGGCGGCTGGGAAAGGCCGCACGTGTCCACGTTTGAGCGTCGTCCCAGCGCTGGCGGCGCTGGGCTGGTCACTTCAGGCCTTCGCCCTGTCGCGTGCAGTACCCTCCGTGCAGTCCGAGTTCCCGACCAGCTGCCCCTCACCATTTCCCCGTCGAGTAGGGGCGCAGGGAACCGCTCCCATCCCGTCGAAGAGGGACAAAGGTGTACGTGGTAGTGGTGGCCGAGTGGGAGACCGGCGTCGGGGGCGACCTGACCGCCAACTGCTGCACCGTCGGGAGCCGATCCGCGTCGACGGAGCGGCGCACTGAGGAGGCAGTCTGATGCGCTTGGCTGGGGCCGGGGTGCTGGCGGCGTTGGCAGGATGCGTTGCCGCGTCACTTGAGGCGGCGACAGTGACGTTGGACCCCTCTGTCACGTACCAGACCATTCGCGGCTGGAGCTGCAATCCATCCTACCTGCGGGGGAGTGCACAGCAGCGCGAACAGGTCATTGCCGAGGCGGTTGACAACCTGGGGCTCACCCGCATGCGCTGGCAGCAGCCCAATGGCAATCGCAGCAACATGCGGCGTTGGGAGCTCGTCAACGACAACGGCGATCCAGACAATGCCGATATGTCGAAGCTCAACACGGCTGACGCGGACAAGTTCGTCCAGGGATATGTACTGCCGTTCAAGCGACGCGTCGAGGCGAACGGGGACCCCTTCGAGCTGTGGCTGAGCCCATCGTTCTTCGATGGCGGCAGCACGGGCAGCGTGCCCGCCTTCCTCCTGCACAGTCCCGGGGAGTACGCGGAGTATGCGACCTCCTTCATCCGCTACTTGAGGGACAAGTACGGCATCGAGACGGCACACTACGCCATCTGCAACGAAGCCGGGAACAACAACGCCTTCAGGCCGGCGGTGGTGGCGGAGATGACGAAGGTGCTGGGCGCCAGAATGGCAGCGCTCGGCCTTCCGACTAAGGGACAGTTTTCAGACGGCATCAATGCTCGGGTCACCTGGAACTACATCCAGGCGGCGAAGGACGACCCTGAGGTGTGGAAGTACGTGGACGTGCTCTCATACCACTGGTACGGCGGCAACAACCAGGAGTGGATGGCCAGGATCCGCGACTTCGCCACCCAGAAGGGCATGGACACGGCGCAGAGCGAGTTCATGCATCTGACGATGGACCACCTCTACGACGACTTGACGATCGGCGGCGTCTCCTATTGGTCAATCTACGGACTGGGGGGCCCCGGGCCAGGGGGGCAGAACTTCCATTTCCACCTCAACAACACATCGTTCAGCCGCGGGAAGCAGTTCTGGAACTTCCGGCAGGTGATGCACTACGTGCGTCCCGGCGCGGTGCGGATCGAGGCTGCCCCGGACGAAGCAGCGATCCGCGCACTTGCCTTCGTGCACCGGGGCCGTGCAACGGTCATCCTCATCAACAACAAGCCGCCTCATCAGGCGCGGCCAGTGACGATCAGGGGCCTGCCGCCGGGCTCGTACGGCACGTGCCACACCGTCGGCACGAATCCGTACCGGGAACTCGGGCTCAAGACGGTCGCCGGCACGGGCAGCTTGACGGTTGACGTGCCCGCCAACGGCGTGCTGACCATCTACCCGCATCCGGGCACGAACCTGCCACCGGCTGTCACCAACTGGCAGGCCAAACCGAACTACCTAACCGTGCCCGCAAGTCGGACGACGCTGTCGGCTGCGGCTCAGGACCCCGAGCTTGACGACTTGTCCTACTCGTGGGCAGTGACCAGCCAGCCCCAGGGAGCCAGCGCAGTGCTTGGCAACCCCAAGTCGGCGACCACCCCGGCAACGAGACTAACCGTGGCGGGGCAGTATGCCTTCACGGTCACAGTGAGCGATGGCACCAATGAGGTCACTCGCGAGGTGCTGCTCAACGTCTACGACGGCAACCAGCCCCCTATGCTGATTGACGTGCACAACCGCATCCCCGTGCTGGTCACGCTCCCCCAGGACAACACCATCCTCATT
>JBHIEF010000149.1:0-10714 GCA_046760465.1 Armatimonadota bacterium | reverse complement strand
CGCTTCGATTGCAGCAAGCTGGACCAGTGGGAGATCGTCTTCTCGCACATGGACAAGGTGGGCATCCAGCTACACGTGGTCACTACTGAGGCCGAGAACTGGCGCAAGCTCGGGGGCACACGCGACCTGAACCCGCTCAGGAAGCTCTACTACCGCGAGCTCATCGCCCGCTTCGCCCACCACCTGGCCGTCCTCTGGAACCTGGGCGAGGAGAATGGCAATTCGGACGCCGAGCGCAAGGCGTTCGCCGAGTACATCCGCAGCCTGGACCCTTACGACCACCCCATTACCGTGCACACCTACTTCGGCAAGGCCGACGTCTTCTACAACGGCCTGCTGGGCGACCCTCGCTTCGAGGCCACCTCCATCCAGGGGCAGGGCGCCAGCTACAACCACTGGGCGGCCAGCCTGCGCGAGCGCTCGCGGCAAGCGGGACGGCCGTGGGCCATCTACGGCGATGAGCAGGGGCCGCCGGTGGACAGCGGCCTGAAGAACCTGGACCAGCTCCGCACAGAAGCCCTGTGGGGGAACCTGATGGGTGGTGGCGCGGGGGTAGAGTGGTACTGCGGCTATCAGGGCAACTTCGGCGATATGACCAGCGAGGACTTCCGCGTGGCCGAGCGCTTGTGGCGGCAGACGGCTTTGGCCGTGCGCTTCTTCCGGGATCAACTGCCCTTCCACGAAATGGAGCCCTACAACGAGCTTGCCAAGACCGCTTCGGATGCGTTGGTTCTGGCCAAGGCCGGGCAGGTGTACGCCGTCTATCTGCCCAAGGGCGGTACGGCCGAGCTCGACCTCGGCCAGATGACGGTACCGTTCACCGTGCAGTGGTTCAACCCGCGCTCCGGCGGAGGCCTACAGAGGGGTGACGTCAGGAGGATTGCGGGCCCGGGCACCGTCTCGCTCGGCCGGCCGCCCGAGGATCCCAACTTGGACTGGGTAGCGCTGGTGCGAGCGATCGGCCAGCTCGAGAATCAGGCCCTCGGCGTGCACGGCGGGCACGGCGGCGGGGAGTATCCGGTCGGCGCCACCGTCCGTATAGTAGCCGACCCGGGGGCGCCGGGGCACGTGTTCGACCGGTGGACTGGCGACGTTGAGTTCCTCGCCGATCCGGCGGCCGCCCGTGCGCTCGTCACGATCCCCGCCAGGCCGATCGTGCTGACCGCCACCTACAGGGAGGGCGTGGCCGAACACGCGGTCACCAAGTTCACGCTCATCAACGCCGACGCCGATCGGCCCATCGGGAGGTTTGATCCCCTCCCGGATGGCGCCGTGGTCAACCTCGCCAAGCTGCCCACGCGCAACCTCAACATCGTAGCCCATACCTCCACCGACCTGACGGGCAGCGTGCGCTTCGCGCTGGACGGCGATGACAACTTCCGACTGGAGAACTCAGCTCCGTATGCGCTCGCCGGCGACACCAACGGGAACTACGGGGCATGGACGCCCACCGTCGGCAAGCACACCCTCACCGCGACTCCGTACAGCCAAGCCAGAGCTGAAGGGCAGGCGGGAAGGGCCCTGACGATCACGTTCGAGGTGGTTGACCGCGCCGAGTAGGCGGCACTCCTCCTGGCGGTGTCTCCGCCTGCATCATCGCGAGGCCTCACAGCGACCGCCAACCTGCCCGGCCGATTGAGGAAGGGGCAACCATGAGCGCGGATGCGCCCTCTGGCGCGCAGCAGAGCAGCGGCCTCCCGCAGATTCTGCCCATGAGGCAGCGGGCCGAGACGATCCGTCGCGTTCTCGAGAAGCGCCTCGACACCATCCTGCCCCTGGCCATGAGGGAGACGGGTTTCGACATGTGGCTGATCCTCTGCCAGGAGGATGACCTGGACCCCGTGTTCACGACGCTGATCCCCATGGACACGTGGTGCCCGATTCTCCAGATGCTGATCTTCTGCGATCGCGGCACACACGAGGGCGTGGAACGCATCAACCTGTCCATGACCAACACCGGCGGGCTTTACGACCAGCCGTGGAAAGGCCAGCGTGACGAAGAGCAGTGGCCGCTCCTGAGAGAGATAATCGAGGTTCGAGACCCCAAGCGAATAGGCATCAACACCGGCGCAATCCAGTGGGCCGCGGGCGGGCTCACGCACAATCTCTACACGCAGTTGGTCGAGGCCCTACCACCGCGCCACGTTGATCGCCTCGCCTCAGCCGAGCCCCTGGCCGCGCGCTGGGCGGCCACGCTCACCGACGAAGAGATAGAGCTCCACGAGCACGTCGTGGCCGTCGCCCACCACCTGCTCACCGAGTGCTACAGCCGCAAGGCCCTCACCCCTGGCGTCACGACCACCGAGGACCTGGAATGGTACTACTGGCAGCGCTGCGCCGACCTGGGTCTGGAGGTGGCCTTCAGGCCCTTCTTCGTCCTGGCGCGCAGCGAAGCCATGTGCCGGGAGTTCGGCGAGGACGACCGCGTCATCCGCCCGGGCGACTTCGTCCGCTCCGATGTGGGGATTCGCTATCTCCGCCTGCACAGCGACCACCAGCAGTGGGCCTATGTCCTGAGGGAGGGCGACAGCGACGCTCCAGAGGGCATGAAGCGGCTCATGGCCGAGGCCAATCGTCTACAGGACATCTTCATGGCCGAGTTCCGGCAGGGCCTGACGGGCAACGAGCTCTTGTCCACCATCCTCACCCGCGCGCGGAGCGAGGGCCTCCCTAACCCGAGGGTCTACTCACATTCCCTGGGCCTCTTCCTGCACGAGCCGGGGCCGCTGATCGGGCTTCCCTGGGAGCAGGAGCGGTGCCCCGGGCGAGGCGATGTGACGCTGGAGCACAACCAGTGCTTCACCATGGAGCTCTCCGTGCGCGGCGAGGTCCCCGAGTGGAATGGCCAGGAGGTGACTATGGGCATCGAGGAGGACGTGGCCTTCACCAAGGAAGGCTGCCGCCCCCTCGATGGCCGTCAGACGGAGTTCCATCTGGTCTGAGGTGACGCAGGGCGAACGGCCACCGGCTTGCGCCGCCTCAGTCCTCGCCCGGGTCGTAGTTAGGGTTGGGCGTGGGCATCTGGGCCCCGACGGCCTCACGCCAGGCGTGCAACTGCCGGCGCAGCCTGTCTGCCCTCTTGGGCATCTTCTCCGCCAGGTCGTTCTTCTCGCCGATGTCCTGCTTGAGGTTGTAGAGCTCGACGTGCATGTCCTCGTAGAACTCGATCAGCTTCCAGTCGCGGGCGCGTATGGCTCCGTACGGTGTGGCGCCGCCGGGGTGGTAGTGCGGATAGTGCCAGTAGATCTCGTCTCGCTTCAGCTTGGCGTCGGGCTTTCTCAGCAGTCGCACGATGCTCTCGCCGTCCACGTTGGCGTTGTGCTTGGGGTCGCCCTCCGCGCCGGCCATTTCCAGTATGGTCGGGTAGTAGTCCGTGCTGATGACCGGCTCGTCGCAGACCGCGCCCGGCTTGGCCTCGCCGGGCCACCTGACGATCAGCGGCACGCGCACGCCGCCCTCGTAAGCAGACCCCTTCCCGGCGCGCAGTGGCCCGTTGTCCGTCGAACGGGGCCGTAGGCCGCCGTTGTCCGAGGTGAAGAAGATCACCGTGCGCTCGGCGATGCCCAGCTCGTCCAGCTTGGCCATGATGCGCCCGGCCGCCTCGTCCACGCTGTGGACCATGGCCGCGTAGGTGGGGTTGGTGTGCCGCATGCCCGGCTGGATCTTGGCCCGGTACTTCTCAATCAGCTCCTGCTTGGCCTGTAGAGGCGTGTGCACGGCATAGTGGGGCAGGTGGAGGAAGAAGGGCCCGTCCTTGTTCGCCTCGATGAAGCGGCAGGCCTCGGCCGCCTCACGATCGGTCAGGTACTCGCCCTCGGGGCCGTCCTCCAGGCTGGGGATCTTGTAGGGACTGAAGTAGCTGGGCGGTTGGCCGCGGTGGTAGCCGCCGAAGTTGAAGTCGAAGCCTTGCTTGTCGGGCCAGCGATCCTCATACCCCAGGTGCCACTTGCCGATGTGGCAGGTCGTGTATCCGGCGGCCTTGAGCGCCTCGGCGATGGTCACCTCCTCCAGCGGGAGGTACTCCGTCCACTCCGGAATGGCCAGCTTCGCCTTGGGTCGCTTGTGACCGTGGATCCAATCGGTCACGTGTAGGCGCGCCGGGTACTTCCCGGTCATCACCGCTGCCCGCGTTGGCGAGCACACTGTGCAGGCGGCATAGGCGTTGGTGAACTTCACGCCTTGCTCGGCCAGGCGGTCCAGGTTCGGCGTCTCATACAGGTCGCTCCCGAAACATGCCAGGTCCGTCCACCCCATATCGTCAATGTGGATGAAGATGAAGTTGAGCTGCTGTTGTTGCGCCCGGGGGGCGCCTGCCTTCCTGGCACTCAGCAGCGCCGCCGCGCCGGCCAGTCCCACCCCGAAGGACTTCCCGACCAGGCCCAGGAACGCACGCCGATCGTTTGGTGACATGGCTCTCTGCCTCCTGTGGAATGCACTCAGCATCACTCTTCGTCCGTCACATCGCCCTGAAGGCCGATTGCGCGCGCCTGCACGGTGGGCCGGGCGACGAGGGACCGGGCCGTAGGCACCAGCGCGCGTGCGGGCCGGTCGCTGTGGCACTCATCCAGGAACTCGCGCAGCACTCGGCCCTCGCTCTGGGCCGGCGGCTCCAGTCCCAGCAGGTGTGCGAGCGTGGGGGCGACGTCGGTCGTGCAGAGGCCGAACTGGTCGAGCTTCGGCAGTTCCACGCCCGGCCGCACTCCCGCCCCTCCGAGCACCAGTGCCCCCATGACGGATGTTGCCTCGGTCTCGTACGTCGGCAGCATGGGCCCGTGGTTGCCCCCGCCGCAGGGGAAGACCACTCGCTCCTCACCCATCTGCAAGACCTCCGGGCCCGACCAGCGATAGCCCCCCGAGTAGCAGAAGACCACGTCTCCGATATAGTCGCCCCACAGCCCCACCATGGGCGCGTCCTCCCGGGCCAGCGCGAACGCGATCACGTGCTCGCCGGTCTCGGGGTCCTTCAGGTCACGCATGGCGGCCAGGATTTCCGCGCGCAGGGAGTCGTAGTCCTCCTTGGGGACGATTCCCCCCTCATCGCGCCCCTCCAGGCTGATCCAGAGGTGGTTCTGGACGAAGAACACCTTGCTTTGCGGCCAGTCCACTCGCTTACCGTCTGGCGAGAGCGTTACCCAGCCCCGGTCCTTGAAGACGTTCACCAGCGACACGGCCTTCTTGTTGGCCGGCATGCCGTGGTCCGAGACTACGGCGAAGACGGTGTCGCCATCGTCGAAGCGGTCCAGGAACGCGCCCAGGAAGCGATCCGCCGCGCGGTAGTAGCCGCGGATGATCTCCCAGTTCTCCTCCGCCTTCGCCGCTTCGTAGTCGGTTCCCGTGGGGTCCACCAGGGGCACGAAACGGTGTCCCATTGCATCCAGGATGTGCCAGTGGAGCACGAGGAGGGAGGCGTTGTGCACCTCCATTGCCGTATGCGCCGCAGCCGACCACCACTCCGCCTCCGCGGCCAGGACCTGGTCGGTCGTCTCCCAGTCCAGCCAGCCGCGGCAGTGAAGGCCACAGGACGCGCCCGCGTGGAGGTACGGTCCGAGTTCGCCCACTAACCCCCGGCCCAGATCCGCGTCTGAACAGAAGCGGCCGTCGGTCGGGAAGGCATCGCTGCGGTACAGGCTCAGGCTCCGGCCATCCGGTGACAGACTCAGCAGCTTGAAGCGAAAGGCCCCCTCGGCCTCGCCCTGGTCGGCGGTGGTGAACGGGGCTCGCACCCAGTCGCTCCACTCGCCGACCTTCAGGCTAGCGACCGGATTGGCCGCGTCCTTCGAAGACGCGATCAGCACGGTGTCGTAGGCGCCATTGTCTCCGGCGACCAACACGTGGTAGCCGGGCCCCGTGCCCTCGGTGGAGGTCACGACCTGAAGCCGTGATTCGAGCGGAGGCCGATCGCAGGCTGGCAGGTTGGACCACCCCTCCGCGGGTGCCAGTTCGATGGGGTCAGTGGTGTTGGCCTCGGGCAGGTTGTGGTACACGGTGGCGGGCGAGAGATCGAAGTAGGACCGGGCCGGCTGAAACAGCCACTCTATGAACACAGCCTCGCCCGTGCTCGGCGGATACCCCGCGTAGTTCATCACCACGCTGCGCCTGCCGGCCCGCGCCGCCGCCTCCCACAAGTACTCCGCTCGACACAGACCGACGTTGAACGCCTCCTCGCGGTGGAACTCCCAGACCGGCTCCCCCGGCAGGTGCGAGCCCCACTGCACCACGCCATGTGTGCCCGGCGTGGCGCCGGTGGCCAGCGTGTTCCAGTTGGTGGGGGTCTGCGCTGGTATCACGGGCCGGATGCGAGTCAGGCAGCCCCGCTCCAGCAGCCGGGCGAAGTTGGGCAGGACTCCCTCCGCCAGGAATCTCTCGACCGTGCTCGTCACCATCGCGTCCAACCCCAGGAGCAGCGCGCGTTTGGCTCGTGGCATGAAGCAAGTTCCTCTCTCAGCCGGCGCTTCGCGTCGAACACCCCGGCAACAGCCGCCTCACCTGGTGTCTCCGGCTTCTTCTTTGAGCTGATGGAGTTCTCTCTCCAGCTCTGGCACGACCTCCGCGTACTCCGGATCGTCGTGGACGTTGTTCATCTCGTAGGGGTCTTTCTCGAGATCGAAGAGCTCCCACTCCGGATCCGTTGGCTCGTCCACGGCGCCGGTCATGCCCAGCGGATCGCCGTAGTAGTAGATCAGCTTGTAGCGCTTGGTCCGGAGGCCATAGTGGGCCGGCACGCCGTGATGGGATAGGTGCATCCAGTACCGGTAGTACATGGACGTGCGCCAGTCGCTGGGCGTCTGGCCGCGCAGGATCGTGCGGAAACTGCGCCCCTGCATGTCGTCCGGAGTGGCGACGCCGGCGTAGTCCAGGAACAGCGGCGCGAAGTCCGTGTTGAGCACGATGTCGTCATTGATCGCTCCCGCCTCCACCTCTGGCGGATGGCGCACCAGGAAGGGCATGCGCAGCGACTCCTCATACATGAATCGCTTGTCGTAGTATCCGTGCTCACCGATGAACATGCCCTGGTCCGAGGTGTAGATGACGACGGTGTTCTGGGTCAGGCCCTCCTCGTCGAGATAGTCCAGCAGGCGCCCGACGTTGTCGTCCACCGAGGCGATGCAGCGCAGATAGTCCTTGAGGTAGAGCTGGTAGGCCCATCTGCGCAGCGCATCTCCTTTGAGGGCCTCCGGAATCTCCTGCTTCACGTCGGTCGCGTTCATGTGCTCCCCGATCCTGAGGGTGGCGTTGGCCGCCGCTCGCGAACGGCTGCAATAGTCGTCCAGGAGGTTGTGCGGCTCCGGGATCTCGGTGTCCTCGTACATGGTGGCGTGCTTGGCGTCCGGCTCCCAGGGCCGGTGGGGTGCCTTGTGATGGCAGTTGAGGAAGAAGGGCTTGTCCCGGTCCCGATTCCTCAGCCAGTCGAGGCAGAGGTCGGTGATGATGTCGGTAGCGTATCCCGGGTACCTCTTCTCCTCGCCCATATCGAACATGATGGGGTCGTGGTACAGGCCCTGGCCGGGGAGGACATTCCAGTAGTCGAACCCGGTGGGATCGCTATAGAGGTGCCACTTGCCGATGACGGCCGTCTGGTAGCCCGCGCTCCGCAGCAGCTTGGCCACGTTCCGCCGCCGTCCGTCCAGCTTGTCGCCCAGCGTGTAGACTCCGTTGAGGTGGCTGTACTGCCCGGTCAGTATCGTCGCTCGACTGGGGGTGCAGATGGAATTGGTGCAGAAGCAGTTGTCCAGCCGCATTCCCTCTTGTGCAATGCGGTCAAGGTTGGGCGTCTTGGCGACCTCCGCGAGCCACGATCCGTAGCAACTGATGGCGTTGGAGGCGTGGTCGTCCGTCATGATGAAGAGGATGTTGGGTCGCTCCCCGCTTGCCTCCGGCGCAGCGCCAGGCGCGCGTCGCGGGGCCGCACAGCCACCTGCGGAGTTGCCGGCCCCTCCCGCCAGATGATGACGCCGTTCTCGTTGCATGCTTACCTCCCTACAGTTCAGGCGACAGCCTGCGCCCTGGCCGTCCGTTCGCGCAATCTCGATCATCGGGATCCTGCCCCGCGACCATCAGCCCGGCCGGGCTGCTCACACACAGGGGGAAGTTGGACAGCCGGCCCGCAATCCCTGCATGGCTTGGGGCGCTGCCGGCATAAGGAGCCATCCCTTGCCGGGGCCCGAGCTGGCCAGGATTGTGCGCGGCACGCGTCGAAGGCCTCCCCGTCGCCTTGCGACCGGTTGAGCGCAATCCCTGATGGCGGGCCCGGAGGGATCGAGATGGACGAGTTGGCCATCCACGGCGGCGACAAGGCTGTGCCGGACGGCCTGATCAAGCCGTGGCCACCCATAGATGACCTGGATCGCCGCTATGTCCTGGCCTCACTCGAGGGTGGCAGCCACACCTTCGGCCCGAACTGCGTGGAGCTCGAGAGAGAGTTCGCGAGCTGGAACGGCAACCAGTTCGCTGTGACCACCAACAGCGGCACCGCGGCGCTCCACATGGCCGTGGCGGCCTGCGGCTGCGGCGCCGGCGACCACGTCATCGTCCCCGCCTACTCATGGTCCTCCAGTGCCACCTGCATCATCCATCACAACTGCATCCCCGTCTTCGTTGACATGCACTACGACACTATGAACATGGACGTCTCCAAGATCGAGGCCGCCATCACGCCCAGAACGAAGGCGATCATGGTGGTGCACCTGCACGGCTTGGCGGTTGACATGGAGGCGGTGCTCGAGGTGGCGCGAGGCCACGGCCTGAAGGTCATAGAAGATGCCTGCCAGGCTCACGGCGCCAGGTTCAGGGACAGGAAGGTCGGTCAGTGGGGCGACTGTGCCGCCTTCAGCCTCAACCAGAACAAGTGCCTCTGCTCCGGAGAGGGCGGCATGCTGGTGACGGACGACGAGGAGATACTGTCGCGGGCTAGGATGCTCTGGTCCTTTGGCGAGACCCGGACCCCCGCCGAGGACAGGGATTACCACGCCTACGCACTCGGCTGGATGTACCGAAACAACGACCTGACGGCCGCCTTCGGACGGGCCCAACTCACCAGGCTGGACGAGTACATCGCCGTTCAGCGCAGCAACGCTGCCGTGCTCCTGGCGGAGCTGGATTCGGTCTCGGGTCTGATACTGCCCACAGAGCCCCGCGGATACCATCACAACTGGTACAACTTCACCTGCCGCCTGGATATGGAGGCCCTCGGGTGGAGTGGGGAACCGTCTCGGCTGCGAGATGCCATGATGAAGGCGATGAATGCTGAGGGAGTGCCGGCCCACACCTGGCAGCGCTTTATCCTGCCGGCCATGACGGTCTTCCAAGCCAAGAACGCCTACGGAAGGGGCTGTCCGTGGACCTGTCCTCTCACCGAGGAGATCGAGTACGCCGTCGAGGACTTCCCCGCAGCCCAGAAGCACTGCGACACTCACTTCGGCATGACCACGCCGTTGCGGGCGCCGAATGGGCCGGCGGTGGCCCAGGCAGTGGCACAGGGGATCAGAAAGGTGCTCGAGAACGCCGACAGACTGGATGTAGATGAGATCCTCCAGGAGGACTGAGATGGCCCTGCGAGCGGGCTTCGCCGAGGTGGACATCACGCCGGAAGTCGGAACCGAGAAGGTCGGCTGGCTACGGCGCATCGTGGCGGACACGGTTCTGGATCCGCTCTACGCCAGGGCGATGGTCCTGGAGTGCAACGGCACGCGCCTGGGGCTGGTGTCTCTGGATGTGCTCAGCGTGAGTCGAGAGCAAGTCTCCAGCGTGCGCGCGGCTGCCGCAGCTCTCGGCATACCCGAGAGCCACCTCATGGTGGCCGCAACTCACAACCACGCCGGCCCGGCCGTGTGCTCCTCCGGCCCCACGAAGAGAGACGATCAGTACGTGGCCCTCATGCTGGAGCGCACCGCGCAGGCCCTGCGGGAAGCTGTCTCCAGCATGGTCCCGGCCCGGCTGGGGATCGCCTCGGCCACCGAGGGCCGCCTCTCCTTCATCCGCCGGTACATAATGAAAGACGGCTCGGTCTGCACACATCCGCCGTCGGCGTCGCCGGAGATCCGCTGCGCCGAGGGTGTGATAGACCCCCAGGTCGGAGTTCTGTGCCTCAAGGGCGATGACGACAAGGTGTTCGGGTTCGCGGTCAACTTCGCCTGTCATCCCACGCAGCACGGCGGCGATACGTGCATCTCGGCCGGCTACCCGGGCCAGCTATCACTGGCCTTGAAGGGGGAATTCGGCGACGGCTGCGTCGCGCTGTTTCTCAACGGTGCCTTCGGGAACATACACGCCGGCAACCCGCTCGATCCCGAGTTCGTCGAGGACATGCATGGGATCGGCGCCACACTCGCTGAAGACGTGTGCAGGCTGGTCCCAGAGATGGCCTTCACCGACAGCGTTTCGCTGGCCGCCAGAACGACCACACTGAGGCTGCCCATCCGCGACCTGGACGGGTCCTACGGCCGCGCCGCCAAGTACCAGCAGATGTTCGCCGAGCCCGAGGTCTACGAGGACATGCGCCGCAAGCTGGCAGCCCGCAAGGCCGAGCGCGACCACGAGGAGGCCGAGGTGCAGTGCCTCACGATGGGCGACGAGACGGCCTTCGTCGGCATCCCGGCCGAGTACTTCGCCCAACTGGGGCTGAGGATCAAGATAGAGAGCCGAGTGCCGAACACCTACGTCGTTGGCGCCGCGAACGGAATGCTCGGGTATGTACCCCACCGGGAGGCGTTCGAGC
>JBHIEF010000148.1:0-10854 GCA_046760465.1 Armatimonadota bacterium | reverse complement strand
CAGGCAATGGTGTCCATCTTATCGGCGATGCTGACGATGCGCCCCGCCGGCGTCTGGGGCAGCGGGCCGCCGGCCGAGGTGGGCAGGTAGTGCTCGCGGATGGCCATGGCCACGTCGGGCGGCTCGCCCCTGAGCTCGGCGTAGATGCCGCCCATGACGCCCTGAAGGCTGGAGAAGTCAGGCTCCATCACCATCTTCGAGACCAGGTCGGCCTTGCACAGCTCGGCGGCGCGGATGGCCGCGGCTCCTATCTCCATGGGCAGATCGAGCTGCTCGCACAACCAATGCGCCAGCTTCTGGAGGCGCTCGCACTTCTGGAACACCGTCCCCGCGCCCTCCAAGAACGTGACCCGCTTGAGCTCGTTCTGCCAGTCGGTCAGCTTGGCTTTGCGGTCCTGCTCGAAGAAGAACTGCGCGTCGGCCAGGCGCGGTCGGATCACGCGCTCGTGGCCCTGGCGAATGAGGTCGCTGGCCTGGGGGTCGCCGTTGTGGCAGGTGACGAACTTGGCCAGCAGCTTGCCCTGCTCGTCCGTGACCGGGAAGTACTTCTGGTTCCTGCGCAGCACGGTGACCAGCACGTCCTCGGGCAGCTCCAGGTACTCGGGGTCGAAGGCTCCCGCCACCCCCGTCGGCCACTCGACCAGGAAGGTCAGCTCGTCCAGCAGCTCATCGTCGAGCCGCGCCCGGCCGCCCGCCTCCTCGGCCGCGCGCTGCGCCTCCTCGGCCACGCGCTGCCGGCGCTCCCGGTGGTCGGCGATGACGTGGGCTTCCCTGAGCCTTTCCAGGTAGTCGCCGGCCGAGGCCAGCTCCACGGGGCGGCCGCCATGGCCCCCCGACTGGTCCGGCGCCAGCACGCGGTGCCCGCGGCTGCTGCGGGCCGACTCTACGCCCGCGACCTCGAAGGGCACGACCTCGTCGCCATACAATCCCACCAGCCAACGGATGGGCCTGGCGAAGCGCATGCTCCCACTGCCCCAGCGCATGGCCTTGGCGAAGCGCAGTTGGGAGATGACCTGGGGGAAGACCTCGCCCAGCACCTCCACCGCCGCGCGGCCCCTCTGCGTGAAGACGGCGAAGAGGTAGGCGCCCTTGTCGGTCTCGCGGACGACGAGGTTCTCGGGCTCCACGCCCTTGCTCCTGGCGAAACCCACGGCGGCCTGGGTGGGCTTACCCTCCTCGTCCAGCGCGCGTTCGGCCGGCGGGCCCTTTACCTCCTCCTGCGTGTCCTCCTGCGCCTCGGCCACGCCGCTCACCAGGGCCGCCAGCCGTCGCGGCGTCCCGCAGATCTTGATGCCCTCGTAGTCCAGCCGTCGCTCCTGGAGTTGGCGCTCCAGCAGCTCTTGGAGCTGCTCCAGCGCGGGCAGCATGAAGCGCGCGGGGATCTCCTCGACGCCGATTTCCAGCAGCGCGTCCCTTGCCATGGTCCTCACTGGTTGTGCCGATTTGGCGCTGGACGGGGGTGGTGAGAATCGGCCGCGCTGCGCACTCGCCCCACCACTCGTCGGCGCTAAGTGCGCACAACCTGCTCGCGCCCCTCGACCTACTGCTTCAGCAGCGGAAACCCCAGCTCCTGGCGCTGTTCGAGCCACAGGCGGGCCGTCTGGCGCGCCAGGCGCCGCACGCGGTCAATGAAACGGGTGCGCTCTGAGACGCTCAGGGCCCCGCGGGCGTCCAGCAGGTTGAAGGTGTGCGAGCACTTGAGCACATAATCGTAGGCGGGCAGCGGCCGCTTTCGGTCGCACAGGCGCCCGCACTCCAGCTCGTAGTTGTCGAACAACCTCAGCAGCAGCTCGATGTCCGCCTCCTCGAAGTTGTAGGTGGAGTGCTCGACCTCCTCCTGATAGCGCAGCTCGCCGTAGCTGATGTCCTCCGACCACATCAGCTCCCGGTAGTCGTCAACCCCCTGGATGTACATGGCCAGCCGCTCGGGCCCATAGGTTATCTCGACGGCCACCGGGTTGACCTCGAAGCCCCCCACCTGCTGGAAGTACGTGAACTGCGTGATCTCCATGCCGTCCAGCATGACCTGCCAGCCCACGCCCGAGGCCCCCAGGGTGGGCGACTCCCAGTCGTCCTCCTCGAAGCGCACGTCGTGCCTGCCAAGCTCCAGCCCCAGGGCCTCCAGGCTGCGCAGATAGCGGTCCTGGATGTCGTCCGGCGAGGGCTTCATGATGACCTGATGCTGAAAGTAGCGCTGGAAGCGATTGGGGTTGTCGCCATAGCGCCCGTCGGTGGGCCGGCGGCAGGGCTGTATGTAGGCCACGTTCCAGGGCTCGGGCCCCAGGCAGCGCAGGAAGGTGTCGGGGTGCATGGTGCCCGCGCCCATCTCGATCTCGTAGGGCTGGGTCACCAGCAGGCCCTGCCGTTCCCAGTAGTCGTTGAGCGTGGCCAGCAGACGTTGGAAGGTCATGGCTGCGTCTCACACCAATCGTCGCACGAGCAAAACAGAACGGCGCGGCGAGGTGCCGCGCCTGTCGGCATTCTGTCTGGCGGCGGCCATCACTGGGACTACGGCGCTTCGGCCTTCTCGGCGGACGAAGCGATCTGCGGCAGCTTACGGCGGATGCGGCTGAGGGCGTTGTCTATGGACTTGACCTTGCACTCCAGATCGGCCGCCATCTCCTTGTAAGACTTGCCGGTCTGGTAGGCCGACAGCACCTTCCACTCGAACAGCGACAGCTCGCGCTGTAGCGACTGCTTGAGCAGGCGCCGGCCCTCGGACCCCATCACCACGTCCTCGGGGTCTATGTTGCGTCGGCAGGCGAGCATCTCGGGGAGGGTGCGGCCGGAGGAGTCACCGGGGCGGGTGGCTTCCAGGGAGATGGAGGTGTTCAGCGGCGTCTGCTTCTGGCGGGTGGCGGCCTTGATGGCCGAGATCATCTGTCTCTGCACGCAGACCTTGGCGAAACAGGCGAAAGAGGTGGTCTTATCGGAGCGGTAGTCCATGATGGCCTCCCACAGGCCTATCATGCCCACCTGGAGCAGATCATCTCGCTCCGCGCCGGCCAGGAAGTAGGACTTGACCTTGGACCGGACCAGGTTGCGGTACTTGTAGAGCAGGAACTCACAGGCCTCCAGGTCTCCTCGCTGTGCGCGGGCAACGATGTCCTCATCGCGCATGGGCAGGTAGTGCAGCGCGCCCCGCGCCTCGGCCTCTTTGAAGAACTGGGCGGCGTTGACCACCGGCTTCACCTCGTGGCTTTAGTTAGGCTCCGTCGTTGCGGCCGCGTCGTCCTCAGTTCCCAACTCAATGACACACTGCGTCAGCAACACTCCCAAGCACCCCACCACGGCAGCAGACAACCCGGTCAAGGCCACCGGGAGCTGCGTCAACAGCGTGTCCCCTAGTCGAATGTCAATACGGGAGATGCTACCGTCCGAGGATGCCCTCCCTGCCTCCTGAATCAGACGATTGACTAGAGCTTCCAGCCCACGTCCCTGTTCTCGGCGCAGCCTCTCTACGACTACCAGGGCTCCCAGTAGATCACCCTCCGCCTCGTCCAGCGCTAGCTTTGACTCCTCGTAAGTGGCGCCCAGTCGCTTGCGCAGGATGTCTACCTTCTCGAGCTCGTGACCCACTGCGCCTCCCAACGGGGAGCGACCCTCCCGGTCTGCTACTCGCCCAGGCGCCGCAGGAAGGCGATCAGTCCGTGATAGAGCCTGAAATCATGCACCTGCGGCGCGAGCACCGACCCGGCCACGGCAGCACTGGTGCCCCCGGCGTTCAGGTTCAGGAACTCGCACAGTGCGTACGACACGGACACGCCTGTCGCCACACCGATTAGCCCGGCCAGCGCGCTGTCAAAGGGCCCGATGTCGAACTTCAGGGCGTCATTGGCAAACTTGACGCCCGCTACTACAGCCGCAGCCAACAGCACGAAAAGCACCAGAAACGCAATTCCGGGGCTGAGGCTGCCCGTTAGGTCCGCGCTGTACCTAGTCGCCACCATGGTGACGACTACGATACCAGCAAGGTCCAGGGCCGCCGCGAGGAAGCCGCGTCTCGCCTCGAGGAGGGCAATGCCTGTACACAGAACGACAACAGCGGTGTCCACCCACGTCACAGGCCTACCTCAGAAGCGCGTGCGCATGAAAACGCTAACGGTTACTGCGGCGGCCTACTTCGCACGGGCGTCAGTATACTAGATTCGGCTGGGGGAGTCAAGTCCCCTGAGGTACGGAAAATGGCCCAACAACGGGCCTTTTCGCGCCTGGCGGTGCTCGGGGCAGAGCGGCTAGCGACTGACGGCGACTGAGGCGTACCCGACCGCGCCGCCATGGGGCCCGGCCACGTCCTCGGAGGTGCAGTAGCACAGCAGCTCAGCCGTGTGCCCTCCCCACTGCTTGGCGGCCGTCAGCATGGCGATAATCGGCCCGTAGCCGCACATGGTGACCCGGTGACGGCGGCGGGCCTCATCCATGGCTCGGGCATCCAGTTGCAGTAGGGGCTCCAGCACCTTGGGATCATCCCGCTTGGCGTCGCCGCCGGCCATCTCGTGGGTCAGGTCGCTGCTGGCCACGATGACTGCGTCCATGCCCGTCAGGGCCTGCGCCAGGCCTTGCCCCAGGCGCTCCGAGGTGGCGTAGGACTGGTCGGCCATCATGATGGGCACCCAGCGCAGCTCGTCGCCGAACACGTAGCGGAGGAACGGCACCTGTAGCTCGATGCTGTTCTCCTCGGCGTGCGCGGAGGCCGAGTCCACCAGGAAGTCGCAGGCCTCCGCCACCTTGCTGGCGGCCTCCTCGTGGATCGGCGCCGGCCCCAGCGGCGTCTCCCAGCCGCCCGCCCCCTGTATGGCGTTGTCCGCGTTGAGGCGCCCGTGGTTGGGGCCGACCACCACCACCACCTCCGGCAGGCCCTCCTGGGCCAGGCGCAGGTAGCCGTGGGCCGCCGCCGCGCCCGAGTAGGCCATGCCGGCGTGCGGGCTGACCAGGCCGATGGTGCTGCGGGACTCGGTCCCAGGTTTGGGCGGATGAGGGGGGAGCTCACCCGGCCCCAGACGGTGGCGGAAGCACCCCTCCAGCTCCCGCTCCAGGCTCTGGGGATCGCCGGGATACCACATCCCCGCCAGAGATGGCTGCCTCATGATGCCTGCCATGTGCCCCGCCTCCTCGCGCGGCGATAGGTTGGACCACGTGGGGGTCGCTCGCGGTCAGTCGGACAACGCGGCCTGGATCATCCCTCGCAGCGCCTGCACCGCGTCCTCCGGTGCCACGGCCTGCTTCGACCCGTCGGCGCGGCTCTGAATCTCGATCTGCCCCGTCTCGCGCGTGTGTCGGCCTATCACTGCCTTGAGCGGGATGCCGATGAGGTCGGCGTCCTTGAACTTGACGCCGGCCCGCTCCTCCCGATCGTCGTAGAGCACCTCGACGCCCGCCTCCTCGAGGCCGCCGACCAACTCCTCGGCTACGCTGCGCAGCTCGGGCTCGCGATCCACCAACAGCACGGCGACCTGATAGGGGGCGATGCTCATGGGCCAGACGATGCCGTTCTCGTCGTGGTTGGTCTCGACCACGGCGGGCAGGACGCGGCTCACGCCCAGTCCGTAGCAGCCCATGGTCATGGCCGCCTCCGCCCCGTGCTCGTCGGTGAACACCGCGCCCATGTCCTCGGCGTACTTCCTACCCAGCTTGAAGATGTGGCCTACCTCAATGCCCCGCTTGAGCCGGAACGAGCCCTGACCGCACTGGCCGCAGCGGTCGCCGCCGCCTGCCACGCGCAGGTCGGCGTACTCCTGGGGCTGGAAGTCCACGCCCAGGTTGACGTTGATCAGGTGGGCGTCGTCCTGGTTGGCGCCGACCACCAGGTCCTCCATGTAGCGGATTTCGTGGTCGGCGATCATGCGCACGCTGTCCGGCAGCCCCACGGGCCCCGAGAAGCCCACCGGCGCCCCGGTCAGCTCCTGGATTTCCTCGGGCGAGGCCATCTCCAGCACGCCCATCCGGGCGGCCTGGGTCAGCTTGTCCTCGTTGAGGTCGCGGTCGCCGCGCACCAGTCCCGCCACAAAGCCGCCCTCGGCGCCGCGGTATATCAGCGTCTTGACCAGGCGCTCGGCGGGCAGGCCCAGGAACTCGGTGACCTGCTCGATGGTGCGCTGGTCGGGCGTCTCTTTGAGCTCCCGGCGCGACTCGCCGACCTGGGGCTCCTCGCCGTCGGGCGGCCAGATGGTGGCGAACTCGGCGTTGGCGGCGTAGTCGCACTTCTCGCACAGCAAGATGCTGTCCTCGCCGCTGTCGGTGGCCACCATGAACTCCCGCGTCTCGTGGCCACCGATGGACCCCGCGCCGGCCTCGACCACCTCGCACACCAGCCCACAGCGCCGAAACGCGCGCAGGTAGGCCTCGTGCATCTGCTCGAAGACCTCGTCCAGGCTCTCGTCGGTGGCGTGGAAGCTGTAGGCGTCCTTCATCAGGAACTCCTTGGTGCGGACCAGGCCGCCTCGCGGCCGCAGCTCGTCCCGGAACTTGATCTGGATCTGGTACAGGATCAAGGGCAACTGCCGGTAGGACTTCACCTCGTGCCGGATGATGTCGGTGAACTCCTCCTCGTGCGTGGGACCCAGGCAGAAGTCGCGGCCCGCGCGGTCCTCGAGCTTGAACAGCGGCGGCTGAAAGCTGTCCCAGCGACCGGTCTCGCGCCACAGCTCCGCGGGCTGGAGCACGGACAGGTGCAGCTCCTGCCCGCCGATGCGGTTCATCTCCTCGCGCACGATCTGCTCGGCCTTGCGCAGCACGCGCAGGCCCAAGGGCAGGTAGGCGAACACCCCGGCGGAGATGGGCCGTAGAAAGCCGCCACGCAGCAGCCGTTGATGGCTGACGAGCTCGGCGTCGCTGGGGGCCTGGCGCAGTGTGGGAAAGAAGAGGGACGATGCTCTCATATTCGCTCTCTGGTCCTGACACGCAGCGAGGTAGGGCAGGAGGCTCCCGCAGACTGAGGCCTCCTGCCCTGGCTCCTGATCAACCGGCCGTCATTGCCTCCCGCCGGTCGTCGCCGCACGGAGGGAGGGACTAGACCCCCAGCGCCTGGGCCGCCTTACCCACGTCCTCGGCGCGCACGGTCAGGATGGCGGCGCACTGGCCGCCCGCGGCCAGCCCCTGCACGGCGTAGATGTTGATGCCGGCGTCGCCCAGCTTGGCGGCGATGTCGCACAGGGCTCCGACCCGATCGCCACACTCGTAGAGGAAGCCGGTGTCCTCCTCGAGCGAGATGCCATGCTGTGCCGCCAGGCTCTTGAACGTGTCGGGATCCTCGGGCACGCAGGCGATGGTGGCCTGGCCACCGCCGGCGGGCCAGCCGCCGATGTACAACAGGTTCACACCCGCGTCGGCGAGACCCTTGGTTATCTCGGCCAACATCCCGGGCCGATCCTCCACCGTCGTGCGGAAATGCTGCACCTTCTTGATTCCGTCTGCCATCTTGGGGAGCACCTCCTGTTTGCTGCGGTGGGAGCCGCTCGTGCTTCGTAGCGTACTCCGCAGACTAGTACGTCCGCGCGGCGAGACGCCGCTCCCACCAGCGGTTTGACCAATCACCGGCTACCGATGTCGAGCGCCAGGGCCACCTCGTCACAGTCCGGAAAGTGCGGGCAGTTGACGCACTCGCCCCAGATCTTCCGTGGCAGCTCCTCCTTGTCCACCGGCTTGAAGCCCAGCCGCTCGAAGAACGGTGGCACCAGCGTCAGCACGAATACTTTCTCGACGCCGAGCTGCCTGGCCTCCTCCAGACATGCCTCCACCAGCCGTCGTCCGTAGCCCTTCCCCTTGTGGCCCGGTGCTATGGCGAGGGACTTCACCTCGGCCAGATCGTCCCACATGACGTGCAGGGAGCCGCAGCCGATGACCTGCCCGTCCACGCAGGCCACGAAGAAGTCACGCACGTTCTCGTACAGGTAGCTCAGCGTCCGCGGCAGCAGCAGGTCCTCGGCCGCGTGGTCCTTGATCAGGGCCTGGATGGCCGTCACGTCGGCGATAACGGCTCTGCGAATCTCTACCTCGGCCATGGCGCTCACACAGCGCGGCACATCGTCACGCCGCTTGTCACTCTGAGCGACCGGCGGGAGCGAAGAATCTCGTGATCTCACTCGCCCGTCGGCCGGGAACGGCCGACCCGCGTGCCAGATTGGCGGCACTCAGTGGGTCGGGCGTTCCTGCCCGACGCCGTCAGGCCCGAGACGAGATTCTTCGGCCCTTCGACATCCTCAGGGCAGGCGCTGCGCGCCTCAGAATGACAGAACAGCTCTATGGCGCTAACCCGCTTGGGCCGCCAGCTCCCGGATCTCCCCCAGCAAGACCTCCTCCACCTCGTCGTCGCGCACGCGGCGCACGATCTCTCCGTGCTTGAAGAGAACGGCCGAGTTGCGGCCGGCGGCGATGCCCACGTCGGCCCACCTGGCCTCGCCCGGCCCGTTCACCTCGCAGCCCATCACGGCCACGGTGATGGGCGCCTCCACCGACTCCAGCATGGCCTCCACTCGGCGGGCCAGCGGCTCCAGGTCCATGTGAGCCCGCGCGCAGGTGGGGCAGGAGACCAGGTCCGGCCCCGCCAGCAGGCCCAGCGAGCGCAGGATGTCGCGGCCGGCGGCCACCTCGTGAACGGGGTCTCCCGTGAGCGACACCCGGATGGTGTCGCCGATCCCCTGGGCCAGGAGGGCGCCGATGCCCACTGCGCTCTTGACGGTGCCCTTGCCCGGCAGCCCGGCCTCGGTCACCCCAAGGTGCAGCGGCACGTCGGTCTGGCCGGCCAGGAGCGTGTTGGCCTCGATCATGGTGGGCACGTGTGCCGATTTGATGGAGGCCACGAGGTTACGGAAGCCCATCTCGTCCAGCATTGCCAGGCTGCGCAGCGCGCTGTCCACCAGGGCCCGAGCGCTGGGCCCGCCGGCTCGCTCCAGGAGGTCTCGCTCGAGCGACCCGGCGTTCACGCCCACGCGCAGGGCCGCCCCGCAGTCGGCGGCGGCCTCGGCCACGGCCTTCAGCTTCTCGCTGCCGCCGATGTTGCCGGGGTTGACCCTCACCTTGTCGGCGCCGCGCTCCAGCGCGCCTATGGCCAGCCGGTGATCGAAGTGCACGTCGGCGATCACGGGCACGGGAGACTGCGCCTTGACCTCGGCGAAGGCGTCCAGCGCCTCGGCACTGGGCACGGCGATCCGCACTAGATCGGCCCCGGCCGCCGCCAGCCACCGCACCTGCTCGAGCGTGGCCGGCAGGTCGCAGGTGTCGGTGTTGGTCATGGACTGCACCGAGACCGGCGCGTCCCCGCCGATCTGCACGCCGCCCACCATTACCGCGCGCGCCCGGCGCCGCGGCAGGCTGCTCTCGATGCCTTGGTGCATGGGCGTCACCCGCCGGCGCAGTCGCCCGCCTACTTGAGTCGCCAATTCTGCACCAGGTCCGACACGTCGCGCAGTCCCAGCCAGATGAACAGGAGGATGATGGCGGCGAAGCCCACCAGGTTGATGATGAGTTCGCGGCGGCGAT
The DNA here is from genome assembly GCA_046760465.1 of Armatimonadota bacterium. Lineage (GTDB taxonomy): Bacteria > Armatimonadota > Zipacnadia > JAUWAU01 > JBHIEF01 > JBHIEF01. The sequence continues at coordinate 1,377 of JBHIEF010000148.1, read as the reverse complement.
CCGGCGCCCGGCCGATGATCTTCTCGTAGCCCAGGTAGACGATGCGCCATCCGTCCAGCGGGGGGAAGGGCAGCAGGTTGAACACGGCGATGAGGATGCTGATGATGGCCCCGTGCAGCAGCACGTAGTACCAGCTCAGGGCGGCGTCCTGGGCGAGCATCTTGCCCGCGTAGACGATGCTCTTTACCTTGTGCCCCTCCCGCTTGACCACGATGGAGGCCAGCTCGCCCACCACCCCCACCACCAGCAGATAGGTGCCCTGGAAGCCCATCTTGATGGACTCGCCGGGCGACTGCTTGCGGTAGATGATGAGCGGTGAGATGCCCACGCGTCCCAGCTCGCGGCGCTCGGCGTCCACGCTGCCGTCGGGCTGAAGCACGGGCACGTCCTCGAAGACGGGGCGCGGCGTGACCGATACGTCCAGGCGCTGCCCGTCGCGCTCCACCGTGATGGTGATCTCTTCGCGGGGATGCACTTGGATGAGGGCGACGGTGTTGCTCCATTGCAGCGGATCGAAGGTGGCCCCCAGGGCTTCCACGGCCACCGGCTCGCTGCTGCTGGGGAGCCGCTCCGGCAGGCTGTCGGGCTCGCGCACGGCCAGGATGGCCTCCCGCGGGGCCCCCTCGTCTTCGCCCACGACCATCAGCTTGACGCGGCCGTCCTCGTCGCTGCGGAGAAGGTCCAGAAGGTGCCCCAGGTCGGTGAGCTCCTCGTCCTCGGCGCGGAGGATGGCGTCCTTGGCACGCAGCCCGGCGCGCGCCGCGGGCGACTGCTCCTCGACGGCACTGATGTCCGTGCTGGTCCAGCGGTCGTTGACGGCCAGGATCCTGTCGCCGCGCCGCAGGCCGGCCTGGGCGGCGGCGCTGCCCTTGAGCACCTTGCCCACGGCGTTCTGGTACTCGGTGGGCTCGCCGTAGATGCCGCCCAACGCCCACAGCAGGAACACGGCCAGCGCGATGTTCATGGCCGGCCCGGCCACGATCACCAGCATGCGCTGCCAGATGGGCCGTTTGTGGAAGCCGTTGGGGACGTCCTCCTCCCCCGGCTCCATGCCCGCGATCTTGACGAAGGCCCCGAACGGCAGCCAGTGCAGGCTGTAGACCGTCCCCCTGATCTCCCTGCCGTAGACGCGGCCCAGCACGGGCAGGCCGATGCCGAACTCGTCCACGCGCATGCGGCAGGCCTTGGCCACCAGGAAGTGCCCGCTCTCGTGGAAGGCCAGGATCAGGCCCAGTACGAAGACGATGGCTGCAATTCCGCCGAGGCTCATGGCTCTAGTGACTCATCATCCCTGATCCCGATGTTGCGGCGGCTTGCCGGCGCAACGCCCGGGCTACTGGCTGGCCCGCTCCCGCGCCCAGGCGTCGGCGGCCAGGA
>JBHIEF010000147.1:0-10976 GCA_046760465.1 Armatimonadota bacterium | reverse complement strand
CCTACCAGCTACCGCTGGACCAAAATATAGCGATAGTTATGTGATGAGCCACTAGTCGCCAGGACCGGCGCCGTCGCCGCGCTCTCTCGGACGGCCTCCGCCTCGGGCGCCACGGCGGCCTTCACCCGCGCCGCCAGCCCGTCCGCCGCGCATGCCGTTGTCCAGAACGCCCATGGTGAGCAGGAGGGCATGCAGCTTGGGCTTATCCGACAGGTTCAGTTGGGCCTTGAGGGCCTCCTCGGCCTTCGCCAACTCCGACAGCGCTGTCTGCATGGCTGTCTCGTGCTGGCTGACTGCTTGCTTGGCCTGGGCGTCAGTCGCATCCTCGCCTGCAGCTTCCCGGAGGCTCTGCATTGCCTGGCGCAGAGGCTGCATGATGTCTCGTTGCGTGTTCCGGTGGGCCTCGATAGCTTGCATGTCAGCCTCCGTCGCGCCCGCCGCCGTCAGCCGCTCGCGCATCGCCTGCAGTGCTTGTGCCCTGCGTGCGTCCCGGTCGGGCGCGCCGCCCGGCTCTGGGGCCTGGGCCACCTCGGTGCCTGGCGACTCGCCGCGTCGCGCCCTCTGGGCCACTACCAGCGCGACAGCGGCGGCGAGTACCACGACCGCCAGCGCTGCGTAGACTCCGATCTGCCTGGTCCTCATGGGCTCTCCTCCTTGTTCGGGGCTTGCGCAATGCAGGTGAGCAGGCACGCCCCGACTGGCGTGTGGCGGCGCTTCGCGCGAGCTGGACGGGCTCAGCCGGTTGAGCTGCCCTTCGCTGAGATCGGGGTTCCGCTGACATAGACGAGCGAGCGAGGGCTCAGATTCCACGCCTGGGACCGTGTGTCCTTGTCAGGCCCCGATCGGACCGTCGCGCGGCCCACGCCACGTGGCCCAGAACAGGCGGGCACAGGCCGCGGAGCGACAGACTCACGCCCACTTGACCGGCACACGTGCACTTCAGATTGACTATGCCCGTGCTCGCGCTTGGGCGGATCCTGTCATCCCACCACTGGTGCCCCCTCCCGGCCGAGGAAGCGCTCCCACACAAGCCCGACACTGCATCGTACTTGCCTCGTCCAACCACGACTCAGAGCTAGCGGCCGATAAGGTCGATTGTCTCCCGGATCGCCGGGGCGGGGGCCACGATCCCGAGGCCCATCCGGTGCCGGCGCTTCCCGCTCTCATAGGGCAACTCGAATTCCTCGTCGAAGAACTGCTGCCCGACCATCAAGCCGAGGATCAACTGCAACGGCTTGGTGTTGCCTGCCGCATGGCGGCTCCTCTCCCTTAAGTAGACCGGGCCCCCGCTGTCGCCCTCCATCGTGTTCATGTCCACCAGGAACGTGCCGACGCGGCCGCTTGCAGGCAAGGGGTAACTGGCGATGCACCCTGTTCGCACGACCCCGAACCCGGCCGGTCCAGCCTGGAACTGGATGGGATGTGGAAACCCGACGAGCCGCACGGTGTCACCAGGACGGATGTGCGAGCGTGCGAAGTCGTCCTCACTGGCGAGAAGATCCACGGGAATATGGGGCTGGACGGCGTCGGGCGGCGGAGAGATGACCATGGCGGCGATGTCCGCCGTTGGGTGTTTGGTCCAGAGGGCCTTTCCTGCTTGACGGATCCGCAACTTCAGCGGCAGCTTCGTGTAACCGCCATCGGCCGCCAGCTTGTGGAAGATGATCGTCGTCTCGTCGCCCTTCACGCCACGCATGACGTGCTCGGCCGTGATCAAGAGCAACTGGGTGTTCCCGGGCTTCCCAGGCGAAGGCCGGGCAAGCACGAACGCCGTTCCGGTGGAGTCTGGGCTCGAGAGCAGCACCGTTGAGAGCATCAGCCGCGTGTCCAGGTCCTGGGGCTCGGCCTGGATCGTCTGCCCGGCGGTCAAAACCAGGAGCAACGGCAGCAGGTGGGAGATCGGTGTCGTGGCCGGTTTCGGCATCATACAGACGATTGTCTCCATTCTCGATGGGGCCGCCCTCCACGGCCGGAATGAGCGGCCGTTGAGTCGAGCCAATCCGCCTCCGCTGAAGCGTAGAAGCCCTGATGCCTCGACGACCGCCCGCTGATCTCACCCATCCCTATCATGTTGGATTGGCCCGCCAGGATGTAGACCTTGACCGGCTTCGTCATGTCGGGCGCCTTCCCGTCCGGGTCCGGCAACTCGGCCGGGATCTCCTGGGCGGCCGCTGAGAGCACCAGGCTTGCCGATGCCACGGCGGCAAGGGTCGTCACGATCCTCACTCGGCTTCTTGCCGGCATGGGTCCTCGCCTGCTCTCCCATTATCCCTGCGGACGCCCGTCCGGGAAGTACGTGTCAATGATCTCCTGCACGACCTGCTTTATCTGCGCAGACGTCTCCTCGCTGAACTCCTCCCACTGCTTCGCGTGCTCGCGTTCCGTCCAATACCCTTCGCTGCTGGGCTGCTTCCCCCACCACTTCAATGCAAACTCCCGGAACGCCTGATTGTCTTCGGGCACAAGAGACTTGTAGTGAGCAAGCGCATCATAGACCTTGGCGGATGCCGGCAGCTTCTCCGCAGCAATGGCAGCCCTCAGGGCCTCGGGGTCCCGGGGCGGCGTTCCCCAGAAGTGCAGCAGGGGCGTCAGGTCCACACCGGCTTTCTGAGACAGCCGCAAGCTCAGCTTGTCAATATCGGTGCCGTGCTTCGACCAGGGCCGGCCCGCCTCGAAGTCATCAACCCATGACTTCCAGAAGTCGCCCAGCACCTCCCAGCCGAAGAGCCTGGCGATGTCCACGAACTTGGCGTGGCCCTTGAGCTGGTATGCCTTTTCCCCCGCCGCCATTGGCCTCTTGGCTGCGAAGCTGAGGCTGGTCATCCAGGTGACGGCCGTATTGTCCAGCGTGCGGTGTTGGTTCCTGCTGAAGTTCCGCGAGGCGCGAAACGCCTCGTCCAGGCTGTAGCCGAACTTCTGGTGCCAGACCGCCACGTGCAGCAAGTTGACGGTGGACTCCTGTTCGCCGCCGAACTTGACGAACAGATAACCGTGCCCCTGTTCGTGGAACACGTAATCCGGCGCGTACTGAGGCCCTCGGACGAGGTAATGATCAACGTACCCGTCGTACTCCTTCTTCGGGTCGTAGCGATCGTTGACCGTGGGGTACCCCGGCGCGAAGACGCTGGCCCGGTTCTGGAGATCAACTTGGAGATACATGGTCTCCTTGCCCCAAACACGCGGCAGCCCCATCAAGTCGTTCATCGCATCCATGGCCGCATCCCAGTTCTTCATCAGCGTCACTGGGTCATCCAGCCTGTATATCCAACTCGTGGGAACCTGCATCATGAACTTCTCCGACTGGAAGTCGGCCCAGGGCGCCTGGCGGTGGCGTTCGACGTTCCGCCACTCCTCGAGGCTCGTCCGATGGAAGGGCTTGGCCGAGAAGTAGGGCGAGCGCACGGCGTTCTTGACTGTGACCTCCACAATGCCGGCGTCGGCCTTCATGGGGACTTCGACGTAGATTCCGCCCCCAAGCGGGCTCGCCACTTTGACTTCGGAGCTGTCAATGCTGTAGACCAGCGAAGAGCGATCCAGCCTCAGCACCCTCGGCTTGCGGGAATTGTCCCAGGAATGCGCGCCCACGCGCACCTGGTACCCCTTCCCGACCATTGACGGCGGCACGACGACCGTGGCGATCGTCCCCGGGGCGACGTAGGCGCCTGTCGGCCTTCTCGCCGGTCTCTCCTCATGCATGATCACATGCTTGAAGGGCTTCAGGTAGCTTCCGTTGATCTTCACTGTATAGGCTGCATTCGGATCGGCGGGCGGCTCTACCGCACCTGGGAAGTGTGCCGAGCTGCCGAACTTGAAGCCCTTCAGGAGGTCCTCGTATCGCACGAGATTCTCCGCGGTGTAGACTTCGTCCATGATGTTCTGCATCACGTTGTAGATCGTCCAGTGTATGTCGTTGGCCGGCGGATTCCCCCTGCGGTTGAAGCCCCCCCGGGCGACCCAGAGCGGGCCCTCCACCTCGTCGTAGGTTGCCACGAGATCGAGGCTCGCTTTGATTGTCGCCTCGCTGGCGCCAAAGACCTCACGATGCTCGTCAATCGTCAGCTTGTGTGCCTCGATCTGTTCGGCATCCAGTTCGGCCTCGCCGCGGATATGGCTCTCGAGGGCCGCAAGCGACGCAAGGAGCTCCGCCCCCGGTCCTGCGATCGCGCCCTCGTCCTCCGCAGCGCGGGCCAATCCCGACACGGCGAACAAGGCTGCGGCGACTATGGAAGCGACTCTCTGTGTCATGATCCAGCTTCTCCTTGTCAGGCCTATACGAGACCGCCCGCCCATGTCAAGCGCCGACGCGACAGCTCCACCGGGCCACCCTCGCAGCGTATGACCGACTCTATGGAGCCCCTCCCGCCAGCTCGGCGGTCACGCGCTCAATCGTCGGGCAGGCGGCCACCTCTCGCCCGTCTGCAAACACACGCAGGCCCTTGCCCTTCCCGTACTTGTCGCCCGTTCTATCGTAGAGGATCGTCACGGTCCGCCTGTGGTAGCGCACGTTGTCTAGGCAGAAGTAATCCCACGTCCCTTCGGGCAACAGCGGATTGACTTCCAAGACGTTGTCGGCTCTGGGCCTCAACCCGACCAGGCCGGTGATGACCAGATCGCAGTAAGTGGAGTGGTTGTAGTCCTTGCCGCGCTCCTTGCCGCCCTTCCTCGGGTCCCACGTGCCGTCGCGCCACGTCTTCAGTCGCGTGCGGGCGATCCAGTCCCCCGTGTAAGGGTTCAGGTTCTCATCAATCCAGGGGACGACACTGCCGTCCTCGCGCCTCAGACGGTGGCTCTTGGCGTAGATCTTCAGCAGGTCGAGATAGTCGCTCTTGCTCACCACGTTCTGTTCGTAGTTGTTCAGGAGGTTGGCCAGACCCGTAAGGGTGACTGAGGTGGCGTAAGGCCAACTGGGCCCATTCCATTGGCACTCGTGTCCCTCGTAGCTGACGGCGAAACGCGGATGGCGCTGCTCGGCCGTGGTCGGCCCGTAAGGTGAGTAGAAGCCCTCCGAGTCCATCAACTGCCCCCACGCTGCCTCGTAGCCCGGATCCGGGAGGCTGAAGTACCACGGCGTATAGCCGTGCAGCTCGCGCACGTCGGCCAGTCGCTGGCCCTCGCCTCGAGGCAGGACCTTGAAGAACCGCGCCTGCTCGTCCCACAGCAGGCTCTGCACAAGCTGCTTGATCCGCTCCGCCTTGCCGCGGAACCGCTCGGCCACATCTTCACGCTCTGCCAGCTTCGCGATGTTGGCGATGGCCATCGCATCGCCGTACATGTAGCTGTTGATCGTGGCCCGGTAGCCGCTGCCGCCGATGGAGACTTCCATCCCGTCTCGGTCGTCTATCTGCCAGAACAAACCGTTCGCGTCGAGCCTGGACTCCTCCCAGGCCTCGTAGTTGGCGATCAGGTCGTCCAGCAGATCGGTCAGCAGAAGCTCGTTGGGCCACACCATGTGCCGGGCGTACAAGGCGTCCGCAGCCCAGAAGCTGTAGCGTCGCGGCTCGCCCCCCTTGCGGAACCAGAAGACGGCGTAGTCGTCTAGGAATCTCGGGTCCAGGAGCCAGCGACCCTCGTAGAAGTGGTGACCGGCGGGGCAACTGATGGTGTTGTGCTTCCCGGACCAGCCGACCTTGGGCAGGAACTCGGTTACCACGAAGCCGTCGGGCGTCCGCTTGATGTGCTTGCGGTACGTCCACCAGCGGAAGTAGTAGATCTCCTCGATCTGCTTGTCGGGGCACTCAAACAGCGGACAGTAGTACTTGAGGAAGGGCCATGCGGACTCGTTCGGGATCTCCTGAACGTACAGTTCCTCGTCGTGCTCGTTGAAGCGATCAACGTATTGCTTGAACGACTCCGCCCTGAGCACGAGCGGACCTCCGTTCATCTCGTCTGCGCCTGCGCCCGCTGACCATGCCAGCACTACGGTCAGGTGGTAGCCGGCCACTGCCGCCAAGTGTCTGTTCATGCTCGCTTGCCTCTGCCTTCGGCCTCGCCGGGCGGGCCGGCTGTTGGCTCCAGACGAATGCCGATGCCGTGATCAGGAGCGGAAGACACTGCTGCCGTGCGACGACCGCGTCACCCGCCTTCGCCTCAGCCGCGAGTGGGCAGTTCAGCTTAGGGCTGTCAGGACCTCGAGACTGGCCTCCGGCTCAGGGCGGCGCGTGTAGTCGGGGTCCGCATCTACGCTGCGGATCACGCCCCGCCCGTCAACGACCAGGCGAGTGGGCAGGGGTAGCTCCCAGGAGCCGTCGCCGTTGTAGTCGGGGAGCACGATGCCAAAGCTCCGATATAGCTCGCGCAGCTCCGGCGAGAGAGCGAAGACGATCGAGAGCTGCTTGGCGTAGGCGTTGCCCAGGTCGCTGAGCACCGGGAAGGCCAGGTTGTGCCTGCTCTTCACCTCGGCGTTCTTCTCGAGGACCTGGGGTGAGATGGCGACGAGCTCGGCTCCGAGGGCGCGGACCTCGCCGTACCGTTGCTGCAGAGCATCCAGCTCCGCGTTGCAGTACGGTCACCACACGCCCCGGTAGAAGCTGACTACCAGCGGCCCCCGGTCGAGCAGCTCAGCCGAGCGCACGGGCTGTCCCTCGGTGTCGGGCAGCTCGAAAGCTGGCAGCGCGCTCCCTGGAGCAGGGATGCGCGACATGATGCCCGAGGCGCGGAGCTCGTCGGCGGCGCGGGCAATGAGGGCCTTGGCTTCCGCGGGGGCCTGCTTGGCGAAGTCAGCCTTGATTCCGTCCAGGCGCTCTTGTAGCGTGCTCATGTTTCCTCCTCGATGCGCGCCGCCACGGCAAACGCGTGCTCGCGGCAGCCCGCTCATCCTGCGTGACTGGAGTCGCCCACCATCCCCAGCCTCCCGGGAAGGTCCGCCCGGCCCTCGCACGATCCTCCCGCAAGGCCTCTTCGCTGGGCAGGGATCGCTTCCCTGCGAGCGTACTCCACGATGCCCGGCGCTTCACCATTGCACTGCTGGGCAGGGCTCCGAACACGCGGTTGCCGGTGGCGGGCAACGGCCCCACGGCCGCTTGGCCCAGACACCTGCGCTTACTGGCCACTGGCTCCCATACACAGCACGGTGCCGTCCTTCAGCGATATGAAGAGCCTGCCGTAGGCGGCGCACATGCCGTCGAAGACCGGTTCTCTAGAGAGCCCGTATTCAGTGATCGTCTTGCCGTCCCTCGTGGACAGCGCCCGCAGGACCGCCGGTCTCGGATCGGGGGCAGCGGGGTAGAGGGCTATGCCCGTTCGCTCCTCGATGGCAAGCGCGTCGAGCCAGCCGGCCACCAGGAGCACGTCACCGGCCAGGACCATGGCACGGGGCTGGATGCGATCGTCCACGGCCCAGATCAGCTCAGTCCTGGCTTGCCTGGCGCCTCCCTTGTCGGCCGCCGCGGCTCGGCCGTTGCTCCAGGCACAAAGCCGGCTGCCTACGGGGAAGTAGCTGGACTTATAGCGAGAGTACTTCTGGTGCACGTGTCCGTCATGCGCCGACTGATGCACTCCGCCGGTGTACTTAAGCCATGTGTACGGGTTCTTCGCCGCGTAGGCATATTCGCCGTCGAAGACCACCAGCTTACCGAGATGTGCGTTGGCGTTGCGCGCCTGCGTCCCCAGGCCGCCTGGGCGCGCGTGGCTGCTGATCTTGCGGGCGACCCCGAGGCTCCAGTTCTGACGATGCGCCCAGGTGTCCTCAAGAAGCCCGGTCGTCGCCAGCAGCGTGCGGATCTCTGCGGCATCCAGTTGGCGAAGATGCCTGTCGAACTGCACTTGCCGCATGTTGAGTCGCTCGCCATCGGAGACCAGGATGTCCGGCAGTGCGCCTGTGCCACTCCCCCGCGGCTCCCGCCCAGGGTAGACAGGCTCGGCCGCGACGGACGCCTCGTGCAGCTTCCTGCCCGAGTAGACATCCAGGCCGTAGAGGCGGATGCCCCCATCCAGGTAAGAGGACCTGCCCGCGGCGAAGTAGACCACCCCTTCCTGGATCAACACACTGCCGCTGACGGGCCAGACCGATCCGAGCCGGTTGCGGGCGATCACGCGCCTGTCCACCGGTGTCGCCCGGCGCCGCCAGACGAGCTCGCCGTCGTCGGCCGTCAGGCAGTAGACCGACCCATCGGCGGAGCCAAACACGCACAGCCGGTCATAGATGGTCGGAGGCGAGTCTACCCGCCCACCGGCTACGAAATGCCAGAGCGGCCTCCCTGTCCTCGCATCAAGGCAGTGCACCGTGTGCTCGTCCGTTGCGCTGAGGTATAGCCGATTCCCCGCCACCACCGGGGCGCTGAGTGGGCCGCCGATGTCGGTGCGCCAGAGCGTCTCGAGCTCGGTCGGTACGCGCGTCGTCGTGGAGCCGCTGCGCGTTATGTTGCCCCGGTGCATCGGCCATTCGGCGGGGTCTGGTCCCTGGATCGGCGGCTGCCAGGCCAGCGCAGTGTGCGCCTCCCTTGCCGAGTCTGGGGCGAGCGCCGCCATGGACGGGGTCGCCGGCCGCCTCCCCAGAACGCCCTCGTAGGCGGGTCCGGTCTCCAGTGACGACCCCTCGCCGCTTCCGATGTCGTCCAGCGTACTGCCAGCCGAGAGCGCGTACAGGCCGTTCACCTTGATGAAGTTGAAGCACTGGCACGGATCGGGGGGAACGTAGATGAACCCGTTCGCCGGCATCACGCCGTACTGGCAGATTCCCCGCAGCCACCAGTTGTTCACGTGCTCGTCCCCGCGCAAATCGAGGTACTCCAGGCCGCGCCGTCCGCAGATGAGGTAGCGCCGCGTCGCCTTGTTCCGGTAGCAGCGATGGTGATGGCCCCCGGGGAGAAGGCTCATCGGCAGAGACCTCTTCACCTCGCCGGTGTGGATCTCGATCCCCCAGATCTCCTTCCCGCCATTGCCGAGGAAGGTCTCCGTGGGGATGGGGATGCCGGTCTTGATCTTGCCATCCGCCCCCAGCTTGTTGCCGCGCCAGATGGCCGCGGTCATGGGAACCGTCCAGGCCAGACCGTCAATGGCGAACAGATCCCCGGGGGAGGCGAACCCGATGGCGCCCTTGTGCCCCCAGAGCCTCCTGCCGTCCCGCATGGAGAACGCCCACAGCCTGTCCCACGTCAGGCACATGACCACGTCCTCGTAGGCCACGACGGTAGGCGCGTAGTTGCGCAGGAATAGGCCTCTCGTGGCGAACGGGGCATGCCACATTTCCTGCCCGTCCTCCAGGGCCAAGCACCGGAGGTTCTCGCCGTCCAGGAACACGACTCTGTCTCCCACGGCCGCGAGAGAGAGGGGAACCAGGCGGCTCAGGTCGCTGCCCGTCTTGCGCCAGAGGACACGCCCGGTGTCCGCCTCGTATGCGACGATCGCCTTCCCTGCTGTCGGCTCCCGCTCGACGCTGAGCTCCCAGTAGCCGTAGACCCGGGGAGCTTCCTCGTTGACAGCGTGGGGGTCGCCCAGCACGGTCAGCAGCGTCCCCTCGTGGCAGATGATCTCCTCGGCGTTTGCTGAGCCCGGGTATGTCCTGAGGGTCTCACCGGTCGCCGCATCCAGCATCGTCACGGGCGCGTCCAGGCCGAGCGTGACGTAGACGCGGTCGCCGACGGAGACCAGCCGCCGGGGCATCTGGACCGGACCCGAGCGGAAGAAGTAGAGGTGCGGCACCCACATGGGGATGTCGCGCTTCCACAGCAGCACGCCGTTGAAGGCGTCTCTTGCTATCAGCTTCCACTGGGGCGGGCGATGCACCAGCGAAGTGGCGCCCTCGTCGAGGATGTAGAACACGCGGCCGCCGCTCGACGTCATGGCACTCATGCTGGCCAGGGCGTCGTGATCCCGCGTGCGCTTCGGCCCGGCCATCCACTGCATGCGGCGCGGCGACCCTACCCGCTGGTCGGCTGCGACCGCGTTGTTCGAAGCGTCGTGCAGGAAGTGCGTCCACTCGTCAATGTCGTCCGGCCACGGCTTCGTGTTACTCATCCACTTGCCGGCGATCTTCAGGTAGGCCACGCCCCCGGGGGCGAGGACGCGCCGCACTTCCCGCATGGAGACCTCGCCAAGGTCCTCCGCCACGAGCAGATTGACCAGGTTATCCACGTACGGCAGCACGGCACTCTCCCAGTGCTCCACCGACACCTCGCCGTAGAGCCCCAGGGATCGAATGTGCTGCCGCGCTCTGGCAACCTTCGCGGGATCGCTGTCCAGACCGTGGACGAGGTAGCTGTCGCTTGCGCGCAGGGCCGCCGTCAGCTTGCCATCCCCACATCCGAGATGGACCACCAGCCCACCCCTCACACCGGTCGCCTCAATGATCTGCCTCGCCAACGCGTGATCGGGGTCCTCCGCGGGCCACAGCAGGCCCGCAGCCAGCAGACACGTCCCGATGAGCCCTGCTGCGACCGTCAGCCTGGTTCCCATCATGCTGACGCCACCGCCTATCCGGGAATGAGCCCGATCGTGCACTACGGTTGTGGCGGTCAAGCAGCCGCGAGACCGCCTGTGGACGTCATCTCGGGTCACGTTGCCCAGCGCTTTGCCGTGGCACCGGTAGGTAGGAATCAGAACACACGGGCATGGGCCAGGGAGCGGCGGCCCCACCTCTCCTTGACCGGCACAGACAGCGCCGCGGCGTTGATGGACGCGACGAGCAAACGCTTCACGATCATGACGGGTCTGCCGATTCTGCTTCTAGTTCGTCTTGATGTCCGAGCTCTAATCACTTCTGCGGCGGGTCGTGCTACTTCAGCAGCTCCGCCATGGCACGGCCCAGCGCGTTGCCGACTTCCATGTACGTCTCGGCATTGTGGTTGTAGTGGTAGCCAGCGCCGCTCGGGGAGACCTCTTTCTCACGCCAGAAGGGACGGGCGTCGACCGCCGCCACGTTGCCCTTGAACTCCGGGTATTTGCCTGTGTCGCCGTCGACCGCAAGCTGCGCCTGGGCGATGGTCAGGCCCGGGCCGCTCAGCTTGTCCCCACCGAAAGCGATGGTGGCCAGCACGAAC
>JBHIEF010000146.1:0-10978 GCA_046760465.1 Armatimonadota bacterium | reverse complement strand
CGGACGGGCGTAAAGCCCGTCCCTACATACGACGGGGGCAGGAGGCCCGTTCGGCAGGCTCAGGGCAGGCAAGCTCCTGCCCTACGGGCTGCGGGCTGGGAGAATGGCAAGGCAGCGGCTAGTCGCGGCGGGACGCCACTCCCACAAGGCGTAGGTCATGCCGGGATTCTCTGGAGGCGGACGTAGTGGGGGAGTGGGTCGCCCAGCAGCGGGCGCAGGTAGTCCTTGAAGGCCTCCGTGATGTGATTGCCCTGGTCGTTGATGTACTCGTCGGGCAGGGGCTTCTCGGCCAGGGCCACCTCCTCGCAGGGCACCAGTCCGGTTAGGCACGTGTAGGGGTCGTTGGACTCGCGCACCAGTGAGACCATCTTGTCGTGCTCGCCCTGGAGCGCGTAGCGCACGGCCATCTGTCCGACCAGGTACGCCTCCTCGGCGTCGGAGCGGGACTGCATCACCGCGCAGGCGCGCTGTCCGGTGCCGGGCTTGTTGAAGCGGGCCTTGACGTTGAGGTTATGCTCGATGGCCTTGCAGACCGCATCTCCCACGCCGCCGAGCTGGACGTGGCCGAAGTCGTCGGCGAAGAACGCGCTGGTCTCGGCGGTGCGCGCGGTGATGTACTCGCCGCTCTCATCCACCAGGCCCTCGGAGACGGCGACGGTGCAGCGGCCCAGGCGGTCGAGCACGCTCTGCACGTCGGCCAGGAACCGGTCCCAGGCGAAGGGGCGCTCGGGCACGTAGACCAGGTGGGGCGCGTCTTCCTCGGTCTGGTGGGGGAAGCCGGCGGCGGCGGCGATCCAGCCGGTGTTGCGGCCCATGGTCTCCACGACCTTGACCGTGTCGGCCGTGTAGATGGCCTCGTTGTCGCGGCCGGCGTCCATGGTCATGATGGCGATGGCGCGGGCGACGCTGCCGTATCCGGGGCAGTGGTCGGTGTGGGCCAGGTCGTTGTCCACGGTCTTGGGTATGCCGATGCAGCGGAGGTCGTAGCTTTCGCGCTGGGCGAGCTGGGCCACCTTGTGGCAGGTGTCCTGGCTGTCGTTGCCGCCAGCGTAGAAGAAGTAGCGGATGTTGTGCTTTTCGAAGAGGTCGAGTATGGTCTGGTAGTCGTCCTCCTTGAGCTTGTAGCGGCAGGTGCCGAGGGCGGCGGCGGGGGTAGCTTTGAGGCCCTCGATGTCGGCCGGGTCCTCCTGCCCCAAGTCGTAGAGCTGATCCTCGAGCACGCCCATGATGCCGTTTCTGGCGCCGAGGATGCGGGTGATCTGGTCGTGCTTGAGCGACTCCTGGATGACGCCGGCGAGGCTGCAATTGATGACGGCGGTGGGTCCGCCGGATTGGGCCACGATGGCGGCGCCGGTTAGCCTGTCTGGCATGGTGTGGAGGCTCCCTTCGGCGTGCGCGCAAGATGATGGCGAGGGCGTGGTTCGCCGCCGAGCGGTCGCAATCCTACCCCCTAGCCCCTCCACCCCTAGTCGGCAGCTGGAGCTGCCTCCCACGCATTCAGTCTGCCGAGAGGCGGTGGCGGCGGAGGGGAAGGCGGTCGCGGCGTGCCGAGTCGGGCTGAGCACGGCGTCGGGCAAGAATGCCCGACCCACGGGAACGGCTCATACCGGCACGATGCGGCCCGTTTCGGCGGATTGGTAGCCGGCGAAGACGGCGCGGACGGTCTGGTTGAGGTACTCCTCGGGCTCCTGCTCGAAGGGCTGTCCGCTGCGCAGGCAGTCGGCGAAGTGCTGCTGGGTGGCGCGGCAGGAGTCGCCCAGGTAGCCGAGGTCGGGACAGGAGTAGTCGTGCCGGCGGGCGGGCCGGAACAGCGGCTTGTGCCAGATGGTGCGGTCGGCGCGGAGGCGGAGGTAGCCGGCCATGCCCTCGAGGACGACGATGTCCCACCCCTCCCGGTCGCCCTCCTCCTCGGCGCAGCGGCTGGCGTCTATCAGGCCCGCGGCGCCACTGGTGAAGTGAAGGATCATGGTCACGGCGTCCTCGGCGAGGGTTACGCCGCTGATGCGGCGGGTGTTGCAGAAGACGGCCTCCAGGTCGCCGAGCAGGAAGCGGGCAGTGTCTATCTGGTGGATGACTGACTCGATGAGCAGGAACTTCTCCATCTGAGTGAAGTAGGGCTGGCGGGGGAAGGGGGGATCGCTGAGGGCGTCGGCGCCGCGGCGTCGGTAGCAGAAGGTGTGGGGCGGGCCGATGGCGCCGTCGTCGAGGAGGCGCTTCATCTCGCGGAACCACGGCTGCCAGCGCCAGTTCTCGTTGGCCATGAAGCGCACGCCGCGCTCTCGGGCGGCATCCACGATGGCGACGGACTCGTCCCAGGTCATGGCCAGGGGCTTCTGACAGAGGACGGCGGCGCCGGCCTCGGCGGCGGCCCTGGTCAGCTCGAGATGGGAGTCGGGTCGGGTGGCGATGTCCACGAAGTCGTAGCTCTGGGCGGCGAGGGCCTCCTCCGGGTTGGTGTAGGCGTTCTCGATGTCGAACCGGTGGGCGGCGGCCTGGGCCTTGGCGGGGTCCAGATCGCACGCGGCGGCGATGCGGGCGCCATTCACGCGCTGCCAGCCGTCAAGTTGGATGAGGCCGAAGTAGCCGCAGCCGATGGTCAGTCCGCGCAGGGGCTGGTCGGGCACGGTTGGGGCCTCCATAGGCTCAGTATGATGCGGCGCGGGGCAGGAGCCTTCCCCGACGGCAGGCGCATGGCCTTCCGCAGGTGACCGAGGAATCGAGGCGACGGCGTGGAAGTACTCGGGCCCTAGGAGAAGAACGCGGCGCGGCAGCCCTCACCCCTGCGACGCGCCAATGCAGGATCGGGAGGAGCAACTGTGGAGACCAGACGGCTGGGCACTTCGGAGCTGGAGATCACCACGGTAGGCTTCGGTGCGTGGGCAATTGGCGGGGGATGGTGGGGGCCGGTGGAGGACGAGGAGTCCATCGGGGCCATTCGGCGGGCGTACGAGCTGGGGATCAACTGGTTCGACACGGCTCCGGCGTACGGCTGGGGGCACTCGGAGCGGCTGGTGGCGGAGGCGCTGGGGGAACATCGCGACGAGGTCATCATCGCCACCAAGTGCGGGCTGAAGCCCCTGCCGGGGGGCGAGGTGGTGCGGGACAGTACGAGAGAGCGCGTGTTGGCCGAGTGCGAGGAGAGCCTGCGAAACCTGGAGCGGGACTACATTGACCTGTACCAGGTGCACTGGCCGGACACCGACACGCCCTTCGAGGAGACCATGGGGGCGTTGGTGGAGCTGTACGAGTCGGGCAAGATCCGGGCCGTCGGCGTCTCCAACTTCAGCGTGGAGCAGATGACCGAGTGCCTGAAGCACGGTCCGCTGCACAGCCTGCAACCGCCGTACAACATGCTCCAGCGGGATGCAGACAAGGCGATTCTGCCCTTCTGCGAGCAGCAGAGCATCGGCGTGGTGTGCTACGGTCCGCTGGCGCGGGGGCTGCTGACGGGCAAGTTCAAGGAGGAGCCGGCCTTCCCCGACGACGACGTGCGGCGTAACGACCCCATGTTCAAGGGGGAGGCCTTCCAGCGCAACCAACGCATGGTGGCGGCGTTGACAGAGGTGGCTGCGCGCTACGACAAGACGGTGGGCCAACTGGCCATCCGCTGGGTCATCCAGCAGCCCGGCGTCACCTCGGCCATAGTGGGGGCGAAGCGGGCCAGCCAGGTGGAGCAGAACGTGGGCGGCATGGGATGGGAGATCAGCGAGGAGGACCTGGGCGAGATCGAGGGGATTCTGGGGGCGGCGTGAGCGCTAGGCGGCCTGCTGCCGATTCTCCCATCATCCCCCGCCAGCGCTAAATCGGCACAACGTGACCAGAAGGGACCTAAGTCTGGAGGCTGCCTTTGGCTGGGTGGCGCTGGACTGGACGGGGGGTTGCTGCTATAATGCCCGGCCACGGCGGGGGTAGGGCGCAACAGGGACGAATGGAGCGTGGGGCCTACAGCAATCGCAAGTATCGGGAGCAGCTTCGGCCGGACGATCTGGTCGCCTTCGAAGTGACGGTAGCCGAAACGAACCTGTTCATCTGCGCGCAGCGGGATCTGTCGGAGCTGGCGACCAGGCTGGTGCGTAAGGCGCGCGGGGACATCGAGAGCTACGCGGCGGAGCGGCCGGCGTTCTACAAGAGCCTGGAGCCGCTGGAGTGGGAGCAGGGGGCGCCGGACATCATACGGCGAATGTGCGAGGCGGGGCAGGCGGCTGGGGTGGGGCCGATGGCGGCGGTGGCCGGGGCGATTGCCGAGGTGGTGGCGTCAGGCGTCTTACAGAAGTCGGACGAGGTAATAGTGGAGAATGGCGGCGATGTGTTCCTGGCCGGCAGTCGGGAGCGCATCGTGGCCATCTGGGCCGGATCGTCGAAGCTGAGCCAGCGGGTGGGGCTGAGGATTCCAGCGGAGAGCCTGCCGCTGGCGGTGTGCACCAGCTCAGGCAAGGTGGGTCACTCACTGAGTCTGGGGCGGGCGGACGCGGCGGTGGTGGTGGCCGAGCGGGGGGGGCTGGCGGACGCGGCCGCGACGGCGGTGGCGAATCTGGTGCAGGCCCCGGAGGACGTGGAGCGGGCCCTGGAGTCGGGCAAGCAGATTGCAGGCGTCCAGCAGGTGGTGGTGATAGCCGGGGAGGCCCTGGGCGCCTGGGGGCAATACGAGCTCGTACCGTTGTGAAAGGGCGGTGATGATATGGCCCTATGGATTATGCATCGCTTGTAACCCCAGCAAGGGGGGGCCATCCCCCCAACCCCTAGCTATTGGAGGTACAAGCGATGCCGAAGACCTACGAGGAGATCAACAGCAAGATCAAGCAGGGCAAGGCAGTGGTGGTGACGGCGGAGGAGATCATTGACATTGTGGCCGAGGAGGGGGCCAAGAAGGCATCCGAGAAGGTGGACGTGGTGACGACGGGCACCTTCGGGCCCATGTGTTCCTCCGGCGCGTTCCTCAACTTCGGACACTCCAACCCTCGGATCAAGGTGCAGAAGGCCTGGCTCAACGGCGTTGAGGCCTACGCCGGCCTGGCGGCGGTGGACCTATACATAGGCGCCACCCAGGTGCCGGATACGGACCCGCTACAGGCCCACTTCCCCGGGGAGTTTCGCTACGGGGGAGGGCACGTCATCCAGGACTTGATCGCGGGCAAGGACGTGCGCATGAAGGCAGTCGCCTACGGAACGGACTGCTACCCGCGGCGGGAGCTGGAGACGTGGCTCAACATCGCCGACCTGAACGAGGCGATTCTGTTCAACCCACGGAACGCGTACCAGAACTACAACGTGGCCGTGAACGTGCACGCGGAACGTGAGATCTACACGTACATGGGCGTGCTCAAGCCGGGCCTGGGCAACGCCAACTACTGCTCGGCCGGGCAGCTCAGCCCACTGCTGAAGGACCCCTACTACCGCACCATCGGCATCGGGACTCGCATCTACCTGGGCGGTGCCGTCGGCTACGTGGTGTGGCAGGGGACGCAGCACAACCCCACGGTGCCACGCAACGACAACGGCGTGCCCAAGGCGGGCGCGGGCACGCTGGCGGTGATCGGGGACATGAAGGAGATGTCGCCCCAGTGGGTGGTGGGTGTGAGCATGTTGGGCTACGGCACCAGCCTGAACGTGGGGCTGGGTATTCCCATCCCCATCCTCGACGAGGAGATGGTGGTTCAGGCGGCGGCCACGGACGCGGACATCACGGCGCCCATAGTGGACTACAGCCGCAGCTACCCGTACTGGGAGGGCGAGCCGCTGGGCGCGGTGAGCTACGCGGAGCTGAAGAGCGGCACCATCAGCGTCAACGGCAAGGAGGTGCCCACGGCCTCGCTGTCGTCATACGCGCGGGCGCGGGACATCGCCGGGACGCTGAAGGAGTGGATCACGGAGGGCCAGTTCCTGCTGGCCGAGCCGGTGGCGCCCATCCCCTCTGCCAACTCGGGCTTGACCTTCAAGGCCCTGAAGGAACGGCCGATAGCTGAGGAGGTGACGGCCCGATGACTGCGCGACGCGTAGTGCTGCACTTTCCGCCGGGGCTCATAGACCAGCCCGTGGTCTCGCGGCTGGTGCGCAAGTACGATCTGGACTTCAACATCCTGCGGGCCAACATCACCCCTCAGGAGGAGGGCCTACTGGTCCTGGAGCTGAGCGGGGAGGCCAGCAAGTTAGAGGAGGGCCTGACCTACGCGCAGGAGCTTGGGGTGCGCGTCCAGTCGCTGGAGCAGGACGTGGTGCGGCTGGAGGACGTGTGCACCCACTGCGGGGCGTGCATCACCATCTGTCCCACCAAGGCGCTGTCCATGGACCTGACGAGCAGGCTGGTGAACTTCGAGTACGAGAAGTGCATCGCCTGCGAGCTGTGTGTGCCCATCTGCCCGCCGCGGGCCATGGAGGCCAGGCTGTAGGGACAGCCGCAGGTTACTGCCGGAGCTGACGCACAGCGGGCCGGGTGGAGACGCCCGGCCCGTCGCTTTGGGGGAGGAGGCGCAGCGCGGGCGGCGAAGAGGTGGGCAGAAGGGAGCGTGGTGAGATGCAGATCCGCACAGCCAGCTGCGTGCTCGTGCTTGCGGCGTTGATCCTCTGCGGATGGGTGGTGTTCGCCCAGGAGGAGGACCCGGAAGTAGCCGGCCTGAGGACGGTGACGAAGCAGCTTGCCGAGGCCATGGAGCGAGGCGACAGGCAGGCCATCGGGGACTTCATGGGCGACAACGTGCTGGTGGTCGTGGGCATGAGCGGGGAGTCGGAGTACTTGACCAAGGAAGAGCTGCTGGACCAGATCGCGACCGTGACGGCTCTCGAGGTTGACGACGAGAGCTTCGATGTGCTGGTCATGGGCATGGCCGGCAGCGTGCGCTGTGCCCTGTCGGTCACGGCGGGGGGAGAGACGCTGGTGGCCAAGGCGGACCTGCTGTTTGCACGCGAGGGAGGCGAGTGGGTGTGGCAGGCGGCGGCGGTGGGGCCGGTGGAGGAGTAGGCGGGGGAGGTGGAGTGGTCTGGGGCGGAGTCGGCGAGCGCTCAACCGTCCCCGCGCGTAGCCGTTGCGCGAGAGACTCCCGCCACCAAGCGGCCGGAGCGGATCACCGTGCGGAGGAAGGAGCCGGGGGGGAGCCGTAGGTACTCGTCGAGGCTGAAGGGGAGGATGTCCATCGGGCCGTCCTCGATGTGCCGGCAGCGGCTCAGCAGCACCAAGTCGGCATGTCGGTCGCGCCCAAAGTCCCGCGACACGATGGCCAGGTCTATGTCGCCGGTCTCGTCTGCGCTGCTGCCGGCGCGCGAGCCGAAGAGCCAGGCAGCATCAACGCGAATGTGGCGCCGCAAGCGCTCTACGTAGCGCTCGACCACGGCATCTACTTCAGTCGCTGCCTCAGCCATGCGAGCACCTCGCCCGTGCGGGACAGGGCGTCTTCGGCCAGGTCTTGGCCGACTGACTTGACGGGCTCCTCCAGCGACGCAGGATACCTGGCTTGAGTCCCATAGGGGTTGACGGAGATCAGTAGGTCGCGGCTCTCCCTCGGCAGGCTGTCCCAGACGCGTGCCCGTGCGGCCAACGCCAGGAGATCGTGCGTACGCGGTGGCGGATCGACCTGGCCTCGCTGGATAAGCGCCTTGAGCATCTTCTGCAGCGCCTGGTGGCAGTGATGGAGAGTGTTCAGATAGTGTTCGCCTCGCAGGAGTGTTCTGGCTGAAGCCAAGTCCTCCTCCCCCAAGGCGACCCAGTATTTGACTTCGGGCTTCATCGTTCGCCTTCGAGCCGTTCACCCCTGCGCGTGGTACGATTTCGCCGTCCACCCGCCGCATCCCTGTCGGCAGGGCGAGCCGCACACGCCGGGACGAGCGCTGTCTGCGCCGTCCGCATCAAACCTTGGTGATCTCGAGGCCCTGGTCGTCTATGGCCACGGAGGCGCTGGCAGCGAAGCGCCGGGAGTCGCGCACGTAGTCGAGGTAGGCGCCGGCTTGCTTGACGAACCACTCGGGTAGGGTGTCGTGGGCGACGACCAGTGAGCCCGGGCGCAGCTTTCCCTCGGCCTCCTGGAGGAGCGAGAGGTAGATCATCTTGGTGGCGGGCTGGTTGGTGCCGGGCAGCGGGCCGTGTGCGTCGAGGTAGAGCAGGTCTATAGTGTCGTCGAAGTCGCGCACGACCTGGTGGCCGTCGGCGGTCAGGATCTCGACTTCCTCGGCGACCCCCAGCCGCGCGAAGTTGGCCCGGGCCAGCTCGCAGGCCTCGGCATCCGTGTCCACGCCGATGATCCTGTCGGCCTCGAAGGCGCGCCAGGGACTCAGGGCGGGCCCCACGTTCCAGGCCAGCGTGTTGCCGCAGAAGGTGCCCAGGCCGATGATGGTGCGGGGACGGCGGGCGCCGCTGAGGGCAAAGAGCAGGCGCTCCATGGCGGGGCGAATGGCGGTCCACGGCACCTCGAAGTGCTGCTTGATGGCGTCGCGGAAGCGCGCGAAGGCCTGGGCATCGTAGCCGGCGCCGTCCGGCAGGATGCCGCAGGCGGCCAGCTCGCGCAGGGACAGCTCCACGTCGGCTACTTCATCTTGCTGTGGGCAGTCTATCTCGTAGTACGTTTGGGAGTCCTCCTCGCTTGGGCGGTCGCCGGGCCGCGGGGCTAGAAGTGGCTTCATAACCCGCTGGGTGCCCCTCTAGTCGCGGCGAGACGCCGCTCGTACAAGGGTTGGGCAGGCGCTTGCCCGGTTAGGACGGTTACGAAACGAGTTCTAGTCGCGACGAGACGCCGCTCGCACAAGGTTGGGCAGGCGGTTGCCCGGTTAGCACGGTTATGAAACCGCTTCTAGACGGCTACGCGGTTCCATCCGTGGACGCGCTCCACCAGTCGGGCGGTCCGGCCGTCTCCTCCGTCGCCGGGCAGGCAGAAGAAGAAGCGCGTGTCGGAGTTGGCGCGGGAGAGGTAGTAGTCGAGCGTCGCGGGGACGTCGCGCTGGTCGCCGTCGTCGGCGTCGAAGGCCACTCCCTGGCAGAAGACCACGCGGTCGCCGAAGGCCTGGGCAGCGCGGGCGAAGTCAATGTGCGGCGGGTGCAGGTTGAGGCCGTTGAGGCCGCGGAGGCTGGCCCAGTTGTCGAACTGGTGCTCGCAGGTGCCGCAGCAGTGAAGGTGCACGCCGCCCAGGTCGTCGGCGATGCGCTGAACGTAGGGCAGGCTGAACTCGGCATAGTCGCGCGGCGAGAGCAGGGGGGCCAGGTCTTCGCTGAGGCCGACGCCGCACTCGGGCGGCATCCACACGTGGGGGCAGTGCATGCCGGTGAAGTGGGAGCAGGCGGCCCTGAAGTCGCGGACGAACTCGATCATGAGCGTGGTGATGTGGTCGAGCAGCCGGTGGACGACGTGGGGGTGGCTGCGCAGGGCGGGCAGCATGTAGGTCTGGTCCCAGAGCTGGGCGGCGATGTCCAGAGGGCCCTGCATGTCGCAGATGCGGAAGGTGTAGTGGCCCTGGGTCTCGGCCTCGGCCAGGTTGACAAAGTCGAGGACCTTGCCCAGGGCGCCGTCGGTGGTGCCGGGGCGCGAGATGCGTGCGGCTTGCTCGGGCTGGTCGGTAGTGACGATCGGTCGGGCCCAGACGGTGCCGCCGCCCTGCTCCGTCTGCACGGCCTGAGCGCCGAAGGCGGTGGCGAAGACGGCGACGCCGGCGTAGTGCGGCCAGAGGGTGGGCACGGAGTCGTCCTCCACCTGGCTGTGGGCCTGGTTGGCCGCCAAGAGCGCGGCCAGGAGCTCTTCGTGGCCGTCCTGGGGCAGCTCGGGGCCGGGGACGCTGAGCTGGTAGCCGGGGCGGCCGACGCTCTCGCCCGCCCAGAGCCGGCGCAGGAAGCGCTTGGTGTCGGCCACGCGCTCTTCGTCATAGCCGGAGATGGACATGGGCGACTCCCAACTACTGGTAGGGCATTTCGCGGCCGGCTTCGGCGGAGCGATAGAGCGCGTCCTGGATCTTGGTGACGATCAGGGCCTCGCGGCCGGAGCTGATGGCGATGGGCCGGTCCTTGCGGATGGCGTCCACGAACTGCCGCACGGCATTGGTCGTGCGCACGCGGGAGCAGTCTATCTCGCGGGCGTGCTTGCGGCCGCCGCGGTCGCGGTAGAGGGTGAGTGGACTGAGGCGGAGGCCGGCCTTGCTGCCGAAGAGCCAGTGGCCGGTGGGCTCGTCTATATTGCCGGCGAAGGAGGACTCCAGGGAGATGGCGCGGCCGTCCTTCAGGCGCACGAGGCCGATGGCGAAGTCCTCCAGGTCGAAGCCCGCGCGGCGGGCGCGCTGCCTGTCAATCTCCTGGAAGGTGATGGCCGTGCAGGACTTGACCTTGGGGAAGTCGAGCAGCCCCATGAGTAGGTCGAGGTCGTAGCCGCCCAGGTCCATGAGGGGGCCGCCGCCGGCCTGCTTCTTGCGGGTGAACCACTTGCCGAACTTGGCCATGCGCCTGTCGAAGCCGGGTCGGCCGCGCCAGCGCAGTTGGATGCTGCGCGCGTAGTAGACCTTGCCCAGGTCGCCTCGGTCAATGAGGCGCTTGGCCTGCACGGCGTCGGCGCTGAAGCGGCGGCGGTAGTAGATAGCCAGCTTCTTGCGCGCCCGCCTGGCGGCGTCCACCATGGCCTGGGCCTCGGCACCGTCCATGGCCATGGGCTTCTCGCAGAGGACGTGCTTGCCGGCCTGGAGTGCGGCGATGGTGGCGGGGGCATGTAGAAAGACCGGCAGGGCGACGGCGACGGCGTCGAGGTCGTCGTCGGCGACGAGCTTCTCGTAGTCGGTGTAGAGCTTGGGGATGTGGTACTTGTGGGCGAAGGCCTTCAGTCGCTTCTCGTCCACGTCACACGCGGCCAGCACCTTCACGCCCTTGACGGCCTGGAAGGCCTCGGCGTGGGCGCCGTGGGCGATCATGCCGGTGCCGATGATGCCGACGTTGATGGTTGCCAAGACCGGTTCCTCCCGGGATGGGGTTGCGGTTCGCCTGCCCGCCGGCGCGCGGCGGGATCGGGCGGAGGTTCGACGC
>JBHIEF010000145.1:0-11001 GCA_046760465.1 Armatimonadota bacterium | reverse complement strand
TGGAGCATCGGGAGGCGGATAGGGTCCCGGTCTACGTGTGGCTGTTCGCGACCGATGCCACCAAGCCCGTGGAGGAGAAGTACGGGTCCGTGGATGCCTACCTGGACCACGTGGGGGTGGACGTGTACCAGACCTTCCCGCAGGGGGCGCCGATTGACAAGGAGGCGGCGTTGGCCCAACGGGGCGCCGGCGAGGAGGGGCCGACCGATCCGACCTACGGCCAGGTGCTGACCATCCAGGAGGCTCTGGACGCGCCCTTGACAGACCCGGACGACCAGAGCATCTACGCGCCCGTGCGGCGGGACGTGGCCCATCACAAGCAGCAGCGGGGGCGGGCCATCTTCTGCCAGACGCCGGGCGTGTTCGAGTGCGCCAACGGCTACCTGGGCATCCAGGCCTCGCTGGAGTACATGGCCACCGAGCCGGAGAAGATGCTGGCACTGTTTCGGCGCATCGCCACCTGGGCCAAGAGCTATGTGGATAACTGCCTGGAGCTGGGTGTGGACGTTGTGCACATCAGCGACGACTGGGGCGAGAATCAGCGACTCATGTTCTCGCCCAGGATGTTCCGGGAGCTGATCGTGCCGGCCGAGCGCATCCACGCCAGCCACGCCAAGGCCCGGGGAGCGTACCTGTCTCTGCACTGTGACGGGTACTTCGCCAGCGTGCTGGACGACGTCGTGGACTTAGGGTTCGATTGCGTCCACCCAGTGCAGGAGTCGGCCGGGATGGACCTGGCCCAGTTCAAGAAGGAGTATGGGGATAAGCTGTGCATGTACGGTGGATTGGACGTGCGGGCACTGCTGGGGCGGGGCGATCTGGACCATCTGCGGGCCGAGATCACGCGGGTCATGCAGACCATGAAGCCGGGCGGGGGCTTCATCTTCTGCACCTCGCATACGGTGCCGGACTACTGTAGTCTGGAGGAGCTGGAGTTGGCGTATGAGGTGGCGTTGGAGGTGGGGAGGTACTAGCCATGCCACCGCGCCGCACCAACGCCTGCCACCGCCAGTCGGCAGCTGGAGCTGCCTCCTACGCGGTTGCGGGGCAATCAGGTGTTTCGGCAGCTTGCTGCCGAAACACCGAGGTGATGGAAAGGAGCTGATGACTGCAATGGGGTGGCGAACGGAGGCGTAGAAGGACACACGAGCATGCCCAAGTACCAGCCGAGCCTGGAGGAGTTCCGCGAGCGGGCCAAGCAGGGCGACCTGGTGCCCGTGTACCGGGAGCTGCTGGCGGATCTGGAGACGCCGGTGTCCGCCTTCATGAAGCTGAAGGCGGCGGGCAACGGCTTCGCCTTCCTGCTGGAGAGCGTGACCGGGGGCGAGCACGTGGCGCGCTACTCGTACATGGGCGCGGCCCCGCGGCGGCTGCTGACCAGCAGAGGGCAGTTGGTCACCATCACCGAGGGCGGCGTCGAGCGCCAGGTGAGGCTGGAGCAGGGGCAGGACCCGCTGCACCTGCTGAAGGAGCTGATGCAGGCGCGGCAGTACGTGCCGCTGGCGGACTGGGAGCGCTTCAGCGGCGGGGCCGTGGGCTTCATGAGCTACGACATGGTGCGCTTCTTCGAGCAGCTGCCGGACCAGACGGAGGACGACCTGCAACTGCCCGACTGCATGTTCATGATCGCCGACGAGGTGGTCATCTTCGACCACGTGCAGCACAAGATGCGGGTGCTGGTCAACACGGTGGTGGAGGGCGATCCCGACGAGGCCTACCGCCAGGCCCTGGAGCGCATGGAGAGCATCGTGGCCACGCTGGCGGGGCCGCTGCCGGCGGTGCAGGCCGGTCCCGTGGCCGCCTCGGAGGAGATCGCCTCGAACTTCGCCAAGGAAGACTTCGAGGACGCGGTGCGCAAGGCCAAGGAGTACATCGCCGCGGGCGACTGCATCCAGGTGGTGCTGGCGCAGCGACTGGGGAAGCGCATCGCCGTTGACCCCTTCACCATCTACCGGGCGTTGCGCTCGGTCAATCCCTCGCCCTACATGTACTACCTGAGCTTCGACGACCTGAAGATCGTGGGCGCCTCGCCGGAGATCCTGGTGACCGAGGACGCCGGCAAGGTGGTGACCCGGCCCATCGCCGGCACGCGGCGCCGAGGGAAGACTCGGGAGGAGGACCTGGCGCTCGAACAGGAGCTGCTGGCGGACGAGAAGGAGCGGGCCGAGCACATCATGCTGGTGGACCTGCACCGCAACGACATCGGCCGCGTGTGCGTGTACGGGACGGTGCAGGTGGACGAGCTGATGGTGGTCGAGCGCTACTCGCACGTGATGCACATCGTCACGAATGTGGTGGGCGAGTTGGCCCCCGGCAAGGACCAGTTCGACGTGCTGCGGGCGTGCTTCCCGGCCGGGACGGTGTCGGGCGCGCCCAAGATCCGGGCCATGGAGATCATTGATGAGCTGGAGCCGACCCGGCGCGGGCCGTATGCGGGGGCCATCGGCTACTTCAGCTACTCCGGCAGCATGGACACCGCCATCACCATCCGCACGCTGGTGGTGCAGGGGAACATGGCCTACGTGGGCGTGGGGGCCGGCATTGTGGCCGACAGCCGGCCGGAGCGCGAGCACGAGGAGACCATGGAGAAGGCCGGCGCGCTGCTGCGGGCCATCGCCCTGGCGGAGGAGGGGCTGGCATGATTGTCGTGATTGACAACTACGATTCGTTCACCTACAATCTCGTGCAGTATCTGGGCACGCTGGGCGCCGAGCAGCAGGTCTTCCGCAACGACAAGGCCACGGTGGCGGAGATCGAGGCGCTGGGGCCCGAGCGGATCGTGGTCTCGCCCGGCCCGTGCACTCCGCTGGAGGCGGGCATCTCCAACGAAGTGATCGCGCATTTCGCCGGCAAGGTGCCGGTGTTGGGTGTGTGTCTGGGCCACCAGTGCATTGGCCACGTGTTCGGCGGCAAGGTGGTGCGCGCGGGGCGGCTGATGCACGGCAAGACCTCGCTGGTGCACCACGATGGCAAGACCATCTTCGCCGGCCTGCCCAATCCGTTCGAGGCGGTGCGCTACCACTCGCTGCTGGTGGAGCGCGAGAGCATGCCCGACTGCCTGGAGATCACGGCCGAGACCGACCAGGGCGAGGTGATGGGAGTCCGTCACAGGGAGTACGTGGTCGAGGGGGTACAATTCCACCCGGAATCGGTACTGACCGAGCCCGGCATGAGCTTGCTGGAGAACTTCCTGGCGCTGTGAGGCGCCGGCAGCAGAGGCGAAGGGAGCCACATTCATGTCCAGCATCCGCGAGCAGGTCGAGGAGGCCCTCAAGGACGTGCGGCCGGCGCTCCAGGCCGACGGGGGCGACATCGAGCTGGTGGACGTAACCGAGGACAACATCGTACAGGTGCGGCTGCAAGGCGCGTGCGCCGGCTGCCCCATGTCGCAGATGACCCTGTCCATGGGCGTGCAGCAGGTGTTGCAGGAGAAGATCCCGGAGGTCGCCGGCGTGCAGGCGGTGGACTGACGGCGAGCCGGCAACTCAGGCTTTCAGCCCGCAGGCGGGCCAACTCCGGCCCGCCTGTATACCACCAGGTGGGGGGCCATGCTGCAAGAGGCCATCGCCAAGGTCGTGGCGGGCAGCGATCTGACTGCGCAGGAGGCAGAGGCTGCGCTCGAGGAGATCATGAGCGGTCAGGCCTCGGAGGCGCAGATCGCCGCCCTGCTGGTGGGCCTGCGCATGAAGGGCGAAAAGCCCTCTGAGATCGCGGGGCTGGCGCGCACCATGCGTGAGCACTGCGTGAAGGTGCGGCCGCAGCGTGAGGACGTGGTGGACACTTGCGGCACGGGCGGGGACGCTCTCGACACCTTCAACATCTCCACGGCGGCCGCCTTCATCGCCGCGGGCGCGGGCGTGGCCATCGCCAAGCACGGCAACCGGTCGGTCTCCAGCCAGTGCGGCAGCGCGGACGTGCTGGCCGAGCTGGGCGTGAACCTGGAGGTCGAGCCGGGCCGCGTAGGCGAGTGCATTGACCGCGTGGGGTTGGGCTTTCTGTTCGCGCCGGCGCATCATCCCGCCATGCGACACGTCATGCCGACGCGCCAGGCGCTGGGCCTGCGCACCGTGTTCAACATCCTCGGTCCGCTGACCAACCCGGCAGGCGCCAGGCGGCAGCTTCTGGGGGTGTACGATCCCGCCCTGACCACGCTGGTGGCGGAGGCGCTGAGAGAGCTGGGCAGCGAGAGGGCGCTCGTGGTGCACGGACTGGACGGGCTGGACGAGCTGTCCACGCTGGGGCCGACGCAGGTGGCGGAGCTGGCCGAGGGCGAGGTCCGCGAGTACACGGTCGCGCCCCAGGACGTCGGCCTGCGCAAGGCGGGGCCGGATGACATCAGCGGCGGGGACACGGAGGAGTGCGCGCGGCGCATGACCGCCGTGCTGGAGGGGGAGCCCGGCCCGCGGCTGGACATCGCGCTGCTCAACGCCGCCGGTGTTATCGTGGCGGCGGGGTCGGCTGATTCGCTGGAGGAGGGCCTGGAGCAGGCGCGGGAGTCGGTGGGGAGTGGGCAAGCGAGGGGGAAGTTGGGGGAGTTGGTTGAGTTCACCAACGCCGCGGCGCCGTAGCAGGTTGGGCTGTCACGAGATTCTTCGCTTCGAGCCGCCGCTCAGGGCAGGCGAGCCCCTGGCCTTCGGCGAGGGCAAGTCGCCGCGAGGACACGGCTCCTACAAAGAGCGCTGGGTAACATGATTCTGGACGAGATCATCGCGCATAAGAAGGAGGAGCTGGCGCAGAAGAAGCGGCGGCAGACGGCGGATCGGCTGGATGAGATCTGCTCCTGCATGGACCCGCCGCGCAGCCTGCCGAGGGCGCTGCGGCAGCCGGGCGTGCAGATCATCGCCGAGATGAAGCGCTGCTCGCCCTCGGCCGGCGTCATCCGCGAGCACTTCGAGCCCAAGCCCATCGCCGCCAGCTACCAGGCCGGAGGCGCGGCGGCCGTCTCGGTGCTGACGGACGCGCGCTACTTCGGGGGGGACGACCGGCACGTGGCCGACGCGCGCCTGGCCTGCGACCTGCCCGTCCTGCGCAAGGAGTTCATCGTGGACGAGTGGCAGGTGTACGAGTCGCGGGCGCTGGCGGCGGATGCCGTGCTGCTGCTGGTGCGGGCGCTGTCCGACGAGCAGCTCGATGACTACCTGTGGACGGCCAAGGACCTGGGCATGGCGGCGCTGGTGGAGGCGCACGACGAGTGGGACATCGAGCGCGCCGTGGCGGTGGGGGCGAGCGTTATCGGCATCAACAACCGGGACCTGTCCACCTTCGAGGTGGACCTGCACACGACGCTGAAGCTGCGGCCGCTGGTTCCGGAGGGCGTGGTCGTGGTCAGCGAATCGGGCATCGAGACGCGCGGGGACCTGATGAGGCTGGCGGAGGCGGGTGTAGACGCGGCGCTCATCGGGACGGCGCTCATGGCCGCGGAGGATATCGAGAGCAAGCTGCGCGAATTCGTGGGCGTGGAGGCGGTGGCGTGAATGACTGAGCCGAGCGGCAACCCAGAGCAGGCCGGCGCTCCCGCCCTCGACCAGGTGCCCGACAGGCGCGGGCGCTTCGGGCGTTTCGGGGGGCAGTACGTGCCCGAGACGCTCATGCACGCCCTGGAGGAGCTGGACGCGGCATACCAGGAGGCGCGGGAGGACGCGGAGTTTCAGCGGGAGCTGGACTACTACCTGCGGGAGTATGCCGGCAGGCCCTCGCCGCTCTACCACGCCGAGCGGCTGAGCCAAGAGTGCAACGGCGCCAAGGTGTACCTGAAGCGCGAGGACTTGAACCACACCGGCGCGCACAAGATCAACAACACGCTGGGGCAGGGGCTGCTGGCGCGGCGCATGGGCAAGCCGCGCATGATCGCCGAGACGGGGGCCGGCCAGCACGGGGTGGCCACGGCCACGGCGGCGGCCATGTTCGGCATGGAATGCGTCGTCTACATGGGCGAGGAAGATATTCGCCGGCAGGCGCTCAACGTGTTTCGGATGAAGCTGCTGGGCACGACCGTCGTGCCGGTGAGCTCGGGCACCAAGACCCTCAAGGACGCCATCAACGAGGCCATCCGCGACTGGATGACCAACGTGCGCACCACGCACTACCTGTTCGGCAGCGTGGCCGGGCCGCATCCGTACCCCCTGATCGTGCGCGACTTCCAGTCGGTGGTGGGCATCGAGGCCAAGCAGCAGGTGCTCGACAAGGAGGGCAGGCTCCCGACCAAGCTGATGGCCTGCGTGGGCGGCGGCTCGAACGCGGCGGGGCTGTTCTATCCGTTCGTGGAGGACGAGCAGGTCGCCTTCATCGGGGTGGAGGCGGCGGGCAAGGGCCTGGACACCGGGGAGCACGCCTCCTCGCTGGGCCGCGGGCGCTACGGCGTGCTGCACGGGGCGGCCAGCTACGTGCTCCAGGACGAGGACGGCCAGATCGCGCCGGCGCACTCGCTGGCGGCGGGGCTGGACTACCCCGGCGTGGGCCCCGAGCACAGCCTGTGGAAGGAGACGGGGCGGGCGCAGTACTTCTCGGCCACGGACCAGGAGGCCATGGACGCGTTCGTCAAGCTCTCGCAGCTCGAGGGGATCATCCCGGCGTTGGAGAGCGCGCACGCGATCGCGCATCTGCTGAAGATGGCTGAAGCGGGCGAGGTGGACGAGAGCGACCTCGTGATCATCAACCTCTCGGGCCGCGGCGACAAGGACGCCGAGGTGGCGAGCGAGCTGCTCAGGCTGAGGTGAGGGGGCTTTCGGGTGGTGAGCAGCGCTGGGAGGTGCGGTGGGTAGTCGCAGGCTTCAGCCTGCGGGGGCCGGCCGGCTGTGGTTGGGAGCTGCGAGGGATGTGCCCGTGCGGGATCGAACGCAACGCCGCGAGCGGCCCCATCGGCTCCGCCAGGAATGCTACCGTGGCAGGGCGCTGGTTACGTTCACGATGTGCGCTCGGGCGCGCAGGGGCGGACTGGCAGCGGCGAAGGTGTTCGAAACGCTGTCAGCGATGATGCAGCGTCAGGCAGCGCGGCACGCATGTGATGTCTTGGCGGCGTGTCTCATGCCCGACCACATGCACGTCACCTTGAGGGGCACGGATGACAGTGCCGACGCGTGGGCAGCAGCCGTGCGGTTCAAGCAACAGACCGGCGTGTGGTTTGCGCGCAAGGCGCCGCACATCCGCTGGCAGAAGGACTTTTACGACCACATCCTGCGCAGGGACGAGGACCTGCCCAGGTACGTCAGGTACATCCTCGAGAACCCCGTTCGGGCGGGACTCACTGAGGACTGGCGGGAATACGAGTGCAGCTATGCGCATCCGGAGCTGGGTCTCGGCAAGGACCCACCGCCGGCCACCACCGCGGACTGAAGTCCGCGACTACCCACCACACCCCCATGTCACGCATTGAGGAGACATTTGCGGGGCTGAAGGCGGAGGGCAAGGGCGGGCTGGTGATGTTCGTGACCGCCGGCCATCCCTCGCTGGAGGCCACGGCCGAGATCGTGCCCGCCATGGCCGAGGCGGGCGCGGACGTGGTGGAGCTGGGCGTGCCCTTCAGCGATCCGCTGGCCGACGGGCCGGTGATTCAGGCCGCCTCGCAGCACGCCATTGACGGGGGCACCACCACGGCGCGGGTGCTGGGATGCGTGGAGCGGATTCGAGAGCGCACGGACGTTCCCCTGGTGCTGATGGGCAGCTACAATCCCATCCTGCAATACGGCGTCGAGGCCTTCGCCCACATGGCGTGCCGGGCCGGTGTGGACGGCGTGATAGTCAGCGACCTGCCGCCTTCGGAGAGCGAGGAGTGGCTGAGGGCCGCGCGCGCGCAGGGGCTGGACACCATCTTCCTGGTGGCTCCCACCAGCACTCCCGAGCGCGTAGCGGCGGCCTGCGAGTGCAGCACGGGATTCGTCTACATCGTGTCGCGGACGGGAGTGACGGGCGCGCGGGATGAGCTGCCGCAGGACCTGGTGGAGATGGGTGGCAAGGTCCGTGAGCATACGGACCGGCCGCTGGCGGTGGGCTTCGGCATCAAGACCAGCCACCACGTGGCCCAGGTGAACCAGATCGCTGATGCGGCGGTGGTGGGAAGCGCGCTGGTGCGCCGGATCGCCGAGCACGGGGCGCAGGACGGGCTGGTTGAGGTGGTGCGCGAGACGGTGGCGGAGCTGGCGAGGGGGAAGGCCCCCATGTCACCCTGAGCAAGCGGACCGGAGCGATCCGCGCAGCGAAGGGTCTCGCGGCGGTTACGAGATTCCTCGCGGCGGGTGCGAACGGCGCCCGCGCGCTCAGAATGACAAGAGCCTCACTGCCATGGCCACTTACCACGCACTGACCATCACCCTACGCTGTCAGCGGCTGCGGGAAGCGGACAGGATACTGAGCTTGCTGGCGCGGGAGCAGGGGCGAATCGAGGCCGTGGTCAAGGGCGTGGGCAAGCCCAAGAGCAAGCTCACGCCCGTTACGCAGCTCTTCTCCTGCAACCGGCTGATGCTGGCCGAGGGCCGGTCGCTGGACACGGTCGCGCAGGTGCAGGTGGTGGACGCGTTCTACGCGCTGCGGGAGGACCCCCGGCGCCTGGGACACGCGGCCTACGTGGCCGAGCTGGTCACCAAGACCAGCGAGCGGGGGCAGGAGAGCACCGAGCTTTTCGACCTGGTGCGCGGCACGCTGCGGGCGCTCTGCGAGGCGGCGGACCTTCGCCTCGTGACCCACGCCTTCGAGGCCAGGTTCCTCGATCTGCACGGATACGGGATTCCGGCCGAGGCGTGTCTTGGCTGCGAGCAGGACCTCTCCGGGCGCAGGCTGGGCTTTTCGCCGCGGGAGGGCGGTTTCTACTGCGGGCGCTGCGCCGCGAGCGGCGGCGTGGCAGTTTGCGCGGGTACGGTGCGGACATTGGCGCGGCTCCAGGAGCGCGGGCTGGCGGGTCTGGAGCGACTGAGCCCCACGCGGCAGGTCAGGGAGGAGCTGCGCAGCGTGCTGCGGGCGCATCTGGACTTTCACGTGGGCGCCAGGCTGCGGTCGCTGGAGTTTCTGCGGAGCCTGGAGAAGGCGGGGGCGTCCCGCCGAACCGGTAGGGACAACGCCGGCCGCCTGCGCCTGCCGCCGTGATGTCATTCCGATGCTACTCTGCGAAGTGCCTACTCCGCCGAAGTAGCTTCGGCTACGAAGGCCGGGAGCTTCGCTACGTAGCACGAGGCGAGGTGAGGAACCTCGCGCTAGGCCTGTTACGAGATGCTTCGCGTCGCGGATTCGCCCGAATCCGCACGCTCAGCATGACAAGGTGGTGGACGGTCGCGAGGGCAGTGCCATGGACAACCGGGAGATAGCCAAGGCCTTCGAGCAGATCGCGCACCTGATGGAGGTAGATGGTGCCGATCGGTTCCGGGTGCGCAGCTACGAGAACGTGGCCCGCACCATTCGGGAGCTGGGGCAGAGCGTGGAGGCCATCGCCGAGGCCGGCGAGTTAGAGAGCATCCCCCGCGTGGGCAAGAGCACGGCCGGCAAGATCGAGGAGCTGCTGGAGACGGGGAAGATCACGGCGCTGGAGGAGCTGAAGGCCAAGTTCCCGGCGGGGCTGCTGGACATGCTGGAGATTCCCGGCATGGGGCCCAAGAAGGTGGCGCTGGTCTACAACGAGCTGGGCATCGGGGACGTGGACGCTCTGGCCGAGGCGGCCGAAGGGGGCGAGCTGCGCGAGCTGGAGGGCATGGGGGCCAAGACCGAGGAGAACGTCCTGCGCGGCATCAAGGTGTACCGCGAGGGGCAGGAGCGGGCGCTGCTGGGTGAGGTGCTGCCCGTGGCCGAGCAGATCGTGGCGAAGCTGAAGGGCCTCAAGGGAGTCAAGGCGGCGAGCACGGCCGGCAGCCTGCGGCGGGGCCGGGAGACCATCGGCGACATTGACGTGCTGGCGGCGGCCAAGGACAGCGGGCGCGTCTGCCAGGCCTTCCAGGAGTTCGAGGAGCTGCGCGAGGTGATCCTGGCGGGTGACACCAAGGTCAGCGCCTACCTGGAAGAGGGCGGGCAGATTGACCTGCGTGTGGTGGAGCCGGAAAGCTGGGGCGCGGCGCTGATGTACTTCACCGGCTCAAAAGAACACAACATCGTGCTGCGACAGCGGGCCATTGACCGGGGCCTGAAGCTGAGTGAGTACGGCCTGTTCCGGGAGGAGGACGAGGAGAAGCGGGTCGCGGGCAAGACCGAGGAGCAAGTCTACAAGAAGCTGGGGCTGCCCTACATCGAGCCGGAGCTCCGGGAGGATCGCGGCGAGGTCGAGGCGGCGGAGAACGGCGAGCTACCCGCGCTGGTCCGGCTCAGGGACATCAAGGGCGACCTCCAGATGCACACCACGGGCAGCGACGGCGCCAACACGCTGGAGGAGATGGTGGAGGCCTGTCGGGCGCGCGGCTACAAGTACATGGCCATCACCGATCACTCGCAGTCGCTGACCGTCGCGGAGGGCCTATCGCCTCGCGAGCTGGAGAAGCAGATCGAGGCCGTCCGCAAGCTCAACGAGGAGCTGGACGACCTCGAGGTGCTGGCGGGGAACGAGGTGGACATCAAGCCCGACGGCAGTCTGGACTACCCGGAGGAGCTGCTGAGGGAGCTGGACCTCGTGCTGGCCAGCATCCACGCGGGCTTCAGCAGCGACGTGGAGCGCATCACCGGGCGCATCGTGACGGCCTTCGAGACCGGGCTGGTGGACGTGTTCTCGCATCCCACGGGGCGGCTCATCGGCCGCCGCGAGGCGTACGGGATTGACATCGAGCGCGTCATCCAGGCCGCCAAGGACACGGACACGGCCCTGGAGATCAACGCCTACCCCGAGCGACTGGACCTGAGCGACGTGCACTGCCGCATGGCCAAGCAGGCGGGCGTGAAGATCGCCATCAACACCGACGCGCACTCGACGGGGATGCTCGACTACATGCGCTTTGGCGTGTTGACGGCGCGGAGGGGGTGGCTGGAGAAGAAGGACGTGGTCAACACCTGGCCGCGGGGGAGGCTCCTGAAGTGGCTGAGGCGGAGGTGAGTGGC
>JBHIEF010000144.1:0-11007 GCA_046760465.1 Armatimonadota bacterium | reverse complement strand
GGCACACCGTCTCCCCATCGCTGTCTATTGCTTCGATGAGGTCCAGGGTCTCCGCCAGGAAGGTGTCCTTGCCCGACTGAACGATCGTCTGTCGGTCGCCGGGCGCGTCCGTGTGGTGGATGGTGGCGTTGTTCATGTCCTGGAAGCGGACGGTCACGTTCTGGGCGATGAGCTCGTACTCATTGAGCCACTTGCCGGGGATGGCGCCGTTAGTGCCCGCCACCGAGGCCACGGCGCCATTGGCGAACTGGATGCTGGTGGCGCTGACGTCCTCCACCGTGTAGTCCCTGATGCGCCTATGGAAGAGGTTGTCCATGTGGCAGAAGACGGACTTGGGCTTGCCCAACAGGAAGCGCGTGATGTCGAAGGTATGTACGATCTGCTCCACCACCTGGCCGCCGCTCTTCGACTTGTCGCGCCACCAGGGCGAGTGCAGCGAGTTGCACTTGTAGCTGGCGATCATCAGCCCCGCTCGGCCCGCCTCGCCGCTCTCCAGCATGCCCTTGACCATGCGCACCGCGTCCCCGTGGCGGCTCATGAAGCCGACCTGCGTCTTGATGCCGTGCTTCTCGCTGGCGCGGG
The DNA here is from genome assembly GCA_046760465.1 of Armatimonadota bacterium. GTDB lineage: Bacteria > Armatimonadota > Zipacnadia > JAUWAU01 > JBHIEF01 > JBHIEF01. The sequence goes on along the minus strand of JBHIEF010000144.1, from coordinate 10,425 downwards.
CCATGCTGCGCGCCTGCTTCATGTCCAGGCAGATGGGCTTCTCGATCAGGATGTGGATGCCGGCCGCCGCGGCGTCCTCAACGTCCCTGGTGTGCGCGAAGGGCGGCAGGCAAATGTACACGACGTCCAGCTTGGCCTCGTCGTACATCTGGCGGTAGTCCGTGTATGTCTTGCCCTTGCCCTCGGCGTACTGGGCGTTGAAGCTCTCGGCACGCTCGCCCAGAATGTCGCAGAAGGCGACGAGTTGGAGCCGCTCGGCGGCCAGAATGGTGCGCGCGTGGGCATTGGCGATGCCCCCGCAGCCCAAGATGCCGGTCCGTAGCCTTGACACGCTGTTGGGCCTCCTCTGGTCAGTAGCTGGGGATTTGGGGGGTGACTGCGTCTGGGCCGGACGTCCCAGGCCCTAGTCTCCGCGATACTGCTCGGCCTCCTCCTCGCCCACCGCCTTCTCGATGATGTTCTCCTGGTAGAACGTTGCTGCCTTGTTGCGCAGGGCCGCCAAGCCCGCCCACACGGCCAGCGCTCCACCCACGAAGATCGCCCCCAGCAGAATCGGACGCCAGTTGAAGGGACGCCGCAGCGGCGTCAGCGATGACCCGCAGGCGGGGCAATAGCCGCTGCGCGAGGTCACGATGGACTTGCACTCCGGGCACTCGACGGCCATCGTACGCTCTCTCCCTGGCCAGCATGGGGGAGCAGCGCACATCGTAGCACAACCGCCCTCGTGCGGCAAGGTCGGGCCAGGCCACAAGGGGCGGCGGCCCGGCGTGACGAAAGGTGCCTGCGAGGCCAGATCGGAGGGATCGCCATGATCCGCTACGTGCTGCTCACTGCCGCGATACTGCTGGCCCTGTCCGCTGCGGCCAGGGCTGCCGAGAAGCCGGTCGCCCTGGTCAAGGGAACCCGGACCATCGCGCTCGAGGGCAGCGAGAGGCGGTCGGTCACCACGTTCTACGACAGCGTGGCCGGCTGTCTGCGGAGGGCGGCCATTGACTTCGAGGCCCTCGGCGATGAGGACGTCGAACAGGGCAAGCTGACGGGCGCTAAGGTGGCCATCTTCGCCTACAGCCCGAACATGAGCGAGGAGGAGGCCCAGGCCGCGGCCCGGTTCATTGAGCAGGGCGGCAAGGTCATGGTCTTCTACTCAATCCCCCAGAGCCTGCTCCAGGCCATGGGCTTTGAGCCTACCGGCTACGTGGCGCGAGAGTACGACGGGCAGTTCGCCACGTGCCGGACGGTGCCGAACGTCATCGAGGGGATGCCCGAGAGCTTCGACCAGGGCTCCTGGAACATCAACGGCGCCCGCCCGGCGCGAGCGGACGCCAAGGTGCTGTGCGAATGGGTGAACGCGGAGGGCAAGCGGATCGGCCACCCGGCGCTCCTCGTATCGGACAGCGGCGTTTACATGACCCACGTGCTCACCGAGTCCGACCGCTCGACCAAGACGCGGCTGATGCTGGCCCTGGTGGGACAATACCTGCCGGCCGTGTGGGAAGACGCCGCCGACGCTGCTCTGGCGGCCATCGGCAAGGTCGGACGGCTGGAGAGCCTCGACGAGCTCGGGGAGCTGGTCCAGGCCGCTGCCGAGGCGCCGCGCCAGGGACAGGCGATCAGGCACCTGGAACGCGCTCGGACGCTGGCGGGAGAGGCGGCCGATCTGCGCGGAGAGGCTAAGTACGCGCAGGCCATGGACGCAGCGCAGGCGGCCAATGACGAGGCGGTGCAGGCCTATGCCGCAACCCAGCAGTCGCGCGCCAGCGAGTTCCGTGCGGTGTGGATTCACAGCGCCTACGGCGTCAAGGGTTGGGGCTGGGACCGGTCCATCCGCCACCTCAAGGAGATGGGCTTCAACGCCATTGTCCCCAACATGTGGTGGGGCGGTGTGGCCGACTACGATAGCGAGTTCCTGCCCATGCGGGAGCGCGCGCAAGAGGACGGCGACCAGATCGCCGAGTGCCTGAAGGCCTGCAAGAAGTACGGGGTCGAACTGCACCCCTGGAAGGTCAACTGGAACCTGGGCGCTGCGCCCGAGGACTTCGTACAGATGCTGCGTCGGCAGGAGCGCCTGCAAGCCAGTCCCAGCGGCGAAGAGATCAAGTGGCTGTGCCCCTCGCACCCCGACAACTACCGGCTCGAATACGACACCATGATGGAGGTGGTGCGCAAGTACGACGTGGACGGCGTGCACTTCGACTACATCCGCTACCCCGGCTCCCAGGGGTGCTACTGCAACGGCTGCCGAGTGCGCTTCGAGCAGCGCACGGGCCTGAAGGTGCAGAACTGGCCCGACGACGTGGTCACGGGCGACCTGAAGGAGGACTACCTCCAGTTCCGTCGCGACAACATCACGCGGCTGGTCAAGAACGTCTACCGCGACGCCCACAAGCTGAAGCCGGACATCAGGATCTCTGCCGCCGTCTTCGGCCACTGGCCCAGCTCGCGGGTGAGTATCGGGCAGGACACTGTGCTGTGGATCAAGCAGGGCTACCTGGATTTCGTCTGTCCCATGAACTACATCCCCGACAACGACGACTTCCGCAGCATCGTCCGCGATCAGGTGGCCGCCACCGACGGGCGCATCGCCCTGTACTCCGGCATCGGCTCGTGGCGCCTGAAGGACAGCGCGCATCTCATAGATCAGGTGAACATCGCCCGCCAGGAGGGCGCCGACGGGTTCATCTGCTTTCACTACGACACGCCGGACTTCACCGAGGGGATGGCGCCGGCGCTGCGGGCGGGCATCACGGCCACCGACGCGACCTTGCCCCACAGGGCCCCGCAGGCGGCCTTCGACCTGCCGTGGGGTCTGCTGGGTATGCCCACGCACACGTACGCCGAGGGCACCAGGCTCACCGTCGGCGTTACCATGCCAGCCGCCATGGCAGGCGAGGCGGCCGTGGAGTTGCAGAAGCTCAACGGCGAGACGGTGCGCCAGCTTGGCACAGCCAGGGCGCTGGAGCGGGTGACCTTCGAGCTGGACTTGCCGCCCGGCCATTGGCGACTGGCCGTCAGCGGCCGGCAGCCGGCCGGCGGGAGGCAGCAGCCGTTCGTGCGCAAGAGCCGCATCCTACACGTGCTGTCCGCCGAGGAGCTACAGGCTCTGCGAGCCAGGGACGAGCCGCCCCAGTTCGCCGGCCGGGGCGTGAAGGTCGGGGTATTGCAGGGCGGCTACGGCTCCACCTCGATCCTGGCCGCGCTGGCCGCCACTGAGGGCATCCAGGCGCAGCCGCTGCACGACCTGACACGCGAGATGCTGGACGCCTGCCAGGTCGTCGTGGTCCCGCAGCCCAAGGGCGGCCTGGACATCGGCAAGGCGGAGAGAGAGGCGCTGGCCCAGTGGGTCCGGCGCGGAGGCGGGCTGCTGGTGACCCACGACATGGTCGGCTACCGCGAGCAGAAGTGCCTCTTCCCGGAGGTTGTCGCGGGCGGCGAGGGGCTGCCGCGAGGGAGCAAGTGGCGCGCTAGGGCCGGGCACCCAGTAACGGAAGGCCTCAAGCCGGGGCAGGACTTACCTTACACCTACTACGACGCCGTGGCGTTGGCCCATCCGAGGACCGGCACGGTCGTCGCCACGACGCCCGAGGGCCACCCGTTGGTGATAGCCGCCGAGGTCGGCGAGGGGCGCTACGTGGCCAACGGCATGGCCCTGGGCATCGCAGCGGAGAACGACGCCGATGTCGCGCCGACCCAGGCAGAGCAGAGGCTCCTGGAGAACGCCGTGAGGTGGCTGGCCGGCCAGTAGCTCGGCCTCTCTCTATCCCAGCATCTGCCGGAGCGTTGCGGCATTGGCCGGGGCGTGACCGTGCAGATCGTTGTCGAAGTAGCAGTAGACGTCCCGCCCCTGCGCCACCCAAGCCTCCATCTTGCCTGCCCATTCCCGCAGTTGCTCCTCGGAGTAGTCCGACGCGTAGAGCTTCTCGTGGCCGTGCAGCCGCAGGTATACGAAGTCGGCCGTAGCCCGCTCCACATAGGGGTAGCGCGGCGCATCGGCGACGGTCAGCGCCACGTTGTGCTCTTCCAGGAGGCCATAGACCTCGTCGCAGAACCACGTATCGCTGCGGAACTCGAAGGTGAAGCGCGCCTCCCTCGGCAGCAAGGCCACAAAGGACGCCAAGAGCTCCAGATCCACGTGGAAGCTAGGCGGGAGCTGGAAGAGGATGGGCCCGAGCTTGTCGCCCAGTAGCTCGGCGCGGGAGCAGAACAGCTCCAGCGGCTCTTGGGCGTCCTGGAGCTTGAGGCGATGCGTGAGGTAGCGGCTGGCCTTAAGGGCGAACACGAAGCCCGGGGGCGTTCGTTCCCGCCAGCCCCTTAACGTGCTCTCCTTGGGCACGTGGTAGAAGGAGCTGTTGACCTCGACGGTGTCGAACACCGTGACGTAGTAGGCCAGCTCCTGCCCGCGCTTGAGGTCAGCCGGGTAGAAGACGCCGTCGTGCCAGTGCTTGTAGCTCCAGCCTGAGGTGCCGATGCGCACTTCGGCCATCGGGGTGCACCTGAGTAGAGGGTGAGCGGTCAGTCCTCGCGTTCCTGCATCTGCCGTCGCGCCCGGTCACGCGCCCGACGCAGGCGAGCCATCACGTCGCCCTCCTCGGTGGGGGCGACTGGCTCTTCCGGCTGCTCCGGTGGCGGCGGCTGAGGGGCGGCCGTGGGAGTGGGCGGTACGGGCTGTGTGGGCGGCCCCCGGAGGTCGGCGGGCGGGGCCGCGAACTGGTCGGCGGCCTTCTGCTTGCGGGACAGCAGGCGTCCCATGGCCGCCGTGTGGACGGCCTCGCGCGCCCGCCGGCGGCCAGGCATCAAGGTCCGCGCGTACGCGGCCGCCCGCTCCTTAGCCTGGACGAACTCGCGCTTGTCGAACATGATCCGCCGCACGGCGATGTCCAGAGGCAGCAGGCACAGCGCGATGATGATGAGGGCCCGCCAGATGTCCTGCGCGCGGCTGGTGCTCTGGCGTTGTCCGCCGAACACCTGGCCCGGCTCGGACAGGACCGCGCCGCGGGTGATGTCGGTCAGCCGCGACAGCAGGTACTCGTTGGCCTCCAGGTCCCGATACTCGGGCGAGTACGGCACCACCGCGCCCGCGGCCTGCGCAACCCGCGCTCCGTCCGGGTCCTCATGGGTCAGGTTGACCAGGTACTGGCCCACCTGCCGCGCTGAGAACTTGGCCTCGTAGCGGCCGGGAGCCGTCTGCTCCAGGCGCGTCTTCTCCCCCTCCAGGCCCGGGCCAACCACGCGGGCCTCAATGTCCAGGAAGTTGATGAAGTTGCCGTCGGCGTCCACCGCATCCACCAGGATGTGCCCTTGGCCTCCCTCCACGCTGACCTGCGCGGCGAACTCGCCCTTGCCGGTGCGGCGCATGGTCCAGCGCACGAGCTGCGACCAGAACTTCTGGTAGTAGGGCCACTCCACCCAGTAGGCGCCCCAGCGCTTCTTGCAGTCGGAGGTGAAGGCGACGGAGCGGCCCAGGCCGTAGCGCCAACTGGCCAGGATAGGGTCCTTGTTCTTGGCGTAGACGATGGAGGTGCGGGCCTGCGGGCGGCGCGTGGTGGTGACGAAGCCCAGCAACTGCGGCAGCGTGGGCTCCACGCCTTTGAGGATGGGGTCGCCCGGATCGGTCAGGGCCGGGAAGAACGGGTCCTCCATCAGGGCGCTCTTGCGCACCACTTTGGCTTCCTTGAGGAAGATGCGCGGGATCTGCGAGCCCGACTTCACCAGGTAGGCCCGGCCACCGCACCTGGCCGCCATCCCCTGCATGGTCTGCCAGTTCTGAGACACGTGGGGGCCGATGCACACCGTGCTGAGCGTTATCTTGGCGGCCTTGATACTCGCCAGGAGCTGTGGCGTGGGCCGGCTGGCGTCGCCGTCGGACAGTATGATGATGTGCTTGACGCGACTGTCCTTGTCGGCCTTCAGCGCGTCGTAGGCCATCTTCAGCGTGGGGCCGTAGGCCATCATGTCGCCGGTGGTCATGGTGTTGATCAAGGCCCGCAGCTTGCTGCGATTGGCGACGCGCTGGAGCTCGAAGAGCCACTCCTCCCCCATCCCGTACTTCAGCACGCCCATCTTGTCCCGCGCGTTGAGCGTGTCCAAGACGGCCTCCAACGTCTTGCGGCCCCAGGCATCGCCCTGCGGGAACTCCATCGAGTGCATGATGCAGATCACGGCGCCGGAGGGGATGTACTTCTTGTTGGCCAAGTCCATAGTGACAGGCAGCGCGTCCTCCACCGGCGTGCCCAGGTAGCCCCCGGCGCCGAAGGACTCCTCTCCGCCGATCATCACCAAGCCGATGCCCAGGTCGCGCACGCTGGCGCGGATCATGCCGAGCTGTTGCTCGGACATGGCGTACGCGGGAACGTCACTCAGGATGATCGAGTCGTACTGCTGGAACTCGCCGATGGCAGTGGGGATCTCGCCCGTGCCCCGCACTTGGGTGTCTATCTTCTCGGCGTTGAGCGCATTGGCCAAATAGGAGCTCTCGCCCGGATCGCCCTCGATGTATAGCACCTTGGGCTTGCCCCGCACGAAGGTGAAGCCCAGGGACCGGTTGTTGTCCGCAATGGTGTCGGTGGTGGACTCGATGCGCGCCTCGTAGCTGGTGAGCTGGGCGCGGTCAATGGTGTCGGTGAAGGTGAAGACGTTATCGCCCTTGACCAGCGACACCCTCTGTCGCTTGATCAGCGCGCCGTCGCGTTCCAGGGTCAGCGTGGCCTCGCAGTCCTGCCGGCTCACGGCCACCACCTTGGCCTCGAAGGGCTCCCCGATCTTCACGTGCCCGGGCATCACCATCTTGTCCAGAAGCACCTCGGGACCGCCCTCGGGGGTGATGGCCACCACGTCAATGCGCACCTCGTTGGCCGCGGCGATGGCCGCGTCGTCCACGGCTCGGCCCAGGTTCTCGTTGCCGTCGGTGATCAGGACGATGCGCTTCTGCGCCCCCTCCTCGAAGGCGGCCAGGGCCAGCCGGATGGCCTGGGCGATGTCGGTGAAGTTGGGGGCGACTACCGTCTTGAGCTCCTCGACGCTAGTGTCGTACCGTGGCTGACGTTCGACGAAGGCATCGGCGCCGAAGGCGATGATGCCGGCCGAGTCGCCCGAACGCATGCCCTTGAGCGCCTCGCCCACGAACTTCATGGCATCCTCGCGGTCGTCGAGGCTGACGCTCTCCGAGCAGTCCACCACGAACAGCACGCACTGCTTGGTGCTGCGGAAGACCAGTTGGGTGCCGGCCAGGCCGAGTATAAGACCCGCCATGACGACCGTGCGCAACCCCAAGGCCAGGCGACGGCGGAAGGGCGAGAGGTCGGCCAGGCTGCGTCGCGTCACATACCAGGCGTACCCCAGCAGGGGCGCCAGCAGCAGGGCCCAGGGATTGGTGAGAGCAACGGGCATGGCTGACCTCTAGGTCGGCTCGAAGACCTGCACGCGGTGATTGCCCGTGTCGGCCACGTACACCAGGCCGTCGCGATCTATGGCCACCCCCCACGGCCCCGCGAGCTGGCCCGGCTGACTGCCCGGCGTGCCCCAGGCGCACAGGGGATCGCCTGCGGGGGTGAACTTCTGGATCCGGTGGTTCCCGTACTCGCAGACGTAGACGTTGTCCTGGTCGTCGAGCTTGACGTCGTTGGGGAAGCGCAACTGCCCCGCTCCACTCCCCACGGAGCCAAAGGTCCTGAGCAGCTCGCCCGTGCGCGAGAACACCTGTATGCGGTGGTTGCACGAGTCGGCCACGAAGAGCTCGCCGCGGCTGCTGATGTCCAGGTTCATGGGACGCTGGAAGAGCGCCCTCCCCTCCCCGTGACCTCCCCATTCTGCGAGAAAGCGATGCTGTCTGTCAAACTTCTGCATGCGGTCCACGTCGCCGTATTCGCACACGTACGTGTAGCCCTCTGCGTCTAACACCACGCCCGTGGGGAACACGAATTGGCCGGGGCCGCTCCCGTAGGAGCCGAACTGATCCAGCAGCTGGCCCTGTGGCGAGTAGCGCAGGATGCGACTGTAGTGGGTATCGGCGATGACGACGTTGCCCTCACCGTCCACGCAGACACCGTCCGGCTTGCCCTTGATGAACTCCGGGAGGTGCCACTTGAGCAGGAACTCCCCCTCGCCAGTGAACTTCTGCACCCGTCCGGACTTGTCAATGACGTAGACATAGCCCCGGTGGTCAATGGTCAACGCCCTGGGCGAGGCGAACTTCCCATCCTTGTGACCCTCCCCTCCCCAGGCCCGCAGGAAGCGGTAGGGCGCATCCGCCGCTGCCACATCGTCCCGTCCACAGGACGTGAGCACGCAGACGAGGCAGGACACGGCCACGAAGGCCAGGGCAAGCTTCAGTCGCAGCGTCGCCATACGATTGCCGACAGCCCCAAGGGCACGAGCGTGACGAGGATGAGAATGACGGCCAGGGCCGCCACCAGCTCCTCGGCGCCATAGTGGAGCATCTCGAATAGCTGCACGGCCAAGGTATCGCCGCCGGGCGGTCTGATGATGACGGACCCGGCCCACTCCCTCATCCCAAGTATGAAGACGATCGCCGCCCCTGCCAGGATTCCCCGCTTGGCCAGCGGGATCACCACGCGTCGAGCCAGTTGCGGCAGCGAGGCGCCCGCGAGCAGGGCGTCCTCCTCCAGCGATACGTCCACCTGGGCCAGAACCACGGCGATGGCTCCGATTGCGAAGGGGGCAAAGCGCGCCGCGAAGCACAGCGGCACCAGAGGCCAGCGCTGCGCTGCCTCCAGGCCCCCTAAGAGCCAGGGACGGCTCCAGATGATGAGAAGGCCCAGGGCCAGCAGCGCTCCGGGCACCGCTATCGGCAGAGCCGACGCGAGTGCGGCGAAGCGACGGCCGGGCGCGCCGGGGCGGGCGAGTACGTAAGCCATCGGGAGCGCCAGAACGATGGCGAGGGCAGTCGCCAGGCTGGCGTAGAGCAGCGAGTTGGCCAGGGGACGGGGACAGCTGGCCAGGGCCTTCTGGTAGCTGCCCGCGCCGCCCGCCAGCGACAGCAGCATGGCCAACGGAGCCGCCAGCACCGCTGCCAAGACCGCGGCACATAGCCCGGCAACAGCCAGCCGCCACTTGCCCAGGTCGAAGTCCCGAACCGGCCGCTGCCGCAGCAGGCCAACCTGCCAACGACGCGCCGCCCCGTACGTTGCTCCGGCCGCCAGCAGCGCCACCGCCGTCAGTGGCACTGCTGCTGCCGCGCCGGCCGCTGGGTCGAGCGACCCGGCATACAAAGCCAAGACCTCAGTCGTGTAGACACGCAGGTAGAGGACGTCGGCCGTGCCGAGATCCACGATGGCGAGCAGAAACACGAACAGAGCGGCGGCCAGGCAGGCCGGCGCGGTGAGCGGGAGGGTCACGCTCCTCACAACGCCCCACGGCGACGCCTCCAGGCGAGCTGCGTCCTCCAGGTCTGGGTCCACGCTGCCAGCCGCGGCGCCCGAGATGATGGCTACGACCGGCCAGAGGCTCAGTCCCAAGCTGGCGGCCACCACCAGCGGCCCCTCTGGCGCCAGCGGGGCGGCCCGGAGGTGCACGACCTCCACCAGGAAGTGGTTCACCAGGCCCTGCGGCGCCAGCAGCTCGAGCCAGGTCACGGCCATCACGTACGGCGGCACGATTAGCGGCACGAAGCACAGCACCCACCACAGGCGGCGCCCAGCGGCGTTGGTGCGTGAGATGACCAGGCCCAGGGGCAGCCCGATCGCGACCGCGACCAGCGCCGCCCCCGCTCCCACCCCGACAGTGCGGGCCAGCAGCAGGCCCTGCCGCTGCCCCAGAGCCACGCCGTACGCCGCCCCAGACAGCTCCCCATTGACGAACAGCGACTGAGCCAGAGCTGCCAACACCGGCGCGACGGCCAGCAGCAGCAGTATGACCAGGAATGCGTAGACCCATGGGCTGCGCGAAAGGTAGCGCTTCACGGATGGAGTTTCCGCCTCGGGCGGAGGTCAGCGATTGAACAGCTCCCGCAGGAAGGCCCCACTGGCTGGCATGGCCGCGGCTATCGCCTCGAAGGACACGTCCATGGCCTTGATGGTGGACATATCCGGCACGTCCTCGGGCCCGGCCACGCCCGGCCGCACGGGCATCTGCCCCGATCCGCTGTGGGCCAGCACGCTCTCGGTCTCGTGGCTCAGCAGGTACTCGATCAGCTCGTCGGCCGGTTCCGGGTGGGGAGCTCCCGCGATCTTGCACACGGTGTTGGGGATGACCAGTGTGCCCATTTGGGTCGTCCCCTGGTCCGGGTAGATCATGGCCACCGGCTTCTCAGAGCGCAGGCCTGCCCAGACGTCATCGGTGTCTGTGAGTCCTACCAGACAGCTCCCACGGGCCACCTCGTCCCGCACGGGCCCGTTGCCCGGGACGATGACGACCTCGTTGTCGTTCAGATTCCGGAAGAGCCGCTTGGCCTTCTCCGCGCCCAGATGTGCC
>JBHIEF010000143.1:0-11052 GCA_046760465.1 Armatimonadota bacterium | reverse complement strand
CGAAGGGCGCTGGCGCCTCTCTGCGCGCGCCGGTCGCCACCCCTCGCCGTCACTGCCTCCGCGTGCATGTTGCACCGCCCTCCTCCGCCTCCACCCACTGCCGAATACCACCCGCCGCCTGATCTCCGGCCTCCCTAAGCAAGGCAAAGACCGCCGACATGGCGAAGGCTATGGCCCGGGAGCGCCGCCGAGGCCACCCGCGATCCCACGGAGGCCCCCATGACCTCGCGTGAGCGCATGCTGGCCGCGCTGAGCTGCGAGGAGCCCGACCATGTGCCGGCGTGCTTCATGATCTTCGCCGCGCTGCGCGAGCAGTGCGACGACGAATGGCAGTTCGTGGACCGTCAGTTGGCTATGGGCCTGGACGCCGTCGTGCGCGCGCCCCTCACCCCGCTGAAGGCCGAGACCGACTACGGCGACCTGCGTGGGCTGCCCCCTCGACCCGCCGGCGAGGTAGAGATGCAGACCTGCCGAGAGGTCGTGCCCGGCGAGCGTCGTCCGCTGCTGCACAAGGAGTACCGCACGCCCGCCGGCACGTTGACCACCGTGGTCAATGAGACCGAGGACTGGCCCTATGGCGAGCACGTGCCGCTCTTCGATGACTTCATCTGCCCGCGAGCGCGCAAGTTCCCCGTCACCGGCCCCGACGACCTACCCGCCCTCCGCTACGTCCTCGAGCCACCCTCCGCCGAGGACATAGATGCCCTCCACCGACAGGTCCGACAGGCCCGGCAGTTCGCCGACCAGCGCGGGATTCTCGTCGAGGGCGGCTGGGGCGTCGGAGGCGACGCCCTGGGCTGGCTCTGCGGGTTCGAGAACGCCATGATGATGGCTGCCGACCAGCCCGAGTTCATCCAGGACCTGCTCGACCTCATCGCTACCTGGAACCGCCGCCGCATGGAGGTCGCGCTCGACGCCGGCGTGGACCTGTTCGTCCGTCGGGGCTGGTACGAGGGCGTGGACTTCTTCTCCCCCGCCATGTTCCGCCGCTTCCTGCTCCCCGCCCTGAAGGCCGAGGTGGACCTTGCCCACCAGGCCGGCGCCAAGTTCGGCTACATTATCACCACCGGCATGATGCCCATCCTGGACGCCCTCCTTGAGGCCGGCATAGACACCATCATCGGCGTGGACCCGGTCCAGGGCCGGGGCACCGACCTGGCTCTGGTCAAGCAGAACCTGGGCGGCAGCATCTGCCTCTGGGGCGGCGTCAACGGGTTCCTCACCATCGAGCGCGGCACCGAGGACGACGTGCGCGCCGCCACCCGCGAGGCCATCGAGACCCTCGCGCCCGGCGGCGGCTTCATCCTCTCGCCCGTGGACAACGTCTCCGCCGACAGCGACACCACCTGGCGCAACGTAGCCGCCCTCATTGACTGCTGGAAGCAGTTGCGCGCCTAGCCCACGGCCACCCGACCGCCGGCCAACGCCTGGAACCTCGAACCCGCCCTCCTCGTCTCAAGGACGACCGGGGGAGCCGGGCCATGACCGTGGCACGACTGCTGCTGGCAGCGGCAACCACACTCGTCGGCGGCGCGCTCCTGCTCGTTGCCGGAGCGCCCGCTCCGACCCCTCCCCTCACGCTGGTGCTCGAATGCCACTTCCACAGCCAGGGCCAGCAGCGGACCCTCAAGGTCTACGCCGGTGACGCTGCCATAGTGGTCCCCCCCACCGGCCGCGTGCTGTTGTCGCTGCACCTCAAGAGCAAGCGCTCGACCCGCTGGCGCAAGACCGGCTCCGCGCGCCACTGGTTGGCGGACTGGCAGTCCGGCCCCGCCGGCCCCGGCGCCAAGAGCGTCAGCTTCGCGGCCCCCCAGCAGGGCGGTACCTATCGCCTCGAACATGTGGCCCGCGTCCATTACCGGGGCACTGGCCGCTGGCCAGCCCTGTGGCGGCGCCGCTGCGCCACCGCCCGGGCCCGGCTCTTCGTGCTCGTGCCCCTTCCCGGCCGGGAGCTGGCCAACGGCAGCCTCCGAGGCTACCAGGTGGGCAGCTACCCACCTGGCACTGACCCTCCCGCTCAGTTCGTCGAGATCACCAGGCAAAGCGCCTCAGCACTGGTGTCGCCTCACTACCGCCTCGGCACCTTCGCCTCGCCTGGCCGTGCCTACCCCAAGTACGCCCCCTTCCACTACGCCCTCCTTGACAAGCTGGAGGCGGTGAGCCGGGCGCTCCGCGCCCAAGGGCATCTGCACGGCGCCCTGACGGCGTACAGCGTCTACCGGACGCCGCTGCGCAACGCCGAGGTCAGCGGGGCGCGACTGAGCCAGCACATGTGGGGCAGAGCCGCCGACCTCATGGTGGACGAGCGACCCCGCGACGGCCGCATGGACGACGTCAACCGGGACGGCAAGGTGAGCATCCAGGACGCCATCGTGGTCGGCAGAATCGTCCGGCGCCTGGAGCGACAGGGGAAGGTCGTGCCGGGCGGGACCGGCGTCTACGAGCAGCGCAGGCCTCTGGGAGGCTACGGGGCCAACGCCCACCTCGACGTCCGCGGCCGGCAGGCCAAGTGGGGGCGGCACTACGACACGCCCGGCGACATGGACCACTGGCGCAATATCGCCTGGGACGGCTGAGCCCCCCGCACTAGGCGGGAGGCAAGTGCCCACGCCATCCCGCATGCAGCCTCTTGCTCAGCTCCTCCAGCAGCGCCTTGTCCGGAGACTCCACCGCGATGTTGACGTTCTCGGCCGGATCGGTCTGATGGTCGTAGAGCTCAACGGCCACCACTTCCTCCCCCGCGCGGATCCACTCCGTGTAGCGATACCGATCCGTCTTCATCGAGTACCCCATGACCCCGCCGCCGCGTGGGTACTGGCTGAAGGCCGCCGTCTTCCACTCCCGGTCCGGGTCGTCGAGCAGCGGCGCGAAGCTCGTCCCCTCCACGTGCTCGGGCGTGGGCAGCCCGCACGCCTCGCACAGCGACGGGTAGATGTCCACGAACTCGGTCAGCGCCTCGCTCTTCCCGCCCGGCGCCTTCTGGCCCGGAACCGACACGATCATCGGCGAGTGGGTCGAGGTCTCGTAGTTGCAGTGCTTGCACCACAGGCCGTGCTCCCCCAGGTTCCAGCCGTGATCCCCCCACAGCACCACCACCGTCTTGTCGCTCAATCCCAGGGCCTCCAGTTCGTCCATCAGCCGCCCCACCTGCGCGTCAATGAAGCTCACACACGCGTAGTAGCCGTGGATCAGCTCGCGCGCCTGCTCGTCCGACACCGGCCCTTGCTTCGGTATCCCGTAGTACGCCCGCAGCTCGCCCCAGTTGTGCAGCGCGATGTCAGGCGCGCCCTTGGGCCTGAAGGGATTGTCGGCCAGGTCAATCTCCTCGCGCCGATACAGGTCCCAGTACCTCTGCGGGCAGCAGAAGGCCAGGTGCGGCTTGTAGTAGCCCACGCCCAGGAAGAAGGGCCGGTCCCTCAGCTCGCGCATGGCCTCGATCGCCTTATCGGTCAGCTTCCCATCCGCGTAGGCGTTGTCCGGCGCATCGTAGGCCTCCGTCGGCGACCCCTTGACGCTCCGGCGCTGCCCCTCCCTTCCGCCCTCCTCCCACAGCCGGTCGCACAGCGCCCGCGCTTCCGGCGAGGCATAGCCCGGGAAGGCCCCGCTGGGCGACCACGGATCCTCGCTCCACGCCGGCGGGTCGTCCCGGCGACCGTGGTGATACACCTTGCCCAGCGACACGGTGTGATAGTCGTGGTTCCTGAAGTGCTGCGGCAAGGTCACCACCTCGGGCATGACCGACCGCAGCGGCGTCCGCAGATCGTAGACCCGCGTGGTATCGGGCCGGCAGCCGCTCAGCAGGCTGGCGCGGGAGGGTGCACACACGGCTTGCTGGCAGTACGCGCGCAGAAACGCCGTGCCGCTCGCCGCCAGCCGGTCAATGTTCGGCGATATCATCTGCTCGTGCCCGTAGCACCCTAGCTGGGGCCGCAGATCGTCAACCGGGATGAAGAGCACGTTCAGCTTGCCGCCCTCGCCGGCGCCTGCCTGCGCCGTAGCCTCCTGCGGCAGCGTCGTCGCAAGGAGCCCGCCTCCCGCGGCTGTAAGCCCCATCTGTAGAACCTCCCGTCGCGTCAGCGTCCTCGGCATAGTCGCACCCCCAGCGCAGCCCCGCAATGGGCCCGCGCCGCTGCCTACGCGCTGGCCCCTGTCTTCGCCGACGCCGAATGCCGTCCCTCCATGTTCCCCTCCCCCCTCGCCCCCACGCGGCACCGAGGTCTGAAACCTCCGCGCGGCGTATAGTCCCCGCAAACCTCGCAGCCCCGCCGGAGGGAAGCCATGGACAGCCTCAGTCACCACGCGATCCTGTGTTGCGCGCTCGCCGGGGCTCTGGGCACCCAGGGCTTCGCGCAGACCCAGCCCCGCGGCTACAGCATCCCCACCATTGACCTCGCCAGCGAAGCCTACCGGCAGGTGATCGTGGACCGAGAGCCGGGCCAGTACCTGGGCCACCCGACCACGGTCTTGCTCGACGACAACAGGACCATGATCGCCGTCTACCCCAAGGGCCACGGCCGGGGCGCCATCGTGATGAAGAAGAGCACCGACGGCGGCCTCACCTGGAGCGAGCGCCTGCCCACGCCCGACAACTGGGCCACCTCGCTGGAGGTGCCCACCCTCTACCCCGTCACCGATCCCCACGGCGTCAAGCGCCTCATCATGTTCTCTGGGCTCTACCCCATCCGCATGGCCGTCTCCGAGGACAACGGGCAGACGTGGTCGCCGCTGGAGCCCATCGGCGACTTCGGCGGCGTCGTCGCCATGAGCGACGTGGTGCGGCTCAAGGACGGCCGCTACATGGCCCTGTTCCACGACGACGGCCGCTTCCTGCGCGGAGCCGGCAAGCGGGAGAAGTTCAGGGTCTACAAGACGCTCTCCACCGACGGCGGCCTGACCTGGGGCGAGCCCCAGGCCATCGTCGAGCACCCCACCGCGCACCTCTGCGAGCCCGGAGCCGTGCGCTCCCCGGACGGCAGCCAGATTGCCATACTCCTGCGCGAGAACAGCCGCAAGCTCAACTCCTTCGTGGCCTTCAGCGACGATGAGGGCGAGACCTGGTCGGAGCCCGTCGAGCTCCCCGGCGCCTTGACCGGCGACCGCCACCAGGCCCTCTACGCGCCCGACGGCAGGCTCTTCATCAGCTTCCGCGACACCACCCACGAGAGCCCCACCAAAGGCGACTGGGTCGCCTGGGTGGGCACCTACGAGGACATCGTCGAGAGACGCGAGGGCCAGTACCGGGTCCGGCTAATGGACAACCACCGTGGCGCGGATTGCGCCTACCCGGCGCTGGAGCTGCTCCCCGATGGCACCATCGTCGCCACCACCTACGGCCATTGGATAGAGGGCGAACAGCCCTTCATCGCCAGCGTCCGCCTCAAGCTGGAGGAGATAGACGCCAGGGCTCCCTAGGCGTCACGGTTCCAGCTCTAACTGCCGCCCCACGTCCGCCCTACCGCCCACCCCAGCACCTCGCCCTGCGCCTTGCGGTCGGGGCCGTTCAGCCAGCAGTAAGCCAGTGGATACCCAAGGACGACGCGCCGCCCCTGGGTCAGAAGCAGCGCCCTCTCGCCCAGCCGCCCACGGACCCGCCAACGGCCGCCCAGGCCGGACAGGTCCGGCAGTCCCACCGGCAGGCCCTCGGCACTCACCGCGAACTCCCCGAAGGGCCCCCGCCCCTTGCCGGGCGGCGCAGATTCCGCAGCCGGGGGCACGCTCGGCACCTCAACCACGCTCGGAAGCGCAGCAGCCAGCCTCTCAAGCTGGCTTCGCGACGTTGGCGGAATCAGCTCCCTCGGCGAGAAGGCGACGTACAGGCCCCGGTATCCCTTCAGCTCCGGCTCGGGCAGGTTGTCCTCGCAGATGACGCGCACGTGGTGACCATGTTCTCGCAGCATCCGCCACGCGCCGAACTGGGCGTCGTGCAGCCACTCCGTCCTCTCCCGGTAGCAGTAGTTGGCCCACTTGGAGACGAACAGCAGGACCGTGTCCTTCGGCGCCGGCAGGGAGGACGACGGAGCCTCAGCGGCCCTCCTCGCCAGCCGTCGCAGCACCGCCCACTCGGACGGTAGCCGCTCCGAGTATGAGTAGTTCGCCACCTTCAGCGCCGCGCCTTCGGCCAGGGCCGCCTCGCCAATCGCCAGCAGCCGCTCGTCGGTGTAGCCGTGCCTCTCCTGGAGGTTGGGGCCGTCGAACTCGAAGCTCACCGGCAGCCCCGTGATCCCCTGGAACGCCGCCACCGAGGCTGCTGCGTACCACGGCTCGTCCCGCGCGTGCCAGAAGAAGTCGTAGCTGTGGATCACCTGGTCCGCCCCACGCGAGAGACCCCAGTAGTCCAGGTTGGACATGCCTGCGCTCTGCCTTCGGTAGCTCTCCCCCAGCGGCACGCCGATCCGCGCCTCCGCATCTCCCGCGCGGATCGCCTCCACGAAGCGCCCCAACGCCGCCCGCCAGCACTGCTCGCGGAAGGCCACGAAGGCCACGCTCGCCGGCGACCGGTCTGGGTAGCCCTCCGTGCCCAACGGCACCGTCGGCCTCTCAGGCAGCTCTGCCCCTCCCACCACCTCGCGCAGCCAGTCCGGCCGCGGGGCGACGATGGCCTCCCGCCACCGCGCCATGCTGGACTCGTCATACGTCCACCAGTCCGACCACTTCAGCTCCGCGTGCACGCCGATGAAGGGGTTGTAGACGATGCCCGCGCCTCGGAAGCGCCGGGCGATCGCCGTGCACAGCGGCCCAAACCTCCGCCAGAACCGCTCGTCGTTGATCGAGGGGATGTTCTGCGCCTGGTTGCCCTCGAAGTCCAGCCAGCGGTCACACTCCACCCACTCCGGCGTGGCCCCCGCGTAGTAGCTGTTGATCCGCACCCGCAGGCCCATGCCCAGCGACTCCGCCACTCCCAGCCGATCGGCGATGAATGAGAGGTCGTACGAGCCCGGCTCCGGCTCCAGCAGGTCCCAGGGGGCCGAGATCTCCAGCAGGTTGAAGCCCATCCCCCTCAGGTCCTCAGCCCACAGCCTGAACCTACCCAGGTCGCGGCACGGCGCGGTCCAGTCCCACAGGTCGAAGGCGCACTCGCGCTGCGCCACGCCCGCTCCCTGAGCAGCGAGCAGCACCCCTGCCACCAGCATGCCCCTCAGTCTCGCGCTGGCGCTCATTCCCCTACCGCGCCGTCTCCGCGATCTCTTGATACGTGGCCAACGCCTCCCGGTATTCCGCCAGCGCCTCCTCCGGCAGCACTCCCTCCCCCCGCGCAATCTCCCGCCTGACCCTCTCGATGAGGTACTCCACCTCGTGCTTGCCTGGCCTCAGCGGGCGGTCGCGGATCTGGACGTGGAACGGCCCCGTGTGTGCGAACCGCACCCGCCCGTCCTCGCGATCCTCGAAGCACCGCACCGCCAGCCAGGTAGAGCTGTCGGTCGCGAATGACGCCTCGAACCTGCTCTCATACGCGCCCGCCTCGGTTCTCCGGTTGGCGGGCTCCAGCTCCTGCACCACCCTCCCCTCTGACACCACCTCCAGCCGCCCCAGGGGATTGCTGCTGACCGCCGAGCCGGTGATGCGGTAGATGCGCGCCCCCGGCTTGCGCCGCCTGAAGATGTGCCCCGGGTGCCGATCGTTCACGCGCGCAAACAGCATTGGCCCCGTGGTGACGAAGCTCCGGCCTCGGGCCAGACCCCGCAGCCACGCCTCGTAGCTGAACCCCGCCCTGACCTTCACGTACACCCGCCCAAACCCCAGCGGCACCGGGTGCACGCCCGAGGCCGTCCCCGCCGTCGGCCGCAGCCGAAAGCCGCAGTTCAGCAGCGCGTAGTAGTTCTGGAGCCCGTAGTCAACCCAGCCCGCCTCCGTCCAGCCCCGATCATCGCGCTCGACCTGCATGTAGTCGGCCGCCGGCTCCCCGAAGTTGGGAAAGCCGAACTCCGTCCGCCAGCAGTGGTTGTTCGCTAACTCGTACAGGTCCACGCCCATCGCCGGCACCAGCGCCATGGACCACGGCCAGCAGTGCTTGTCCAGCTCCAGCAGCGCGCCCTCGCGGTGCGCGCGCTCGGCCACCGACCGCACCGGCGGCACCCCCTCCTCGAACACCGTCTGGTGCCCCAGCACGAACACGGCCCCCAGCGTGTGCCGCTTGCCGCCCACCGTGAAGATCTCGTACTCCGTGTTGAGCGGATAGACCACGTGGGTCCGGTCTACCGCAACCGGCTCGGGGTCTGGAGGTTTCGCCGCGCTGCGCGGGCCCGTGGCCGGTGCCGCGAACGCCTCGGTCACCCAGTAGAGCAGCGGAAACGCCACGTTCACGTCCTCCGCCAGCATGACGTTAGGCAGCTCCTCCATCGAGCGGTGCACGTGCGTGTCGCCCGAGTACCAGCCGCGCTTGGCCATGTTGATCCAGCGCCGCAAGGCAATCGTCACGCTGACCGGACGGTCCCTCAGCACCACCCGCTGCGACTCGGGGAAGTACTCCTTCCCGCGCTCCACCGTCACCGTGTACTCCCCGGCCGGCAGCTCGGTGACGAACGGGTGCGCCGACAGCGTCGTGTGCATCTCCACGGAGCCCGGATTCTGCCTCGCCTGCTTGCGGTACTCAACGGCGGAGCCCTCGGGCGAGGCCGACTGCGCGAAGTGCCAAATGCCGTCCTCCCCCCGGATGTAGACGCGCGCGGGCAGCGGCTCCCGCGTCTCGGCATCCACCACTTCGCCGCGAAGCTGGATCAGAGCGCCGTCGTCTGCGTTCACACTTGCTGTCCTTTCTGCATTGCTGACGCCGAGCACCAACAGGCAGCCCAGCCACACGCCGACGAGCAGGATGCGCCGTCTTCCTCTCACCATCCGTCCTCCGACGAAGGCCGTCTCCATCCCGAGATGAGGCGCGTGCCGCCCAGGGGCTGCGCCGCTCGCGCCCCTTCCTCGGCTGGCCCGCCATCACCTGTGCACGCCCGGCGCCCGCCGGAGGTTTCGGCCGGCCCTCGGCGAAGGGCTCATGCCAAACCCCTGGAGGTGTCCTTCATGAGAGCCACGCCTGCCGCGCTCTTGCCAACGATGCTCTGCCTCGCCTGCCTGTGCACGCCCGGCCTCGCCGACGGCGCCGCCACCAGTCCAATTCCCGACACCTCCGAGGTGATGAACATGGCCTACCTCGCCGACCAGGCGCGAGCTGCCCTGACCGACGCAGCACTGGCCGCGCTGCGGCAGGCGGAGGGCGAGTCCAAGGAGTACACCTACAAGACCACCCCCCAGGGCGAGCTGAGGATCTACCTCGACTTCCCCCCCGGCTGGAGCGCAGATGACGCCAGGCCCGCCATCGTCTTCTTCTTCGGCGGCGGCTGGCGCTCGGGCACGGTCAACCAGTTCGCCACCCAGGCCAAGTACCTGGCCGAGCGGGGCATGGTCGCGGCGCGGGCCGACTACCGTGTCAAGAGCCGCCACGACGTGAACCCCGACAAGTGCGTGGAAGACGCCAAGAGCGCCATGCGCTGGCTCAGAGCCAATGCCAAGATGTTGGGCCTTGACCCCGACCGTATCATCGCCGGCGGCGGCTCCGCCGGAGCTCACCTGGCCGCCTGCACGGCCACCACCCCCGGCCTGGACGCCGAAACCGACGACACCACCATCTCGTGTAAGCCCGCCGCCCTGGTCCTCTTCAACCCCGTCCTCAACCTCGCCGGCAGCGCCCGCCTGGCCGAGCGCCTCGGCAGCGCCGACATCGCACAGGCCATCTCCCCCACTCTACACCTGAGCGAGGACACCCCTCCGGCGATCATGTTCTATGGCACCGACGACCGGCTCATAGTCCACGGCGAGGAGTTCCTGGAGAAGGCCGCCGAGATCGCCGGCCTGCGCGTAGAGATGTACACGGCCGAGGGCGTTGGCCACGGCTTCTTCAACCGGCCGCCATGGAAGCAGAAGACGCTCTACAAGGCCGACCAGTTCCTGGCCAGCCTCGGCTACCTGGAGGGCGAGCCCACTCTCGAGGTGCCCGACGAGGGCCCCGAGCTCCAGGCCGTCGGCGCCCCGAACGAATAGAGCCCTGCCAGCCGAGAGCTGGGCTTCATCAACGCCTCGGAGACTTGAGGGAGACCACCATGGCCAGCAGCAACCGGCAGACTATCGTGGGGCCCGCGCTGCCCAACCTCCCCTGGGAGGACAGGCCCGAGGGCTGCGCTGACGTCCTCTGGCGCTCGCAGCGCAACCCCATCATCCCCCGCGACTTGATCCCCTGCTCCAACAGCATCTTCAACAGCGCCGTCGTGCCCTTCGACGGCGCCTTCGCTGGCGTCTTCCGCTGCGACGACAGGCGGCGCCACATGCGCATCCACGCCGGCCGCAGCCAGGACGGCGTGAACTGGCACCTCGACAACGACCCCATCCACTTCGCCTGCGACGACCCCGAGATAGGGCAGTTCCAGTACGGCTACGACCCGCGCGTGTGCTGGATCGAAGACCGCTACTACCTCACCTGGTGCAACGGCTACCACGGGCCGACCGTCGGCGTCGCCTACACCCACGACTTCCAGCAGTTCCACCAACTGGAGAACGCCTTCCTGCCCTACAACCGGAACGGCGTCCTCTTCCCGCGCAAGATCAACGGCAAGTTCGCCATGCTCAGCCGCCCCAGCGACCGCGGCCACACCCCCTTCGGCGACATGTTCTATAGCGAGAGCCCCGACCTCTGCCACTGGGGCTGCCACCGCTACGTCATGGGCCCACGCAGCGGCTGGGACTCCACCAAGACCGGCGCCGGCCCCAACCCCATCGAGACCACCGAGGGCTGGCTGCTCATCTACCACGGCGTATTGACCTCCTGCAATGGCTTCGTCTACGCCGCGGGAGCCGCCCTCCTCGACCTCGACCAGCCCTGGCGAGTGCGCTATCGCGCCGCGCCCTACCTTCTGGCGCCCAGGGAGCTGTACGAGTGCGTGGGCGATGTGCCCAACGTCGTCTTCCCCTGCGCGGCGCTGACCGACGCTGCCACCGGCCGCCTCGCCATCTACTACGGCGCCGCCGACACCACCACGTGCCTCGCCTTCGCCCAGGTGGACGAGCTCATCG
>JBHIEF010000142.1:0-11182 GCA_046760465.1 Armatimonadota bacterium | reverse complement strand
GCGCTGGAAGCTGGTCAACGGCAAGGAGCTCTACGACATCCCCGCTGACCCCGGCGAGCAGAACGACGTCGCCGATCAGCACCGGGATGTCGTGGCACAGATGCGGCGGGACTACGAGGAGTGGTTCCGCGACGTGTCCGCCACCAGGGGCTACGATCCGCCCAGGATCGCCCTGGGCACGCCCTTCGAGGACCCGGTTGTCCTCACCCGCCAGGACTGGCGCGGCCCACGGGCCGGCTGGGGCAAGGACTCTTTGGGCCACTGGGAGGTGGACGTCAGGAGCAAGGGCAGCTACTCCGTGCGCCTACGGTTCGCGCGCGCCCCCGCGCCCTCCCAGGCCCACCTGAAGCTCCAGGCCGCCGACCTGACCCAGCCTCTCGACCAGGGCGCCACCGAGTGCACCTTCGAGCCGGTCGCCCTCTACCGCGGCGCGGCCCGCCTCGAAGCCTGGATCACCCGCGACAACAAGCCCGTGGGAGTCTCCTACGTGGACGTGAAGCAACTCGACTGAGCGGGCATCGCCACCCGCCCTCCGCAGGTGGCACGCGTGCGGTGCTGTGGGTAGCCGCAGGCTTTAGCCTGCGGCGGTGGCCAAAAGGTGGCGCCCGCCCTCACTCATAGTTCACAAAGAACGGCGACGCCCAGGCCATCTCCGGATCGCCCTCCGGCGCCTCCGGGTCGCGCTGCAGCACCCGCACGTAGTAGTACGTCAGCCCCTCCTCGGCATCCTGATCCCGGAACGAGAAGCTGAACTGCTTGGCCCCCGGCTCGTGCGTGTAGGCGTACGCGCCGTTCTTGATCACGTCCACCCGCCGGATGAGGTCCGGCGCCTGGATCTCCACCTTGATGACCGGCGGCTGGTCGGTCGGGGCGGTGAACTCCTCGCCCACCATGTGCCCGTCCGCCGTCACGTCCAGGATGATCTCGTCGCTGGCCGCGTAGGTGCGCTTGGCCAGCAGCGCGTCCAGGATGCCCTCGCGCGACACCTCCTCCACCCACACGCCCGCGAAGCTGTTGTGTGTGGACTGGTGGTCGCTGAAGCTCACGAAGCCGTACCGGTTGCCCTTGGCCAGCGCGTCCCGCGCGAAGTGCCCCTGCTTGTCCGTCTGCGTGGGACCCCGCTTCTCATCGTTGGGCAGGTTCCACGCCTCGTAGCTCCCCCGGCAGCCCTGGTAGATCTCCAGCAAGCCGTCGAAGGGCGGATTGGGCCAGTTCCACTCCGCCAGCGGCCCGGCCGCGAAGGTGTGGGGCACGATGACGCACCTCTGCCCCGGCTGCGTCAGCACGTTCCCCTCAATCCACTTCCACAGGTTCGGCGGCAGATTGTCCGGGCTGTCGCCCTGCCGGTCGGCCATCCGCAGCGGCGCCCCCCGGCGCAGGAAGATGATGTTGCGGTGCCCTGCCGGCGTGGCCAGACTGTGCTCGTAGCTGTAGACCCCCACGAACGTGGGCGGGTGGTTCATCAGGTCCGCCGCCTTCTGCGTCCACCACCACGAGTAGTCCCGCAGGCCGTCGGGCCATCGCCCGCCGAAGACCTCGTTGTGGTCGCCCATCCCCGCAAAGCCCAGCGGCGCGGCGTCCATGTTGTACCGGTACGAGTCCAGGATGGAGGCGTCCACCGCACTGTGCCCGCGAATGTCCGTGTGCCGGTGGCAGTCCCCCCACACCAGCGTGTAGGTCTTGTCCCTGAGCCTCTTCAGGTACCGCAGCGTGGGTGCCGGGGCTTCCGCTGCCGGTGGCACGTCAACGGGCCTCAGAGCGACGGCGCCGCTCCGCTCCTGCGGCAGCCACGCCAGGTAGCCGCCGAAGATGAGCGAGTGAATCTGGTCAGTGGGCAGGTTGTCCGGCGCCCGGCAGTCGGCCGGATACGCCAGCGCCAGTCGTCCGTCCGCGCCCTTGGCCACGCTCACGTGCCGGCTGTTGTCGCCCGTGCTCTGGGCCAGGATCCACGGCGTCGCCCAGCCCTCCGACGTCAGCCTCGTCGCGTAGAAGTCGTACATCTCCGTCGGCTTGGTGATGGTCCAGTGGCGGAACACCAGCCACAGCGTGCCGGCGCCGTCGAAGGCCAGGTGCGGCAGCTCTGCGTACCTCTGAAACCGCCCCACCATGATGTCCGCTAGGTCCGCCTCCGGCTCCTGAAGCCGGCCCCCCGAGTACACGCGCACGCCCAGGCTCCGGGAGAAGTGCAGCCCCTGGCTGCCCGGCATCCTGCTCGACCGGGAGTTGTCCTTGCCCCAGTTCTCGCCCCCGTCGTCCCACGCCACCCACACGCGATCCTGGCCGTCCACCGCGACCGTGGGATGGAACTGCGCCGTCGTCTCCGTGGTTACCGCAACGATCCTCCCCTTCTCGCCGCCGCGCAGCCGGCGCAGGAAGACGTCGTAGTTGCCCGCCTCGTAGCCATCCCAGACGATCCAGGCCGTGCCGCTGGAGTCGAGCGCCACTGCCGGCTCCCAGTCGTTGGCCTTGCTGGGCGATATGCGGATCTCCTTGCCCCAGCGATCCCCGCGCAGCCGTCGCGCGTATATGTCGCTCGTGCCGTTGCGGAACGACTGCCACACCAGCGTCACATTGCCCTGGCTGTCCGACGCCATCCGCGCGTTGAAGTCGGAATGCGGCGCGTTGGTCAGCCGCTGCGGCCTCGAGGCCTTTCCGTCGGCCGATATGCGTGCCTCATACAGCTCGAAGTTGCCGTCGCTCTGCCCGGACCATACCACCAGCGCGTCCTCGCCCCGTGCGGCCACCGCCGGCCAGTAGTGGTCCCAGCAGCCGTCGTCGAGGGCGATGGCCTCCCCCCAGGTGCCGTCCCGCGCGCGCCTCTTGACCAGCACGCGGTCAGCGTCCGCCCCGTTCCACTCGATGTACGCCGCCCACAGCGCCCCCTGTGGAGTGGCCGCGATGGCCGGCCAGTCGCTCTGCTTCTCTGGGTCGGTGAAGCGCTCCGCGGGGATCTCGCCCGCCACCGCGCCCTCCAGCTCCGTCACCGGCGTCGGCGCCGCCCTCTGCGTCCGCCTCCCTCCCCCGCGTCCCTCCTGCGCCACCTGCCGGATGGTCACGTTGCCCTCCAGCCGCTCGATGCCCGCCTGACCGACCCGGTCCACCTCGTTCACCTTGAAGGCGAAGGTCCCGCCCTTGGTCACCACGGTCACCTGCGCGTCAGCCGGTGCCTCCACGGTGAGCCACAGGCCCTTCGGCCCGGGCCGCGTATTCGGCGCGCTCGCCAGCGACCGCCCGTAAACGATGGTCCAGCTCTTGTCCTCGTGGACCTTGTCCACCGTCCCCGAGTCGTTCAGTACGGACACGACCCGCCCCTTGTCCACCTCCGCGTGCCCGCTCCAGTCCTGCATCTTCATGGGCTGCTTGACGCTCCACTGGATGTAGAACGTCTTCTGCTTGGGCTGCCTCTGCGCGTGCACAACCGTGCCCGCCAGCACAAGCACGCTCGCTACTGCGATCACGAATGCCCTCTTCATCTGGATCACCTCGGCCGACCCGGGCCCGCATCTGCGCTCCGGTGTATCGTTCGCCGCTGACCTATACGTCCCAGGCCTGTCCTTCACCTCCCTGCACCCCGTCCCCCGCTCCCGGCGGAGCGCTGGCCGTCCGGGCCGCGCACCCCGCCCCTCTCGACCTTGTGGGAGGGGCGTCTCGCCCCGACTGGGCCGCCTCATGGGGTCACGCGACCGCTTGCAGCCGCACGCTTACCCTCGCAGGACACCTCCCCCTCAACCACGAACCACCTCCCCGAACCTGCACTCCAGAGGTGCGCCATGCAGACTCCCGCCGCCCTCCTGCTCGCCAGTCTCCTCCTCGCCGCCGCCCCGGCCTTCGGGGGGCCCAGACTCTCCCTCCAGGAAGCCGCCGACCACTGCGTCCAGCGCCGCGAACGCATGTGGGCCAACCTCGCCGGCGACGAGCCCAGCTTCTCCACCCGCGACCTGTTCAGCTATGCCCTCGCCCTGTGCGAGGCCGGCGTGCACCAAGAGCGCCTCTTGCGCCTGTTCGAGCTGGCCGAGAGCAAGCAGGACCTCGATCCAGACAGCCCCACCTACGGCAACTTCGCCTGGTACAGCCACCATGACAAGCCCGACGACCGGAACGCCGTCGAGTTCTCCATGGAGTCGGCCAACTGCATCTGGATTCGCCACCGCCATCGCCTGCCCGCCGACGCCCGCGTCGCGCTGGAGCGCATCATGCGCCACTCCGTGGAGGGCATGAAGCGCCACCGCGTCCGCGTCAGCTATACCAACATCTTCATCATGAAGACCTGGAACATGATCGCCGCTGGCGAAAACCTGGACCTGCCCGACGTAGCCCAAGAGGGCTACGACATGCTCAAGAGCTTCACCCTCAACACCGCCGAGAACGGCATCCAGGAGTATGTCAGCCCCACCTACACGGCCGTTGACCTGTCCACCCTCGCCCTCATCGCCGGCCTCGCCGAAAACGAGACCGCACGCACGCAGGCCGCCGCCCTGCTAGACCTGTTCTGGGCCGACCTGGCCGCCAACTGGTACCCACCCGCCTGGCGCTACGCCGGCGCCAAGAGCCGCGACTACAACTACCTCTTCGCGCGCGGCCTGGTGGACAACATGCTCTCCGACCTCGGCGTCATCGAGGACGACGGCAACCTCACCAACGAGATGCTCCTGCGCACCCTCCTGGGTGACCCGCGCATTCCCACCGACTTCGCCCAGCGCGCCGCGCGCTTCCCCCGACTCGTCCAGCAGCGCTTCGGCCCCACCGCCGCGGACACGCGCACGGCCTACTACACGGACCGGTACGTCCTCAGCACCGCCGGCCGCTGCTACGGCCAGATGGACAAACCCCTCACCGTTGACTTCGCCGACCGCGACCTGGTCAATGCGTACTTCCTGATGGACGCCCGCCGCGATCCCTATGGCGCCAACAAGGAGCTGACCGGCGGCGGCCACCGCAAGGCCCTCCACCTGATCCCCTTCCTGGCCTCGGTCCAGAACCGGAACGAGGCGCTGCTGCTGGCCGTACAGGGGCCCGACCGCCGGCTGGCCGACCGCGACTACCTCGCCTCTCACCTGGTCCTGCCGCGCCAGGTTGATGGCGTCGAAATCGGCCGCCCGGTGACCGTGCCCGACGGCGCCTTCGAGATCTCCGTCGAGCCCAGCCAGTCAGTCGTGCTCCGCCACAAGGGCGCTGTCATCGCCATTCGCGCCTGGGGCCTCGACTGGGCAGGTCAGGCAGCCGGGGTCCACCTCGTCGGAGACGCCGACGAAAACCGCGCCATGCGCCTCACCATCACGCACTTCGACCGCGGCCCTGGCTCCCTTGACGCCGGGCGCGCCCTCGCCGGCCTCTGGATCCGAGCCTGCGAGTCCGACGAGGAGCTGGAGGCCTTCGTGGCAGCGCGCCTGAGTGCCAACCTCGCAGGCGACCAACTGCGCCTCAGCGCCCCCGGCCTGCGCGGGGAGCTGGCCCTCGAAGTGGACCTCGCCACGCGCCGCCGCCTCAGCGTGACCGGCGGCGCCGCGCCCCGCGTGGTCTTAGCCGTGGACGGCGAGGACCTTGGCCTCGACATCCTGCGCCGGTTGCCCGCCGTTCGGGAGATGCTCGCGCCCCTGGCGCAGCCGCCCATCGCCCTCGGCGCCGATCCGGCGGGCGTCTACATCGAGGCCCAGACCGCCCACCGCATCCGTTGGCCCATGGTCGTTGCTGACGATCCGAACGCCTCCGGCGGCAAGTTCGTCTGGATGCCCGGCGAGCCGGGCGCCCAGGAGCCCGGCCGGGGCGGAGCCGAGTGGCGCCTGGACGTCCGGTCAGCCGGCGCCTATGCCGTCTGGGCGCGCGTGCTGACGCCCACGCCCGCCGACGACTCCTTCTACCTGGCTCTGAGGAACCCGGATGGGGATGAGACGCTGCGCTGGGAGTGGCACACGGGGGTACATCGGCAGTGGACCTGGGTCCGCGTCACCGACCGCCCCTCCGGCGACGACACTCTCGACCTCGCCGCCGGCGAGGCCCACCTGTCCTTCCTCACCCGCGAGGGCGGCGCCAAACTCGACCGCCTCTGGCTCACCACCGACCCCAAGGCCACGCCGGATTAGGTGGCCTGTGGTGTGTGACCCGGTCTGGGGGCGCCGTGGGTAGTCGCAGGCTTGCGGCCGGCGGTGGCGGTGCTGAGCCTGCGGGGGTGGCCGGAGGTGGTGCCGTTCTCGCCCCCACCGCATCGCCCAGCTCCCCTTGCCCACAAGGTAATCCCCCCGCCTGAGCCGAAAGCTACGAGCGGCAATAGCTTCTTCTTCTCGGAGAATCAACCATGCCTAGACACCCCTGCGCAGCCGCTCGGGCACTCGCGCTGCTGCTGTCGCTCTCACTGGGCTCGTCGCTCTGCTTCGCTGCGCCGCGCGATCACGCCGACCGCGTGGAGACCGCCGACATCCCCATGCGCGATGGCACCGAGCTGCTCACCGACCTCTACTTCCCCAAGGCCCCCGGCCCGTACGCCATCCTGCTGCACCGCACCCCATACGGTCGCGGCCTCGTCGGCGGCGTGGCCGCAGAGGCCGAGCGCTTCCTGGACGCGGGTTACGTGGTGGCCATCCAGAACCTGCGCAGCGGCGCGGGCACCAAGCCCACCGTCGCCATCTTCCTGCCCGACGGTTGGGGCCAGTTGCAGGACGGCTACGACACCGTCGAGTGGCTGGCGCAGCAGGATTGGAGCACTGGCAGCATCGGCACCTACGGCGCCTCCGGTCCCGGCATCACCCAGTACTTGCTCGCCGGCACCGGCCACCCCGCCCTCAAGGCTCAGCACATCGGCCTGGCCACCCCGGACCTCTACGCCCACGCCTGCCTCCAGGGCGGCGTGCTCCGCAAGTCCCTGGCCGAGCAGTGGCTGAAGCTGGTGGCCAACAACTGGGCCCTCTTCGAGGGCATGCTCGCCGAGCACCGCGCCTACGACGACCTGTGGAAGGGTACCAACCTGCTGGAGGTGCCCCAGCAATCCCACGCCGCCGCCCTCCACTGGGGTGGGTGGTACGACATCTTCAACCAGGGCACCATAGACGCCTTCGTCGCCCTCCAGCACCGGGGCGGCGAGGGCGCCAGGGGCCGCCAGCGCCTGATCATGGGTCCCTGGCCACACGGCATCGCCAACAGGCACGGCGACGTCGAGTTCCCCCGCAATGCCCTGCTGCCGCGACACATGGACACCTACGAGTGGTTCAACCACTACCTGCGCGGCGAGGACACCGGCATCGAGGAATGGCCCCCCGTGGCCTACTACGTGATGGGCGACCTGAGCGACCCGAACGCCCCCGGCAACGAGTGGCGCGAGGTCCCGGACTGGCCCCCGCCCGCGCGCCCGACTCCGCTCTATCTGCGCGAGGGCGGCCTGCTGTCGTGGGACGAGCCCGCCGCCGAGCAGCCCGATGCCTACGACTACGATCCGCGGGACCCCGTCCCCACCCACGGCGGGGGCAATCTCTTCCTGCCCAAGGGGTGCTTCGATCAGCGCCAGGTCGAGGATCGCGACGACGTCTTGCTCTACACCACCGAGCCGCTGGAGGAGCCCCTGGAGGTCACCGGGCGCATCCTGGTCAAGCTCTGGGCCTCCTCAGACTGCGTGGACACCGACTTCACCGCCAAGCTGACTGACGTCTACCCCGACGGCCGCTCCCTGCTGGTGCTGGACGGCATCCTCCGCGCCCGCTTCCGCGACACCTCCGAGCAGGAGCGCTTCCTGCTCCCCGGCAAGCCCTACCTCTTCACCATAGACCTCTGGTCCACCAGCCTCATCGTCAACCGCGGCCACCGCCTGCGCCTGGCCATCTCCAGCAGCAACTATCCGCGTTTCGACGCCAATCCGAACAACGGCAAGAGCAAGCGAGAAGAGGGCGACCCCAAGGTCGCCCACAACACCATCTACCACGACCGCGACCGCCCCTCGCACCTCCTCCTGCCCATACCGCGGTGAGCCCGTCCGCCAGCCTTTGTAGGAGCCGCGTCCCCGCGGCGAGTCGTGGCAAGTGACTCGGTCAGGAATGGCCGACCTACAGGCTCGACTCGAGGTGCTACGTGGGTCGGGCATTCCTGCCCGACACCTATGCCGCTACTCCCGCCCCTCCCCGCCCCCTCCCTCCAGCTTCGCCATCAACGGCTTGATCAGGTCAATGGGCACCGGGAAGATGGTGGTGGTGTTGTTCTCCGCCGCCACCTCGATCAGCGTCTGCAGGAACCGCAGTTGCACCGATATGGGGTTCCTGCCCAACACGTCGGCCGCCTCCATCAGCCGCTGCGAGGCCTGGAACTCGCCCTCTGCCGAGATGACCTTGGCCCGCCGCTCGCGCTCCGCCTCCGCCTGCCGGGCGATGGCCCGCTGCATGTCCACGGGCAGGTTGACGTCCTTGACCTCCACCGTCGTCACCTTCACGCCCCACGCATCCGTGGCCTCGTCTATGATCTGTTGCAGCGTCTGGTTGATGTGCTCCCGCTCGGCCAGCAGTTGGTCCAGCTCCGCCTGCCCCAGCACACTGCGCAGCGTGGTCTGGGCGATCTGCCACGTGGCCATGTGGAAGTTGGTCGCCTGCACCACCGCCGCCGAGGGGTCCATCACCCGGTAGTAGCACACCGCGTTCACCTTCACCGGCACGTTGTCGCGGGTGATCACGTCCTGCTCGGGCACGTCCAGGGTCACGATGCGCAGGTCTATCCTCACCATCTGCTCGATGATGGGGATGATGAAGAACAGCCCTGGCCCCCGGGCGTCCATCAGCCGCCCTAGGCGGAACACCACCCCCCGCTCGTACTCCTTCACCACCTTGATGGCGCTGGCCAGGATCATGAAGGCCACCGCGCCGGCTCCGCCGAGCAACCAGCCAATCGTCTCGCTCATCGGTCTCTCCTCCCCACGATGCGAAAGAGTTTCCCGCCAGGACCCGTCCCCGGCAGCTAAGCGCGCTCCTCGGGAATCGCCTCAGACCGGCGCACCGTCAGCAGCAGCCCCTCGGCCGCCTCCACCTCCACCACCGTGCCCGCCTCCAGCGGCTCCTCGGCCCGCGCCCGCCACAACGCCCCGTCTACGAACACCTGCCCCTCCGGGTCCACCGCCCGCCGCACGATTCCGTGGAGCCCAACCAGCCCCTCCGTCCCCGTCACCACCTTGCGCCGCTGTGAGGCCAGGCCTGCGGTGATGCAGGCCAGGAAGAACACGGTCGTGAGCGCGGTCATGCCGACGATCAGCGGCAGAGACACCGACATCTGCTGCTTGGGGAACAGCATGATGGAGCCGAAGAACAGCGCCGCCGCCCCCCCCACGGTCAGCAGCCCGTGGCTGGGCACCTTGATCTCCGCCACGAAGAACCCCACCCCCATCAGGATCAGCAGCAGCCCCGCCCAGTAGAAGTCCAGCACCGACAGCGAGTACAGCCCCAACACTAGGCAGATGGCCCCCACGATCCCCGAGCCCCCGAACCCCGGGTTCCGCAGTTCGAAGATCAGGCCGTAGATGCCCACCAGCAGCAGGATGTAGGCTAGGTTCGGGTGCGCCAGGGCCAGCAGCAGCGACTCCTCGAACCGCATCTCGTTCTCCACCACCGGCGCGCCCTCGGTCTTGAGCGTGACCTCTCCCTGCTCCACCTCCACCGTGCGCCCCTCGCACTGCGTCAGCAGGTCCTCCAGGTCCCTGGCCACTAGATCCACCACGTTCTTCTCCAGCGCCTGACGCTCGGAGGCGGCTACGCCCTCGCGCACGGCCAGCTCGGCCCACTCCGCGTTGCGCCCGCGCTTCTCGGCGATGGCCCGGATGAACGCCGCCGCGTCGTGCGTGGCCTTCTTCAGCAGCGTCTCGAGCTGTCTGCTCGCACTCTCGCTCTCCTCTTCCTCGCCTCCCGGCGTCCCGCCCCCCATGAACACCGGCGACGAAGCACCGATATTGGTGCTCGGCGCCATGGCCGCCACGTGCCCCGACAGCACGATGAACGCCCCCGCCGAGGCCGCCCGGCCCCCCGAGGGCCACACGTACACCACGACCGGCACGGGCGAGGCCAGGATGTCCGCCACGATGCAGCGCGTGGTGTCCATCAGCCCGCCCGGCGTGTCCAGCCGCAGCACCACGCACTGCGCCTCGGCCACCTGCGCCTCGCGCAGGCCGCGCTCGATATAGCGCTCCATCGCCGGCGACACCGTGCCCGTGACGGTCAGAACGTGCACCTCGTTCCCCGCCGCCGCGGCGCCCGCCCAGGCACCCAGGCACAACGCCACCAGTCCGATGCGACAGAGCTTCCTCGATCTCTCACAGCCCCACTGCATAGCCCATCACGCCCCCGACAATGCCCCGAGGAGACTGCTCTAGATTTCGCGCCCCTGCCTCGTTCTCCTGCCGCCTGCGGCGCCAAGCCCCTCCTACCTGGTGAATACCCACCCCCTGACCCCCACTGCCTCCGGGACACACCACGTTGGATAACTGCAACGACATTGCCAGAGACGCGACCGCCGCAGGGCACGGCTGGAGGCAGACGTTCCCTCGCGGGCGGCCAATACCGCCAACGCGGCCGGGACTGGCCACTCACGTAGGGCAGGAGCTTGCCTCCTGCCCCGCTGTGGCGGGGGCTGGTGTATGCTGTGGGTAGTCGCAGGCTTCAGCCTGCGGAGGTGGAGGGTGGTGGGCCGTTCCTGCGGCGGCCGGCTGTGGGCCGTGTCGCCTCCCGCCCGTCGCCTCAATCCCCAAACAGCCTGAACCCTCTCACCCCCGTCACCGCATCCACCACGAACCACACCGCCATCATCAGGAAGTCCCCCAGGATCAGCCCCAGGAAGAACGGCCGCGCCCGCCGGTAGGTCCTCAGGCCCCCGTAGCGCAGGATCAGGAAGTTCAGCGCCGACCCCACCAGCATGGAGAACCACATGAAGTTGGTGGCCCAGATGGTGCTGGCCGCGTAGCCCACCGGGTGCAGCCGCCACCAGCCGAACCGCCACCTCATCCCGGTCAGCAGCAGCAGCATGGCCGCCGACAACGCATACCCGATCAGCTTGGCCGCCTCCCTCGCGTCCACATAGCCAAGCAGCCCTTCCCCTTGAGCTTCCCGTGCCGCTTCCTGGACGTTCTTCTGATTGAGTTTGGACCAAACCTGTTCCACGCCCTCACCCCCCAACCCATCCACCAACGCCCTCGCCAGCGCCGTCGTCATGTCCTCGCCCTGGGTCATCG